>JAQCBB010000069.1 GCA_027621535.1 Pseudomonadota bacterium | reverse complement strand
CTTCAAGTTCCATAATTGAATATCGCCACTTAATAGATTTTGTATAGTCTTGAAAGGGTTGATTTTGGCTTACTTTTGGAAAGGAATGCATTATGTTTCTATAAAACTCTCTCCAAACAATTTCATCAATCCATTTGCATATTCCCTTATTACCTGATGTAAGCTCAAAATTATTAAGCTTTAATCCCTCAAGAATACATCTTTTAGGGGATAGGATACCAAGCGCTAGGTAAGGAGAAATTCTACTTGTGCCATCAATAATTGGAGAGTTTCTTGATTCACTGTAGGACTTAGCTTTTGATTGAAGAAAACTTGCAAGCTTTTCTTGAGCAGCGATTTCTCCTACCGGCCAAAGATCGATATTGGCTGAATGAGTTTTAATAAACTTTAATACAGATAAATCACTTTTAATAAAAGGTTTGTTTTTAAGCTTTGTTGGCTTTGATATCTCTAGAAAATTCATATCAAAGTTTTCTATCCATCTTCTTTTAAAAGGTGTAAAAACTGAAAAAGGGTTTCCTTGCCCAGTCTTGAGAAAACCTGGCTCATAGATAACTTGATCATTAAATGAAGAAAATTGAATATTGTTTTTATTCAAAAGAACTGCTGAATTTTGATCTCTTTTGGTCTCATTGATTCCAAATTCATGATTGCAAAATACATGATTAATTTTCTTCTCAACCGCAAATGAGGATAAATCTTGAGGCAAAGTTTTATATGTATCAGAGTTCATTGCTATTAAAGGAATATTCAATTTTTCAAGCGCATCCTTCAATTGAGACAAATTCTTAAGCAAGAATTCATGTTTAACGTTTGATTCACTATGAATTTCCCACTGAGATTGAGAGAAGATATAAAGTGCAGCCACCTCATCACATTTTTTGATTGCGGCATTCAATGCAGGATTATCATCTATTCTAAGATCAGACCTAAGCCAAACTAATCCTTTCATAGTGAACTGATCATTATTAATTAAGATGAAATATTTTGGTTAGTAAATGTAGCATCAACTCTGTAGTCAGAAGTGAAATTTTGCAAGCTAACTTTACCACCAGCTGATTTCACGATTGCTGCACCAGCGGCTATGTCCCATAAAAAAATTCCATTTTCTGAATAAGCATCTGCTTTTCCAGAAGCAACATAAACTGAGGCCATTGCAGCTGATCCAATCATCCTAATTTTTTTCCAGCTTTGAAAATCAGCAATCATGTTTTTAAATTCTTCATCTAAATAATTTTTTTTTGCTGGTATGCCAGTAACAAGAGTAGCATCGCTCTTTAAGGAAGTTGAAGAAACATAGATTTTTGCATCATTTAAATATGCTTGCGACTCGTTATGTGCAAAATATAAATCGTTATTATTAAAGTCATATATTACTCCTAGAATAGGCTCCAAGTTGTTCATCAGAGCTATGGATACACAACTAATTGGAATATTCCTTAAAAAATTTGAGGTGCCATCTAAAGGATCAACCACCCAATACAATTGATCAATTTTCTCGCTGATGCCTGACTCCTCAGCGAGTATTGGAAAAACGCTATTTAAGCTTAGATATTCTTTAATAATTTTTTCAGCATCAACATCCAATTGCAATTTAATGTCTCTACCTTCATTTAGAAGAATTTCTAAGTCTTTGTTTTTTTGATCCTTGATATGTTGACCTGCCAGCAATGCAGCAGATTTAGCCACTTCAACAAAGGAATCTAAGTTTTGCATCTATGATGAGTATGTTATGCGATAAATAACATTAGCTTTATCATCAGATAAAAGAAAACTACCATCACTTCTAATTAATGGAGCTGAGGGACGTCCACTTACCTTTCCATCCTTAAGCCAACCAGAAATAAATTCAGTTGATGAAATTACATTTTCTTTTTCATCAAATTCAACCCGCAGAACTTTGTAACCTACTTTTTCAGATCGGTTCCAAGATCCATGCAGGGCAATAAACAAATTATTTCTCATCTTTTCTGGAAACATATCACCTTCATAAAAACTTATGCCAGTTGGAGCTACATGAGCTCCTAATTCTAAGATTGGATCAATAAAATCATATCCAGATTTTTTATTTCCATACTCTGGATCATATACATCTGAGGCATGTTTATAGGGAAAGCCAAAAAACTGACCCTCTAGATCAACTTTGTTTAATTCGCATGATGGCGAATCATCACCAAGCCAATCTCTTCCATTATCAGTAAAAAATAGTTTTTTTGATATTGGATGAAAATCAAATCCCACACTATTTCTTACCCCCTTAGCAACATAACTAAACTCACCATTTTTATACTTTAAAATTGAAGCATATTGAGGATTATCAGATAAACAGACATTACATGGGGCTCCTATATTGAAATATAGACTTCCCTCATTATCATGTTTTAACCATTTCCAACCATGCCAAGTATCCTGAGGCAAATTATCAACAACAAGAGTTTTTTTGGGAACTTCGCTTGATGAGGATTGTCTGGTTAAAAATTCTTCTATGTTTTCAATTTTCCATATTTTGCTTATTTCAGAAAAATATAAATCACCATCAAAAAGGCTGATTCCTGTTGAATAAGAAAGATTTTTTGCAATGATTGTTCTAGAGTCAGCCTGCCCATTATTATCTGAATCCTTTAATGCAATAATCTGCCCATTTCTCTCTGCTACGAAAATTGTGCCCTCACTTCCCTCAACCATCTGCCTGGGTGAGTCAAGATTTTCTGCGAACACAGAAATTTGGAATCCCTCTTCTATTTGAAGATCATTCAGATCAATAGCAGCAATATTAGATGAAAATAAAATAATAAAAATGGAAAAATTTAATAAATATTTTTTCATAAGTACCTGTAAAAATTAAAAGTCAGTTAAAATAAATTATGTTATTTAGTATAGCAGTCACTCTTTTGTTTTTAAGCTTTTTTGCTTCAGTGGTATTCACTGGATATCTTAGAAATCTTTCGAGATCAAACAACTTTCTTATTGATATTCCTGACAAAAGCAGAAAATTTCATTTTAGACCAACGCCATTGATTGGAGGTTTAAGTATTCATGCCTCAATGCTATTTTCAACTTTACTGCTACTTTTTTTGGTTGACTATAAATATGATTTTCAGTTTGATGCTCTATCACTAAACAGTTCAGCTGAAAAACAAATCTCAACTCAAATTGGATATTCAAAAAAGCTAAGCGTTAAAAAAGAAAATATTGGTGAGAAAGAAAATTTTAGATTAAATATTACTCAACAAGAAGACACTATCGGTGAATCTAAAACATATGATATTAATTTTGGATCCGTATCAGATAAATCTATCAATATTTCTAAAATAAGTGATGAGATTTTTAATGTTACTTTGCCAAGCGGAGAGGTAAAAACATACAAAGTAAATAACTCTGGAATTGTTGAGATAAATTCATCTGGTGAAGAAATAAGTGATTCGTTCTTGATTGAATCAGGCCCCAATGAATTCTTTTCATTCTCCCCTTTTACAACTGCATTTATTGCAATTGCCCTTTTGCTTCAGGTTCTTATTCTGATAGATGATGCATATGGAATGAGTGCCTCGAAGAGATTATTTATTCAAAGCGGAACTACATTAGCATTAATTTTTTTAGGGGAAGTCTATATTGAAAATCTGAATGTTTCATTTCTTGGAATTGATTTAGAGCTTGGTTTTTGGGGAGTGCCTTTCACGGTTTTTGCAGTTGTAGGCATGATTAATGCTTTTAATATGATTGATGGAATAAATGGTTTATGTGCTGGATTTGCTCTGATTGCGCTTATCAGTCTCCAAATTGCATCTGGATTCAATGTTGCTAGTTATTCTCTGGTTATTGCAGTGGGTAGCATCATTGGCTTCCTTTTTTACAATCTTGGATTTTTGGGCACCAAAAGAAGGGTGTTTTTAGGTGACAATGGTTCAACATTCTTAGGCTTTTTTGTAGCCTGGACATGCATAAATTATTCGCAATCCTCAGATGAGCTTATTAAGCCTGTCACATGCTTGTGGTTGGTAGCCATACCCTTGCTGGATTGTTTGGGTGTTATTGTTGGAAGAATTATTAAAGGAATTTTACCTTTTA
>JAQCBB010000068.1 GCA_027621535.1 Pseudomonadota bacterium | reverse complement strand
TAACGGTATAAAAGTACAATATTTTGAGATTTATCGGTAGTTATTATAATTAAATTTTTATTAACAGTTTTTAATGAAAGGTTTTTGTGAATTTTAAAAAATCATTGAATATAGTTTTACTTAAGTTTTTCAACTACTGAAGAAGCACAACCCCAAGCGTAAGTGTAGCCAAGACCTTCGTGTCCATAATTATGAATGATTGTAGTATTTTCAAAGAATTCAGTTTCAAATCGAACACTTTTACGACCAGGTCTAACTCCTGTTTGGATTTTTGAAATTTTTGATTCATTAAATTGTGGCAAAATTTTTTGCACTTTTTGAGTAATTTCTGCTGAAATATTTTCCTGGTCTTTAGAAAACTCTTTACCTTTAAGTGCTACGCCACCAAATACAACGTGATCTTCATGAGAAAAGTAATATGTAAAATCTTCATCGTCCATATAAGAATGTTCTATGTTTATAGAATCAGACAAGAGAAGCTGTCCAAAGACTGGGTACATGGTTGGGTCTTTGACCAACTCTCTTGCACCTAAACCAGAACAGTTTATGACAATATCAAAATCTTCAATTAATTCATCTAAATTTTCCAACTCTCTATAGACTATCGTGTTGGCTTTAGAAACTTTCTCAAATAAAAACTCTAAATACTTTTTAGGATTGATATGGGGAACACTGTAATAATGTGCTTCTTTTGTTCCATAAGGTTTATCTTTTTCAGAAATAACTTGAAACATTGGCACAATGTTTTTAAACCATGGTTCTGGTACTTCAGTTCTATACACCTGTAGTAATTCTTTTAGGGTTACTCCGGAGTCTTTGGACTTTGCATCATGTATGTATTGCAGAAGTGAAACTTCTGACCACTCACGATATACCCCTTCTTTAAAAGTACCATCCCAAATAGCTCCTGCATAAGAAGAGTTTGTCTCTGTGGGGTTATCTTTAGAAAAGAGCTCTACATTATGTCCATTCTGATTTAATTTAAGTGTGGTAGATAAACCAATGATGCCTGCACCAACAACAGCTATCTTTTGCATGCAGTAATGCTACTAATGTGGAAAAAAATTAACCTTATTTTTTAGAGAAATCGATGGAAGTATCTTTTAAAATTTTTGTTTCTATTTCTGGTGCAAGAATGCTGCTAATTAAACCAGCTCTGTAACCACTTCCGCAAGATAAATTAGAAATATTTGATTTAATAAATTCATTTGGTAAAGATTTATGTTGATAAAAATAACGAGACAATGTATCAAATGTGAACTCTTCACTACTAGATTTTTCGTTGAGCTCTCTTATGTCATAGAATTCTTCATTGTTGTAAGTGTCTTTAGTAATTGTTGAGACTTTAGTTTTTTTAAGTTGAGATAGTGGAACAAGGTATACAATTTGTTCAAAACCTATCCTATACAAAGCTACCAATGCCTTGCTTATTTCATCATGTTCTAGTTGTGCTAAATTATCAATAGAAGTAAGGTTTGCAGAATTATATTGATGAAACAACTTATCTTCAAAGACAAGAGCCATGTTTGTTTCACTACTTACTACCCACCCAACATAAGAAGAAAATGTCTTACTGAGGGGGATTTTTAAAGAGTTTTCAACTCTTAAATCTTTATCTATAGAAGTGTCAATAATTGTTAGACCTTCAAGAAGTTCGAGGTCTGTTGTGACAATAGGGGTTTTAATATCTTTAATTAATCTAGACTCTCCTGTATTAAAAGCATTTGTCGTTCCAAAGTAGGTTGGATATGCACCAAGTGAATCAAGTAACTGCCTTTCAAATTCTTTCATTGATTCAACAGTTAATAAGGTATTGTCGATTTTTAGGGACTGCATTGTTGGATAGTCTGGAAGTGGTTTGCTGCTTACGCTACAGAAACTTCCTTGTCCATGTGTTGGAAGTATATGTACATTGTCATCAAACGTTAAAAATAAATTCTTAGACTCAAACTGATGCTTTGTTAACACTGGAGTGTCTTTTTCAGAGATTAAATCTGTTCTTCCAACACCAGCAGACGTAACGGAACCACCTGAAAACACTGCAACGAGAGTGTTGTGTTCAAAGAGCTTGTATGAGACATGTGTATATGTGTGACCAGGAGTATGAAAAGCTGAAATTTTGAATTGATTAGATTCAATTGTAAAACTCTCATCGGCTACTACATGATCAAATGTAACTTTTTCATTTGGTACTACGTGGGTAGATTTATATCTCTCTTTAATCTCAAAAGCTCCTGTGAGATAGTCGTTGTGAATGTGGGTCTCTAGTACATGGGTAATCTTCTTCCCAATAGATTCTGCATAGTGAATAACTCTCCAAGCATCTCTAGGTGGATCTACAGCTACCAAGCTATCCTCAAACTCTATTAAATAGTAGTTATTGCTATTTTCAATATTTTTAAAAGTAAGGATGTTGTTCATGAGCCTCTCCTACAGAAATATTTTAATTTACTATATTAATAGTTAAGAAATATTTGGACTCTCGTCAAATGGTCCGTCGTATCTACTCTCGTAAAAATCTTCAGCTGTTCTGTAAATCTTTTTTGATGTTTTTAATATTGTTACTATACCTTTTTTAACAAGCCATTTATAAGGAGCTGAAAATATTTTTTTCTCTAATTCAATTAATTTCTTAAACATTAAGTTCAATGTATCACAATTAACAACTTTTGTTAACTCAAATTAATTGAAAGAACTTTCGGAAAGAGGAGTCGTGAAAACAGGTATAATAGATTCTACAAATATTTTCACTCTCTCCTTAGATGAATTACCTTAACTAAAAACTGCCGTTGTGAAAGAAAAATTAACATATAAATTAGTGACAATATTATATTCAACTTAGATATGAACTTAAACACGCTTTTAAATGTATTATTAGTTGGAGTTATTGCATATTTTGTGTTCAACACATTTTTTACAAATGGTTATGAAAAACTAGATCAAGCAACTGCTTATGCACAACTTCAAGAAGATAAGAGTATTAAATTAGTCGATGTTAGAGAGCCGAGTGAGTTTAAAGCTGGCTACATTGAGGGTGCACAGTTAATTCCACTTGGCACCATTGAAACTGACTTTGAAGTAGCGATACCAGATAAAGATGCAAAGATTTTTGTCTATTGCAGAAGTGGTAACAGGAGTGCTCAAGCTGCTAAAAAACTTGTAGATCTTGGCTATACCAATGTATTTGATATTGGTGGCATCCTTAACTGGGAGTATGGAGTCGTTAACAGTTAAGAATTGTCTGCCTTCGGTGTGCAAGGTAAATTAAATTAAAAATATCTTACTCTTTTAAAGTGAACAACTGTAACATCTATTTAGAAGCTGTCTTTTTAAGAATTAGTGTTGCAACACTATAAGCTTCAAACAGTAGAAGAGAGAACCTTTCATTCTCTCTTTTTCTGTATCTGGGGTAATTTAAACAATCGATTTCTTATTACTACTTTTATAAACTTATTTGTGTTTCAAGAAAAGCATGAGAGTGTATAAAAAAAGAGGGGTGCTTGACTCCCCCTCTTTTACAAATTTAGAAACCCTGTCCAGAATTTCTAAACTATAACAATAGTGTACGTGTTTTATCTTCTTACAGTTACAAAATTTTAAGCTTTGGGAACTTGGATAAAGTTGTTGCCAACCATAACGGTCTCTTCACCCAGTTCAGTAGCTGCTTTTAAAATTACCTGAACAACTTCTTTAGATTTATCTACATTACAGACAATAGAGATCTCGACGCTATCTTCTTCAACGCCCTTCCACATACCAGCTAAATAAGACACTGACCAACCGTCAATGACTTTGAGGAGTTCTGGTTTAGCTAATTCAATAACCTTAGGAATAGTTTTTATCTTTAATTCAACATCAAACATTATGTCATTATTGCATAGCAAGACTTATAACGATTACTTTAATTTTTAGGAAAAAGCTATTCCTAACAATACACATTTACTGTTTAACAATTATTTAACAACTTTTCATGCTGCCAGAATTCATTTTTAGTATATTTGTCTTAAAAGGAGATAAATATGGAACAAATGACAATTTTGCTTTCAAAATTTGAAAGCCATGACGAAGAGACTTTTCAAGCTCAGAAAGAAGTCTGGACAGAGTATTCAAAAGAATTTTCAGATGCAACAGGAGTGAAATATTACTGGGCCCATCAAGAACAA
>JAQCBB010000021.1 GCA_027621535.1 Pseudomonadota bacterium | reverse complement strand
TGGCATTGATATCAAAGCTGCCTTAAGGGTAGTTGCAGGAAAACAGTCATTATTAAATAAAATGTTGACAACGTTTGTTGCTGACCAAAGCCAAGCAACCGATGCTATCAAGGATGCGCTGCAAAATAAGGATAATGAGTTGGCAAAAAGATTGGCACACACCTTAAAAGGAACGGCGGCAAGTATTGGAGCGATGCAGTTGCAAGAAATTGCGGCAAAAATTGAAGGCTATTTTACAAAACCATATGATGATGAAGTTTTTAACAATGATCTACATTTTTGCGAAATTGAATTGACGAATGTTACAAAAAATATTTCATTAGCGCTTTCTGATATCAACAAAGATACCGATAATAATGTTGCCAAACCCTTAAATCTTGAGTCCGTAAAGGTTACTGTCGATAAATTATCAGAGTACTTAGAAAATAATGACACGGAGGCAAATCAGTTACTAGATACGTTCCAGCATGATTTAAGTTGCCTCTTCGGCGAGGAGGTTTTTTCACTCATCAAAGACTCCATTGAAAATTTTGACTATGACACTGCAGCAACAATGGTAAAGAAAAATATCGCATGGTAAATACGGCCCAAGACAAACCCATTATTCTTATAATTGATGATACACCCTCAAATATCACCCTAATGAGCGGTATATTAAACAATGCTTATAAAGTAAAGGCAGCCACTAATGGCAAGAAGGGTCTTGAAATTGCTGCAACCTCTCCCCTCCCTGACTTGATTTTATTGGATATTATGATGCCTGAGATGGACGGATACCAGGTCTGTGATGCGCTAAAGAAATCGACAGCTACATCGGATATTCCTGTTATTTTTCTAACGGCTAAAAATGAGAGCGAAGATGAGGAAAAAGGATTAAAAATGGGTGCGGTTGATTACATCACAAAGCCTGTCAGCCCCCCTATCGCTCTATCTAGAATCGCATCGCATGTCGAGTTGTTTAGACAAAAAAAGGCGTTAATTGAGAGCCAAAGGGCCTTGTCTGATGAGATTAATGAGGCAGCATCTTACATCCAAAGCCTTCTACCGCAAAAACTTGATCAGGATACAATAAAATCATCTTGGCAGCATATTCCATCCTCGGCCCTTGGAGGCGATGCCTTTGGCTACCATTACATAGATGACGATCATATGGCCATTTATTTAATTGACGTGTGTGGCCATGGTGTCGGTGCGGCAATGCTCTGCATCTCTGCTTTTAATTTAATTCGATCGCAATCTTTAACTGATACCAACTTTCATAGCCCCGCATCAGTTTTAAATGCACTGAACCGAGCCTTTCCCATGGAGCAACAGAATCTAAAATACTTCACAATCTGGTATGGAGTCTATTCAAAAGGTGATCAAACTATCAAGTTCGGATCTGCAGGCCATCCTCATGCAATCATTCTAAGGCAGGATCATCCTAACTCAACACCTAAGCTTACAAAGCTCGGAACAAAGGGGGTTGCTATCGGATGTTTTGATGGAATCGATTTTGTTGAGGATCAAGTCCAATTAACTGCTAGAAATAAATTATATGTCTTTAGTGATGGGGTTTATGAAATAACCACAGCGGAAGATAAGGAAATGACTCTTGAGGATTTTACAGACCTGGTGAATGAAAAATTTAATAGCGTGGATGAATTACAGTCTGAAAGTATTTATGAAAAAATTAAACAGTTGAAAGATAATGCTGGGCCTCTGGATGATGATTTTTCAATTGTTGAATTAATTTTCCACTAACTGTATTTAAAATACTTAAGAATAATCGATGACTAAAAAAGATCTTTTAATTTTTTAAGCTTTTTTAGATCTTTTATCTCATCTAAATCTTCAATATCAGATTTAATATCGCCGAGAATCTTTTCAGTTCCTTTTTCAATAGATTTTTTTAAATCTTTTTCTAGATCACGAACTAAGTTATCAAAATTGGTCATCTTCTTGAGGTCAATTTCAAGCATATCGATAATGAGAGCAGCTAACTGACTCACGCCGACTCCATTTTCTTTGACTCCAATATTCTTTAACTGTATGTTCGGTAATATGAAAGAAAGGGTCTGGCTTGATGCAAAGGGGATAGCTGCTTCAACAGCGGTGTTAATCATCTCAAATGAATTAATGATGACCTTTTTTTCGGTTGCAGGTTTAGTTTGGGTTGTTTTTTTTTCTTCACTATTTTTTGAACTTGGGGCCGAGCTCTGAATGGATTGTATTTTTAAATTTTTATTTACCGTATTTTTTAATTCAAGAAAATTAGTTTGACCTTCTCGATATTCGTAAATAAGATCAGCTCCGCTGATAAATACCCTTTCAATAACTATGGTGTCATCAAGAATGGTTGACACATCCAGGTCTAATTCAGCTTGATCGAAGTGCAGGGCATACTGTGTCTGAAATCCATTAGGGTTAGGGAGTTGGAAACCATTTAAGCTTCCCGCCCCTTCTTTAAAGTTAAGCTTGACCGAGTCTAACTTTATAGCAGTGTCAGTTACTTCTGATACTTGTTTGATAATAAGTTGTTTAACGATGTCATCAATATTGTTTTTAAAGTAAAAAAATGTTGCTAATAAAATTACAACAACAATCAGCAAACCATAAAATATTTTTTTCACGACAATAAAACCTACTCGATAAAATTAATAACTTTATTTGATCTTAAGGATTAAAAGGCTTGAGGTCAATTCACTCAATAAAAAATTATAATAATTCATTTGAGCAATGTAGAAAGGAAGTTTGACCCCGAATTCATACAATCGAACGCATGAAGTCCAAGCTCTTTTGAAAGCATTCGAAATGCGGCGATGCCACGACTGCTGTTGCCAAAAAAATCTAATTTTGGTGAATATGTAGCTATACCCAATTGCCTGTTTACAACACCAAAAATTCCACCAGAAACGCCACTTTTTGCAGGTATACCCACTTCATTAACCCACCTACCTGTATTGTCATAGAGTCCACATGTATACATGACAGATAGCATATCTTTAATAGCATCGATACTAAAAACCTCTTTTTTGGTTTGTGGGTTTTCACCCAGGTTAGCTATCGTAGCGGATATAGTAGCAAGGTCGTGACAATTGACTAATATTGAGCATTGAGCAAAATAGATCTCTAAGATTTGCACTACATAATCAGGGATCATATCAAAGTTAAGAAGCAAGTATGCAATGGCCCTATTTCGGTGGCCCGTTGATGATTCGCTATGATAGACCTCCATATCTATCTCTAAATTTCTTCCCGCAGCTTGACTAAACTTTTCCAAAATAAAATCTATAGAATCTTTTCCATACTTGTTAAACAACATGCCGGTTGCAGTAATAGCGCCAGCATTTACCATTGGATTGTAAGGTCTATTTGTTTGTGGTTGTAATTCAATAGAGTTAAATGCCTCTCCACTTGGCTCGATATCAATCTTTTTTTCAACCTCTTGCTTACCGAAGATTTCCAATACCATGCCATACACCAAGGGTTTTGACATTGACTGAATAGTAAATAATTGATTAGTATCTCCGTACTCGAAAAAATTACCCTTCGCACTTAAAACAGAGATTCCAAAGTGTTCAGGGTTGGCTAGGCTTAATTGGGGGATATAGTCGGCAACAGCACCATCTTCCAGTTCGTGATAGGTTTGGTAGATTTGTTCAACTAGGAATTGTATCTCATGCTTTTTTGCCATATCTGTAGCGAATCAGTTAATATCTATAAAATTATAATCCAGAGAGATCTACCCTTCAAGCTTAACAAACTGAGTGGATTGATTCAGACTGGTCTGAATCACCAACTTCAATCTCATGATCCATACCCTTCCCGAGGATTTGACTGAGTTCTTTATCGCTCGATTTTGGATTAATTATATAGTTAATACAACAATCAGCGCCCATCTGTTTTAATTTAAACTGGAGATCGTTGTTAAGGCAAAGTAATTAACAAGAAATAAAGAAAGCAGAAACGCGATTACCATCAATTTACCTTCTTTTGATTTTTTCTCTTTAAATATACTAATATAAGGGATGCAAAATAAAATAAAAAAATTGAGCGCAGTCAGTAATGCAATCAAAAATTCAGAAAAAAAACGATCCCGCATCAGAAAAAGAATGACTGCTATGATGAGTGATGCGATCAAAGACTTTTTCCACATCAGCTGATTTTCTGCAATTTCTGTAATAATTTTTTCCATAATGAATAAATCGCTGAGAGTTATTGAAAAATATTATTGCTAGTTTACTCTTTCCTGTTGAAGTTTTTCAAACGCTTCCTGTAATTCTTCAGGGGTCATAGATTCATAATCAACCTCGCCCTCTTCAACCATGGACTTAGGAGCTTCACAAAAATAATTGCAATAAATGGTTGAAACGATTTTATAGTTAATCGCAAACCAGATCAGAATTAAAAAGAAAATTACGAACTTTATAATAAGTCTTTTCACACCATAAACCTTTACCGAAATTTAAGAATGACATGTAATTATTGCATTAATCTCCAATTATATGATAAATATAGCAATGATCTATGACAGTTATATGTAATGATTAAACTTATTAACTTTACTTGGGTCATTATAAAATTAAAAAGCGAGCATAAACAAGATATGAATGAAGATTTTAAATACCTTAAAGAGTCATTTCCCCTGTCGTTTAACAAAACTATTGTGGAGCATCAGGCAGTAAACAAAGTGATCACCTTTTGTGATGCAAAAACACAGTACCTTTTATTTACTGGGATGTTTCATGAAGTGAACGGCGGTAAGGGGATTACTGATGACCTTGAAGTCTATTTTGTGAATTACTTAGCTGAACAACTCAAGACAACTGCATTTGCAAGAGTATCCGCATACGTTTTGGAAGATCAAACAAAGTTTGTTGGCTACGACGTCAAAAGTATTGATGGAGATATTTGGTCGCAACAAAATATTTTCAAAGCTGATGAAGAGGGTCGAGTGAGTTCAGTAAAAGATGAATTTACTAATAGTAGTAACAAAAACTCGATTTGCCCTCTTGTTTCCCGCTATTTTGAAAAAATTGATTTTCCAGAAGATACTCTAGAATTTTTAAAAAATCTGCATGCTCAAGTCACGCCGAGCTTAGTCCAGTTAAAACGAGATTAACTGATTAACCTCGGCTGGTCACTTCGCAGATCGCACTGCCCTCACCAAATATCTTTTGACACATCACTGGGTTGATAAACACTAGTGCAATGTAAATCACTACAAAAGCGATCAAACCATACCTAAAATTTCTTTTCATGCCTTGATGATATTCGCTTGAAAATTAAAATCAAGCATAAAACTAATGTATAACCGTGTAAAATTTTGGTTCAATAAATGAAAGCGCAAAATGAGTTACTCGACCAGTGAAATAAAAACCAACCTCCTCAGTGGCTTGACTGTAGCTTTAGCTATGATTCCAGAGGCAATTGCTTTTGCCTTAATTGCTCAAGTTTCTCCCTTAACCGGATTGTATGCTGCGATTATCGTTTGCCTCATCACCTCTCTTTTTGGCGGGCGGCCTGGGATGATTTCAGGAGCTACAGGGGCGCTTGCGGTAGTCATGGTGGGTTTAGTTGTCAATCATGGAGTGGAATATTTATTTGCAACGGTCATCTTAATGGGTCTGTTGCAACTTATTTTTGCCTTTCTCAAACTGGGTAAATTTATTCGCATGGTTCCTTATCCAGTGATGTTGGGTTTTGTGAATGGGTTAGCCATTGTGATTTTTCTGGCGCAGTTTAATCATTTTAAAGTGATCGATGATTTAGGGATATCAACCTGGATGTCTGGAACAGTTCTTTATACCATGGTAGCACTGACATTGTTTACTACTGCACTAATCTATATTATTCCAAAAATAACAAAATTTATTCCCGCACCATTAGGCGCAATTGCCATTGTGTCTTTTATTACCATTTATTTTAATTTGGACACCAAAACGGTTGCTGATCTGGGCTCTATTGGAGGTAACTTACCACTTTTTCATATTCCTGCGATTGAATTGAATTGGCAAACAATTCTGATCATTCTTCCTTATAGTTTTCTGTTAGCTTCTATTGGATTGATTGAAACCTTGCTCACCTTAAATCTAATTGACGACATGACCGAAACTCGTGGGCGGCCCAATCGAGAATCTATGGCTCAAGGTTTGGCAAATATAGTGACCGGATTTTTTGGTGGCATGGGGGGGTGTGCGATGATTGGTCAGAGTATGATCAATATTAATAATGGTGCGCTAAGACGATTGTCAGGAATTGCTGCAGCCATATTCTTAGCTTCATTTATCTTATTTCTCTCGAGCTGGATTGAAATGATTCCATTAGCAGCCCTCATTGGGGTGATGTTTGTGGTGGCCGAAAAAACATTCGAATGGGGAAGTTTGAGATTATTTGGCAAGGTGCCAAAGAAAGACATCGTGGTCGGTCTTTTAGTTGGTGGAATCACCATCATTGCTGATCTGGCCATAGCGGTTATCGTTGGGGTCATTGTGTCTGCCCTCTTCTTCGCCTGGGATCATGCCAAAAAAATCAACGTCAATCACAAAACTAATCGTCGGGGCTGGAAAATTTATCAGCTTGAGGGGACTTTGTTTTTTGCTTCGGTTAAAAACTTTCAAGAATTATTTGATTACAAGAACGATCCAAAGAATGTAATCATTGATTTTGAAAAATCAAAGGTTGCTGATCAATCGGCAATCATGGCGATTGATAACATTGCCAATAAATATAAAAATGCTGGAAAAAAATTACACCTTGTCCATCTAAGCCCTGAATGCCTTGAGATATTAGATACTGCAAAAGAGATGGTTGAGGTTAATTTACTCGAAGATCCAAAATATCATATTGCCGACGACAAGCTGAGTTAGACTCAATTCCAAAAGATTTTTTTCAAATTAATTCATACAAAGATGTTGGTAGTTACTATTACTTTATAGTAGAATACTGACTTCTAAATGATGTCCCCATCGTCTAGAGGCCTAGGACACTGCCCTTTCACGGCGGCAACAGGGGTTCGAATCCCCTTGGGGACGCCAATTATTTTCCTTAAGTTTTAGTCTAATCAAGGGATATATTTTATTAATACTTTTACTATATTAATCAGTGTATGTTCTGGTATATGTTTTAGTTTGTAAATAAAAATTTAATTGATCTCGACACACTCTATTTTGACTAGTTTATAAACTTAATACACCTTAAATGATTTTTATACATCAGAGCTTTACAAGCTATGATTAAGTAACTGAATTTTATTGATTTTTGTTATATAGTTTATTTAAAGTAGTTTTTAATAATTTCTCATCGTAATTTACTTCTCTTGATCTATTTTATCACTGGGGAATTTTGCACTGGTAAATCTAACTATCAGTACACTCGCGGATACAATAAAAATAGCTCCAGCTACTGCTAACATTTCATCAATTTTTATAGGGAAGTGGCTCATAATATCCACCATATGACGTGTCAAAGCCGTCAATGCTATGTATAACAAAAATCTAACAGGCATGTGATTAGTATTGAAATAGATACCAACCATAGCCCCGATTTCCAAGTAGATAAACATCAATAATAGATCGGCGATCGAGGCGTGATGTTTAGAAAACATAGCGAAAAATGTCCAGCCAGCGGCCCATACTGTTCCTGCTCCAATAGCAAATAGAGCCAGTTTGTGGAAACCTAAAACTAAATCGGTTCCTAGTGTATTTACATGCTCATTAAGTTTTTTCATTTTTTGAATACTATTTTTTCACATTAATAAATATTTTACTCTCATTAATTTTTTTTAGTCAGAGTTTCTGACTGAATAACAATGTGAATCATTCGCTACATGACTTGTTGCTATCTAATAAAGATAAGAAAAAAAGAAAAAAGCGAAATATCTTAGGCGAAATAACCAACAGGTTAAAGCAAAGTCTAAATAACTAAAACTTCTGATCCTGAGACGACAAAAAATCAGGCAATTCTTTGAATTATTTTCATAAATATACTTAAGTTGCAGTGCTTTTTATAAAAAAAATTTATGCCAGATCTTGACATAAAATTTAATTTCTTTTATTTACTTAATTTTATAAGCTACCAACTTATTATCATTCATTAAAGGCACTATTATCATATTTTTTTCATAAATAACTTCATGATCGGCGGCACCTTTTACAAGCTTGGCTATTACCTTAAAATTACCGTCAGCAGTGATATGAAGAAGATTGCCGCCGGCCCAATCAGTAACGAAATACGCTCCATTGCCATCGGACTCAACGCCATCAAGGGTGCCTACAGGCTTTGCATTTCCAAGTGATTTAATTTTTTTACTTTCAATACTGACTGTCTTTAGGTGGCCAACTACTGATGGAGCAAAACCATTAGTTAAATGACCCCAGCTGCCGACAATGATCTGGCCATTCTCGTAATGAAGACCATTTGGCGCCTCAAGTTCAGGGGTATAGAGCCATGTTATAAGCTGCCCGACTGTATTTAACTGATAAATCTTGTCAAGAAACATATCAGATATGTAGACGTTTCCAACATTATCCACCGTTACATCGTTTAGAAAATTAGCTCCCGGCGCACTATATTTATTTAAGATCTCACCACTATTAATATCAATTTCTACCAGCTCATCAATGTCGCTAACGTAAAGTTTTTTTTCAAACATTGCCAGACCTTTGGGTGAATTTAAGCCCTCAACCCATTTTAATTCAGAGATATTTCCCTCCAGGTCAACTTTTGAAATAAAGCCGTTTTTACTTTTTGTGTAAGGTCCATCACCTACATTTGAAACGTACAAAATATTATTCTCTTCATCGTATAATACCGATTCTGGAAGTTTAAAATCAGCTTTACTCTCCCATAGCTTTGTGACAACAGGATCCGCATGTGCAAATGCCAAGGTAAACATAAAAACTATACTAAATAGATACTTAAAAAATACTATTTTCTTCATATTTCTTCTCCAAACAAAAATTAATAAAATTTTGTACTTTTCTAACGTTGCATAGCTTGCGCTATCTGCAACTGAGAATTGTTTATTCTCTGGCATACATGAGGAAGGCTATCATTGTGTAATCCTTTTGTTTTAAGTATTTTGGACATTTAAGTGACTGTATTTTTGATTCATTATAATTTAATTTTTATTGGCAATAGAACTTGATTATTTTGCTTTGATACTATTTTAAATACATTGAACTTCGTAACTTAAGCGAGTATCTTTATACATATTCTAAGTTTACTACTTTTTTTCATGTTTGTATCGTAGGGACAAAGATTCGCTGCTTAAGCAAACTAAATTAAAATAAATTATGTTTCCAGAACTGACACTAATAATAAAACAAACAACTGCACTTATAGCGATTGTTGACCCATTGATTGCTTTACCTTTGTATTTAGCTTTTAAACAAAATAAAAAAGTTGACGAGTCTAAAATTGCAAAAAACATCTCACTTACTGTTTTTATTGTTTTAGTTCTTTCAATTTTTCTCGGGCAATCAATCCTTGATTTTTTTGGTATTAGTTTAGTAAGTTTTAAATTATGTGGTGGATTATTGTTATTAATAATGGGTATCGACATGATGCAAGGCCGTGATCAAAAAAAACTGGAGGAGGTAATTGATAATGAAGTTGATTTAATAGCGTATGTACCCCTTGGAATTCCATTGCTAGCTGGTCCTGGTGCTATAAGTAATGTCATTATCGCCTCCAGCTCTAATCCGGGACTGATTAATCAAACTTTATTAGTGATTCCAGTTGCTGTTGTATCTTTGCTAATCTGGTCACTATTTAATTATGCTGATGTTGTATCAAAAAAAATCGGCTCATTAGGTTCAAAAGTAATTACAAGAATAATGGGGCTAATCCTTGGAGCATTAGCTATAGAAATCATTACCAAAGCCATTTTAGAGATTTTATAAATTCTCTATTCGCTTATCTAATGATGGATGAGAAGAAAATCAATTTTAACCGAGATATAAATAAATGAATAAACCAGTCTCACTGCTTTTACTAATACCTTTATTTTTAAATGCTGGAACAGCATGGGAAAATAGCCCCAATAATTGGGATAACTCACCTAACAACTGGGAAAATAGTCCTAACAATTGGGAAAATAATCCTAACAATTGGGAGAACAGCCCAAACAATTGGGATAGTGATCGTGTTATTCGAGATAACTCAGGTAATCCAACTGGATATGCTGTTCCCAATTCAAATGGTGTGATAAACATTTATAATTTAGATGGAAACCGAGAGGGGTATGTGCCTCGTTGAAAAAATTACTGTTATACGCTTTTTATACCATCTTCCCTTTGAGTGCTTACGCAGAATCTCATAAAAATCTCCAATCATTTAATTGCCATACCTATGCAGATACAGAATCATGCAGTGAAAACTGCATATATTATTACGATCAAGATCATAGTCCTATTAGAAAACCAGGAATGAATGATGATGATGAATCGTGGGTGTTCACACAATTCCGATTTCATAAAGGCATGAATAAATTGACCGAACAATCAGCATATATGTCTCGAAAAAAACAATTATTACCTAAACTCTTTGACTATAAAGTTTCTAGTGGTATGAATTATTGCAGACAATTTAAATATTCTGATGATGATAATTGGACCTGTATCGATGAAATTGATGAAGAAACAGGAAAGCAATCTCTTGTTAAAATGACTCATGGTATTTTTGTGAATATCAATAAAGGATTCTTTGAGGATGCAGATAATGTCAAAGAAAGAGAAATGCATCCAGAACATTTTAAAAAGAATGGATCACCATTTCTAGAATGTATGAAAGAGATTCCTGTAACATTTATAAAGAAAAATAATTAATTTATGAGACAATCTTGAAGTTAATTTAAGCAACCAAGGAAATTTTGCATCATGTCATTTTCACTAAAATTAGCTGAAAAATCTCTTCTTCCTGACTCGATAATTCGTCTTGGTATTAGGCAGTTACTCAAAGATCGTATTGCAGAAATTCGACAAGGAAATTGTGAAACACAAGCTGATAAAAAAATTCAGTTCATTAGTAAGATGAACATGTCTCCTATAGCCGTCGATACTGATTTAGCCAATGAACAACATTATGAAGTTCCTGCAGAGTTTTATCATTATGCTTTGGGACAAAATAAAAAATACAGCTCTTGTTATTGGAGCGATCAAACACAATCACTGAATGATGCAGAAAAGCTTGCCTTAAATATCACTTGTGAGCATGCTGAATTACAAAATGGTCACACAATCTTAGAACTGGGGTGCGGGTGGGGCTCATTGACCTTGTGGATGGCAAAAAAATATCCAAAATCAAGTATTACAGCTGTATCTAATTCTAGATCACAGAGAGAATTTATATTGAGTGAAGCAAAAAAAAGAAAACTCGCCAATATAAAAATTATCACCTGTAACATGACTGAATTTGATATCAAGGAAAAATTTGATCGCATTGTATCCGTGGAAATGTTTGAGCATATGCGTAACTTCAAGATTTTATATCGTAAAGTATCAGGATGGCTCAACAAAGACGGGAAATTCTTTAAGCATATCTTTGTCCATAAAACGAACCCCTATCTATTTAAAATAAAAGATAAAAACGACTGGATGAGTCAGTACTTTTTCTCAGGAGGGATGATGCCTTCCTTGGATTTACCTCTTTTCTTTCAGGATCAACTCACCATCCAACAACAGTGGGTCTGGGATGGCCACCATTATGCCAAAACAGCACGCGAGTGGTTAAATAATACCGACGCTAACAGAAATGAAATTTTGAAAATCTTCGATCATTGCTATGGCAAACACCAATCCAAACTCTGGTTACAGCGCTGGAGGATCTTTTTTATGGCCTGTGAGGAACTTTGGAACTTTGATCAAGGTCAAGAGTGGATGGTTGGTCATTATCTCTTTCAAAAATGAAACATAAGTTAATTAATTTCATTTTATTTCAAAGCATTTGGTTTATTTTAATCTTGGCGGCGGCGCATGAGTCTTTTTATGGGCTTCTGATTGGGCTCTTGCTGATATTAGTTCAATACTGGCATGGGAAGTTAATGGTCCCTGATTTCAAACTGATTTTAGCTGCAATTATTCTCGGTTTTGCTCATGATACTTCTCTAAATTACTTTAAATTTATACAGTATAATATTGATTTTAATACATATTATTCACCAATTTGGATTATTGGATTATGGATATCATTTGCCTTAACAATTAACCATTCACTCGCCTGGCTGGGTAATAAAAAGCTATTACAGATGATTTTCGGGCTCATCGGAGGACCTCTGGCTTATCTTGCCGGGGAAAAACTAGGTGCGATTTACATGGTCAACACTATGACATTGTATGTACTTGCTCTCAGCTGGGCAGTTATTACTCCGCTCTTATTCCAATTTAAAAAGAAAGTGTCTTAAATGCCTGAATACATGAATGCCTTGATATTTTCGCTGTTATTTGGGCTATTTGGATGGCTTTATTCAGTGGCTAAAGCTAATGTGAATATAGTGGATTCGATGTGGAGCTTATTTTTCGTGATCAATATGCTCTGTTTTGCGCATTTTGATCCTTTAAACACCAACCAAACTATTGTACTTGCTTTGGTAATCATTTGGGCTACCCGCTTAACTGCTTATTTATGTATCAGAAATGCTCATAAGCCTGAAGATAGTCGTTATCAAGATATTCGCCAAAAATACTCACCAAACTTTGCTGTAAAAAGCTTATTTATTATTTTTGTTTTTCAAGCGATTCTTGCGTTGATTATCTCATACCCACTTTATTATATTTTTAACCCCATAAATACTTCAATGGCCCAAGGAATTATAGTTCCGATCAGCTACCTGATGATTGTATTAGGTATTGTTTATCAAACCATTGCCGATTGGCAGCTGTATCAATTTAAAAAAACTAAGAAATCGGGTGAGGTCTGCCGGACTGGTCTGTGGGCCTACTCCAGACACCCCAACTACTTTGGCGAGCTCTTGATTGTCTGGGGGATCTTTATCAATGCTTTAATGTATGGCCACATCTATATCCTGATTGCTCCAATGCTCATGAGCTATTTTTTATTTAAATTTTCAGGCGCAGGATTGATGGAGGAAACCATTATCAATCGAAAGCCTCATTACAAAGATTACATCCAATCTACGAATTCGATATTTCCATGGCCACCCAAAAAATAATTCTCAGCTTATTGCTTCTTCTTTTATCCTCTTTTGTGAGCGCGAAAGAATTTAATTTTAAAGTATTACTCAATGATAAAGATATTGGTCATCACCGCTTTAGCGTCGATGATCAAACAGTCCAAAGTAATGCGGCATTTGATGTGAAATTATGGATTATTCCTGCTTACAAGTATCGTCACAAAGCCACCGAAACCAATCAAAATGGGTGCTTAATCAATCTCCAAAGTGAGACGCAAGATGGCGGAGACAACTTTGTCTTAAAAACAATAGAAGCCACTCCAAACTTTAAAATTCTTGTGAATCAGAAAGAAATAACGCACACGAGCTGTATGCAAACATTTCGCTATTGGGATATTAACTTTACTCAACAAAAGACGGCTATTAACCCCCAAGACGGCAAATTGTTCAACCTCAACTTTACTAACAATGGAACAGAGCCTATCATCAGTCTCGGGAAATCTATTCGGGCCAATAAATACTCCCTAAAAGCTTTGGGAGATCAGGATGAGAAGTTTCATATTGAACTCTGGTATCACCCCGAAACTCAAGAATGGCTTCAATTAAAATCTTATGTTAAAGATGATAATGTCTTAACTTACCTGCTTCAATGAATGAAGCTGAGCTAAATAAAGAAGATCTATCCCGGTTGATTGAAATGGCTTGGGAAGATCGAACCCCATTTGATGCAATATTCACTCAATTTGGCTTCACTGAAAATGAAGTCATGCGTATCATGCAAAAAAATCTTATACGGTCATCTTACGTGCTCTGGAGAAAACGGGTGAAAGAGATCGGTCTTAAACATCAAAAAAAAAGGGGCTTCTTAACCTCTAATGCTTATGCCAAAAATCAGTACAAACCCAAATAACTGATTTTATTCAGCTACTATTTTCCACTGTTTAGGTCCCTCGGTGTGAATGGATCGTCCATTCTGATCAACAGCCACAGTCACCGGCATATCTTCCACTTCAAATTCATAAATGGCTTCCATCCCTAATTCCTCAAAAGCAATTTTTTTTGCTTTTTTAATGGCTTTGGAAACTAAAAAAGCAGCTCCGCCAACGGCAATCATGTAGGTCGCTTGATGCTTTTGTATCAAGTCAACTGTGGCTTGGCTACGCTCAGCCTTTCCAATCATTCCCAGAATGCCTTGATTCAGCATTTCCTCAGTAAATTGATCCATTCGAGTCGCAGTAGTCGGGCCTGCGGGTCCTACGGCTTCGTCTCCTATTGGGTCAACTGGGCCAACGTAATAAATAAATCGATCTTTAATTTTGACCGGTAATTCCTGACCATTATCAATGAGAGACATAATTCTTTTATGAGCGGCATCACGAGCTGTGAGAATTTTTCCACTTAATAGCAAGGTGTCGCCCGCTCTAAATTTGGATAAATCGTGTTTAGTGATTTGATTAACATTTACCCGAATTGACTCTGAATTGGGTTGCCATTCCTCTTTGGGATAAAACTCCATTTTTGGGGGAATAAGGTCTACTGGGCCAGAACCGTCTAGTTCAAAATGAATATGGCGTGTTGCAGCACAATTTGGAATAATTGCGACCGGTAAAGAAGCTGCATGGGTTGGATAATCTTTTATCTTAACGTCAAGAACAGTTGTTAAACCCCCTAACCCTTGAGCCCCGATGCCTAATTTATTAATTTTGGTATAGAGCTCTAGCCTAAGCTCCTCAATTTTATTTGTCGCTCCCCTGTGAATCAGCTCTTGAATATTAATCGGATCCATTAAAGACTCTTTGGCCATGATCACGGCCTTTTCTGCTGTTCCACCCACACCTATTCCCAAGACCCCAGGAGGGCACCACCCCGCTCCCATTTGAGGAATTAAATCTAAAATGTAACTCACAATATCATCGGATGGGTTCATCATTTTCAGGTGGGCTTTATTTTCAGAACCGCCCCCTTTAGCAGAAATCCTAAATGAGATTTTATCTCCTTTAACGAGACGCGAATGAATGACCGCTGGAGTGTTATCTTTAGTGTTTGATCTTTTACCCAGTGGATCCATTACGATAGATGCACGCAATGGATTGCCAACATTTAAATAAGCCTGGGATACGCCCTGGTTAATAAGATCTTCAAAAGCCTGATCTCCCTCAAGCTCAGCATTCATGCCAATCTCAACAAATATGGTGACAATACCGGTATCCTGACACAAAGGCCTTTTTCCGTGAGCAGATAGTTTTGAGCTGGTAAGGATTTGTAACATAGCATCTTTTGCGGGTTTTGATTGCTCCAGCTCATACGCTGCAGTCATTGCTTGAATAAAATCATCTGAATGGTAATAGGAAATATACTGAAGCGCATCAGCAACACTAGAGGTAATATCTTTATTTTTTATCATTAGTTATCGCAGGGTTGATTGTTTTATGGCTATTGATTTATCAATTAGTTTTCTTAATATTTTCCCATTTTTTGTTTTCGGAAACTCATGGGTAATATAAATTGTTTTCGGTGCCTTATATGTAGCTAAATGCTTTTGTCCAAATTGTAATAAATCATTAGGATCAGGATCTTTACCCTCATGCGGCATGATGTAGCTCACTACCAACAACTTATCTTTTTCAATCTCTTCACCAATAGCCGCGCAATCCGCTATATCCGGATGTGATTTAAAAACTCTTTCAATTTCGTAAGGAGAAACACGGTATCCAAAACTATTGATAATGTCATCTTTTCTGCCTAAAAACCAAATATAACCATCTGGGTCATATTTGGCAAAATCGCCTGTAAAAAACCATCCATCATGGATATGTTTTTCAGTTTCTTCAGGTAAATTCCAATAACGCAGAAATAATCCTGGATCATTGTCTGGTACACAAATCATACCCTCTTCACCCACATTCACTTCCTGCAAAGTTTCTGGATCTAATAATTTTATATCATGACCAGGTTGAGGAAACCCTGCTGATCCGGGTCGAATAGGATTAAATTTATTTTCAGATAAGTAGTATGAAAACTCTGACATCCCTACAGCCTCATAGATATCTTGGTCAAATCTCTCCCCCCATTGATTTAAGACCTCATCCGATAAATGCTCCCCAGCACTCATACAGTACCTCAAACTCGGGACATCGGATGATTTAAAATCTGTTTTTTGAAGAATTTGACGATAGATGGTGGGCACACCAATAAAAATTGTAGCCTTATGTTTTTGGATTAAATTCATCCAGGTATCGGCATGGTTTTTCCCTTCATAAACCACAATAGTTTTGCCTAAATGAAGAGGGTCCATTAATCCAGAACCTAATACATAAGTCCAATTAAATTTTCCTGAGTGAACAATTCGATCATCCTCGCCCTCAAAATCAAACCAGTATTTTGACGCCGGTTGTCGACCAATAATTGCCCGGTGCGCATGAAGGACACCTTTAGGATAACCCGTGGTTCCCGAGGTATAAACCAGATATGCAGGATCATTCGCATTGGTTTTAACCTTCAGGTTTACATCACCCATTTCTTTTAATTTTGATTGCAGTTCAATCACTTGAAATTTACTGGATTGTTTGACGTTTCCAGACCCTGTCACAAAAATAAATTTTAACTGTTCAGGAAGCAAGCCCTCATCTATTGATTCCCACATTTTTTTATCCGTAACAAGTGCCGTTGCTGAAGAATCTTTGGCAAGGTATACCACTTCTTCTGCAGTCAATAATGTTGAGGTAGGGACTGATATGCAACCTGCTTTCATTGCACCTAAAAATGAGATCGGATAATCTAGGGAATTAGGTAAACGGATCAATACGCGATCTTCTCTTTTTAAGCCTAAGCTTAAAAGACATAGGGCAAACTGATCTGTTTTTTTGGCTAGCTCTTTAAAAGTGATCTGACTGGTTCCTGACTCATCATTTTCAACAATCATCGCCAACTTATTTTCTATATCAGATCCAAGATGAATCGATGAACATAAATAACCAATATTTATATCTTCTGGAATATTCCATTGCCAATCAAAACATTTAATGCTCATTACAAAATCGCTCCATAAGGCCAATTTTCTCGGATCACTTGAGCTGGAAGTTTATTTAATACACTGATGGCGAAATCTGTATCATCTTGATTTAAAGATCTCAGTGCATGCGCCCTTAATAGAGTTTGAAGTGCCTTACCAAACATTGGCGGATCAAGCATTTCACCCTCAAATTTAATTGCACCACCCAACAAAGCATCAGCCTCAATCGCAGCTTTTAAGATACGAATTCTTAGATTGATTTCAGTAGGTGATGGCGTATAAGCAACTTTGCACAAATGAATATGGCTAGGATGAATCACTTGTTTTCCGGTTAGGCCTTTTTCAGCTTCAGTCATTGCATGCCGATAAACAATACGAGATTCGTCATCGCCATGTAAATCTAACCATCTCCTAACATCGTGCGGTTCAATAAATTTTTCAGGCATAACGTGCTCACCAATTAAAGTTTCAACACCTCCTATCACCCCTTTACCCGCGATCCTTGCCTCAAACATAATTTGGTTTAAAAAATAACTCAATTCTTCAATCCAATTAGTTGCGGTTATGTTTATTCCCATTGCTTTTGAAAAGTCATGAATCCCAAAAACGACATGTTTCACCGTGTTATAAGTCATCAAGTCAGGAACGATTTTTAATGACCTAGGATGTTCAATAATAGGTTGTATCGTAATTTTAGTATTTAAATCTAAAAGGATACTAGAGAGATCCCTTACTTCTGCAGAACCATACGCTTCGCCTGCTTTTGCCAACATCACCACATCCGCCTCATCCGAGATAACTTTTAATAAGGTAATATCCCTTTCGAACTCCACTGTTCGAAAAGGATTAATTCGAATAGCGATCTGTACATCAGGTCGAGATTGTCTGAGTCCAGGCAATTCAAGTTTTAACAATTCGCGACTTAATTCTTTTTTACGACAGCCATCCTCAAGGTCAAATATCAAAGTATGTGCAATGGTTTGATGTGCATGTTTTTTGAAACGCTTTGAGGCTTCTTCTAAATCCTCATAGGCACCTGTTGATGAGGAATATTTTACTGGGGGATAATATAGCTGTATGCCTGGCCAGAATCCACCAAATACATCGGACTCAATTTTTAATATATTCTTTTCATTTATCACAGGGCGGCTTCCTCATCGATCAAATCTTTTAAATTTTTTTTACTTAAAATTTTCCAAAGCTCATTGTCTTGTTTTTTTAAAATATTTAACAGCACCTGTTTTTTCATATCTGACAATGCCTGATAATCATTTTTATAAAAATCAGCTAAAACTAAATCCAATTCAAGCAATCCTCTTCTGCTCTTATAGCGTATAACCTGATCAATGTTCATGAGGACTCCTTTTTTAAAGAAAATATTTTCCGTACAGATTTTTTCTTATTTTTAAATTGCATTTCCTTGATACCCGAAATCGCTTTAGCTGGGCTTAGCCCTTTAGGACAAACATCAGCACAGTTCATAATATTATGACAACGGAATAAACGATCTTCGTGGTCTAGATATTCTAATCTCTCTTCACTGCCTTGATCTCTTGAGTCCGACAAAAAACGATAAGATTGAAGGAGAGCTGCTGGTCCCATAAATTTATCGGGTCCCCACCAAAAAGATGGGCATGCTGTTGTACATGCTCCACAAAGAATACATTCATACAATCCATCTAATTTTTTACGGTCTTCTGGGCTTTGTAATCGTTCAGTTTTTGGTGGGGGATCATTATTGATAAAATAAGGTTTAACGTCATGGTAATTTTTAAAAAATTGATTCATATCAACAATTAAGTCTTTAACTACTGGTAATCCGGGCATAGGCCGGATCACAACAGGTTGTTTTAAGTCTGTCAGTTTGGTTACACAGGCTAGTCCATTTTTTCCATTGATATTCATACTATCTGATCCACACACCCCCTCACGGCATGATTTTCTCAATGCAAGTGTTTCATCTGCTTGTTTAATCTTCATTAAAGCATCAAGTAGCATTTGATCACTATCATCCAGTGCAATGTCATATTTTTGCATGTATGGTTTTTTATCTTTCTCAGGATCAAAACGATAAATAGAAAATTTCATAACTAATAAACCCTTTTCTTTAATGCGAATGTTTCAACAGTTAATGGTTTTAATTTAACATCACGATAATCAATTGTATTTGTATCAGCATAATATAAGGTGTGTTTTAACCAATTCTCATCATCCCTGTCTTCATAATCTGATCGATAATGAGCACCACGACTTTCTTCACGAGCACATGCTGATTCAATGGTAGCTTGAGCAACGACGATTAAATTTTTAAGTTCTAGAGCATCAATACGTGCTGTATTAAAAATATTACTTTGATCTTTAATTTTTAGATAATTTGAACGCTCACGGATATCATGAATTTTTTTAACTCCAGCATGAAGTAATTCTGGAAAACGAAATACACCACAATGTTCTTGCATGACTTTACGTAAGTCACTTCCAAGAGTGGCCAGATCTTCAGATTGGTCAGATTTATCATTTAACTCATTCACTCTTTGTTGGGTAAACTCAACTGCGTTTTTCGGAATATCGGGAAACTTTTCTTGCTTATTTATTGTTTCAACAATGTTCTGCCCGGCGGCTCTTCCAAACACGATCAAATCTAATAATGAATTAGAACCTAAACGGTTTGCACCATGGACCGAAACACAGGCACATTCTCCCACAGCATAGAAGTTTCCAACTAAATCACCTATGCTATTTTTTCTTACTTGTCCATGCAGATTGGTAGGTATGCCTCCCATCATGTAATGGACAGTTGGGACAACAGGTATGGGGTCTTTCACTGGATCTGCATTTGCAAATTTTATGGCAATTTCTCGGATACCGGGTAATTTCTCATTAATTTTATCTTCCCCTAGATGAGAAAGTTTTAAATACACGGCATTTTTATACTTACCAACACCTTTTCCATTTTTAATTTCTGTTGCAATGGCCCTTGAAACAACATCCCGACTCGCTAAATCTTTTGTATTTGGTGCATATCGCTCCATAAAACGTTCGCCGTCAGAATTTTCTAGATACCCTCCTTCGCCTCGACAACCCTCAGTGACCAACACTCCAGCACCGGCAATTCCTGTAGGGTGAAATTGCCAAAATTCCATATCTTCTAAAGGTAAATTAGCACGAGCAACCATACCTAGCCCATCACCAGTATTAATGTAGGCATTTGTACTTGTTTCAAATATCCGACCTGCACCGCCAGTGGCAAATATCGTTTTTTTAGCTTGAAATATGGCTAATTTTCCTGTTGCCATTTCATATGCAATAACTCCCAATACCTGATCATTATCATCTTTTATAAGGTCAAGCGAGCTCCATTCAATAAAAAACTGTGTTTTATTTTTTATGTTTCTTTGATAAAGGGTATGTAGCATTGCATGGCCGGTTCGATCTGCCACTGAGCATGTTCTTGAAATTGAAGTTTCTCCAAAATTTTTGGTCATGCCGCCAAAAGGTCTCTGATATATCTTTCCATCTAGGTTTCGGTCGAATGGCATTCCATAATGCTCTAATTCGTAAATTGCCTCAGCAGCATTTTTACACATGAATTCAATGGCATCCTGATCACCCAAAAAATCTGATCCCTTTATGGTGTCATACATATGCCATATCCATTTATCTTCCGTCACGTTTCCAAGCGCTGCGGCTATTCCTCCCTGAGCAGCAACAGTATGCGAACGTGTCGGGAAAACTTTTGAAATCACAGCAACATTTAGTCCGGCGTCAGATAACTGAAGAGCGCTTCGCAAACCTGCACCTCCAGCACCAATAACTAAAACATCAAATTTAAAATGTTGCATGAATTAAATTTTCAATAAAAATAATAATAAATAAATGACCTGAATCGTCATGCTAAAAAGTAATAACAAATAAATTATTTTATGAATAGTTTTGTGTTTTACATAATCATCAATCACATGCTGGACCCCAATCCATGCATGAAAGAAGGTTAGTAGGAAAAGTATGGTGATGATCAATCGATGAAATATTGACTCAAAAAATTGAACCCAAGCTTGATAGTTAACTTGATCAATCTGAATCCAATAAAAGAATAAATACCCAATGAAAAAATAAATTGAGATGGCTGAGAACCTTTGATAAAGCCATTGAGTCATTCCGCCAAATAAATTCAGAAAAGGGTTTTTTACCATACCCAATATCCTACAAAGAAAGTCACTGCAAAACTAATGATGAGAACAACCTTGCTAGTAAAGCGAGCAACTATGAGATCCATTCCATAATGGAGGTCTAACATAATGTGGCGTGTGCCTGCCATTAAATGATGAATAATGCCCCAGATCATCAGTGTCTTGATAATTTTTAATAGCGTTGTGTCAAATACCTGAAGAATTAGATGAAAGATGGCTTCATTTCTTGTAGACCAATAGAGCGATATTGTTAACAATGGCATAAACACGAATAAAACAACACCACTCACTCGGTGCAAAATAGAAACCATGGCTGGAACTGGCAAACGTATTGTGAATAGATTTAAATTTTTTGGCGGCTTAATCATTTTTTAAATTCTTCTAATGCCGCCAAACGAACACTTTCAGCCACAAACTTATTTAACCTTGGATCAAATGGTTTTGGAATTATGTAGTCTCGTCCAAACTTTAATTCATTGATTTTGTATGCATCCAACACTGACTGGGGTACTGGTTCTTTTGTTAATTTTGCAAGACCTTCTGAAGCCGCTAACATCATTTTTTGTGTAATTTGAGGAGCTCTTGCATCAAGTGCTCCCCTAAATAAAAAAGGAAATCCGAGCACATTATTGACCTGGTTTGCATAGTCTGAACGGCCCGTTGCCATAATCACATCATCCCGCACTGAAAGAGCCTCTTCAGGAGAAATTTCTGGATCAGGATTGGCAAGGGCAAAGACAATTGGATCACGTTTCATTTTCAATAAATATTCTTTAGGAAAGAGATTTGCCCCAGATAAGCCAATAAAAACATCAGCATCCTCTATGATTTCTTCTAAACTATTGTGTGGAGTATCACTGATGAAATCTTTATTATATTCGTTAAAATCTGTCCTTGATTGATTCAAAACACCTTTTCGATCGACCAAATGAATTTCTGTTACACCTAAATGTTTTATAAGCTTCGCACATGATAGACCCGCTGCACCAGCCCCTAAAAATACAACTTTAATTTCATTAATTTTTTTATTAACAATTTCAAGAGCATTTTGCAGTCCGGCTGCAACAATAACAGCAGTGCCATGTTGATCATCATGAAAAACGGGAATATTCAAACGCTTTTTAAGTTCAGATTCAATGTAAAAACATTCAGGAGCTTTGATATCTTCAAGATTAATCCCACCAAAGGTCGGAGCAATTGCTTCAACTATCTGTATAAACAGATCAGGGTCTGTTGCATTGACTTCAATGTCGTAGACGTCAATTCCGGCAAATTTTTTAAACAAAATACCTTTACCTTCCATTACAGGTTTACTCGCCAAAGCTCCTGTATCTCCCAGTCCCAAAACAGCTGTACCATTTGATATAACGGCTACCAAGTTACCCTTATTTGTATAACGATAAGCATTGTCTGGATTTTTTTGAATCTCTCTAACAGGCTCTGCGACTCCAGGTGAATATGCAAGGGATAAATCATAGGCTGTAGTGCATTGTTTGAGTGACTGAATTTCTATCTTTCCAGGCTTTGGAAATTCATGATATTTGAGTGCATCAAGCTTAAGAGACATTTTATTCAAGCTCCGTTTGATAGTGGTATTCATCGGTTAGACATAGTCCTAAACGCCATTCAATGGGTCTACTTCCATAGGTATATGATAATCTTTCAATACCTAGCACAGGGTGCCCTTTTTTAATATTGAGTAATTTTGAAACCTCAGCCTCAGCACTGACCGCTTTGATTTTCTCATCTGCATTCAACATCTGAATTCCATAATTTGATTCATACAAGCGATACAGAGAACCTTTTTTTTGATTAATCATTTCTGCATTAAGACCCTTAAATCGGATAGTAGAGATATAAATTTCATCCAATATCAAAGGCTTTTTCGCAAACGTGAGTACACGCTTAATTTTGAATACTGAAGAGCCAGGCCTTAAGTTAAGACGATTAGCAACATAGCTATTGACTCTAGTTTTTTCAAAGGATAATAGCCGACTCTCCAGCTTCTCTTTATTTCCTTTAGAAGATGTAAGCCTTAAAAATCTAAGTTGAATTTGTTCTTCATCATGAGTTGTAACATAAGTTCCCTTACCTTGACGTCGAATAAGTATTTTTTCGATTGATAGCTCATCAATTGCTTTTCGGACAGTACCTTGGCTTACATGATAATTCTGTGCCAATTCAATCTCGCTGGGAATTAAATCCCCCGCTCTCCATTTGCCAGACATCAGTTCTTGGGTAATTTTTTGTTTTACTTGTATATATAAAGGAGTATTCATAAAAAAATAAAAATAAAATTTATATATATCTTATATAAGACTTAATAAAAAATCAACAAGAAATTAAAAAAATTTATTTTGATCTAAGTTATTGA
>JAQCBB010000020.1 GCA_027621535.1 Pseudomonadota bacterium | reverse complement strand
AGCTAACATTGGACAAACGGTAATAATTTGGGTAAACGCTTCTTCTATTTGTTTTGGTATTTCAAGAGAGGTTTTTAATTGTTCTAAACTATTTTGAATTTTAATGATATTGCCACGTATGGGGGAATTTTTAATTAAAAAGCGATTTAATAAGTCATTTTGCATTTTTTAATTATATCGGAAAAAATATTCGATATTTTTATTGTAATGAGAATCATTCTCATTTAGAATCACAATAAATCTTTTTTTAAAAATAGTATGAAACCAAATTTCTTCACACCCTGGCTTATTTTTTTACCGTTTGTCACTCAAGCAGGGGATCTTGGTTTATCTGAAATTGATGTGACTGCTCCAAAGGGTATCTACCAAAGTGAATTTTCATCTACTGCAACGAAAACAAATACAAGCATCATGGATGTACCGCAAACGGTAAATGTCATTAATCAAAAACAACTCCAAGACCAACAAGCAACAGATCTTGGTAAAGCGATTACTTATGTCCCTGGGGTTGATCTTGATCAGGGAGAGGGCAATCGGGATGCTTTTATTATCAGGGGTAATAAAACAACAGCTGATATTTTTATGGATGGCATCAAAGATGACGCCGAATATTATAGAGATCTTTATAACATAGAAAAAATTGATGTCCTCATGGGAGCAAATGGCATTCTGTTTGGAAAAGGGGGTGGTGGAGGTATTATTAATCGTGTATCTAAGCAAGCCATATTTGAAGATTTTAATCGAGCCACAATCCAGCTTGGAAGCTTTGACTCCAAAAGAACTACTTTTGATATCAATCAAACCATCACTGATCGTTTAGCGATGCGCATTAATATTATGGGTGAAAAAAGCGACTCATTTGTCAGTGGCGTTGAATTTGAAAAACAAGCCATCAATCCTGTATTTACTTTTTTGCTTGATGATAAAACAACTTTGAAATTTGGGAGAGAGTATTTCCATGATCAAAGAATTGGCTATCGAGGCATACCGTCTCAAAATGGAAGACCCTATAATTCAAACCGTGATCAATATTTTGGATTTGCTTCAAAAAGTCCTAACGAAGTGTCCGTTAATTCAAGTTTTTTTTCAATTGAACATAATTTCTCGGATGCCGTCAGCATAAAAAATACGACTCGCTTCACAGATTACGATAAATATTATTCCAATGTTTATGCTAACGGTTCTGTTTCCAGCGATACTTTAAAGCTGAGTGCATATTATGACGACACTCAGCGTCAAAACTTTTTTAATCAAACTGATGTTGTATGGAATTTTAATACGGCAGGAATTAATCATACTTTATTGACAGGCTTTGAGATTGGTAATCAACAAAATAGACGCTATCGCTTAACTGGAAATGATCAAACTGTCTCTATTCATAGCCCATATGGGACTGATTGGAGTTATAACATTTACTACCGTGATAAAAGGGCAGATATTCGATCAAACTCTGTCTATATCCAAGATCAAATTAAATTCGATGAAAAACACCAAGTTGTCGTTGGCATGAGGCATGATGCTTATGAAACTGATTTTAATGTAGTTGCTGATGATGGAGCTTTAGTGGGCGATAAATTTAAAATTAATGATGATATGCTCAGTACACGCTTAGGCTATATTTATAAGTCAGATACTAATATTTCTTATTATGCATCTTACAGTAACTCTTTTCAGCCAAGGAATGGAGACCAGCTCGATGCCGTTACCTCATCGAATGCAAATGAGGATCCGGAAATGTTTATTAACTATGAGGTTGGGGCTAAATGGCAGCTAAATAATAATCTTTTTGCGAGCCTTGCCTTTTATCAATTAGAAAGAGAGCGGATGCAAATCACCGATCCTTCTAATGTTAATAATAAAATTATTGTCAATGGTCAGAGGACAAGAGGCATGGAGATTAATATCAACGGACGAGTGACGGATAAGTACTCTGTGGTCGGAGGAATTAATTTGACTGATGCAGAGATTACCAAAGATCAAGGTACGGGAGGTAATCTTATTTCCAAAGGAACTGCTCTAGGCAATGTAGCTAATGTCAGTTTTTCATTATGGAATTTATATGACATTGACGATAGGTGGTCCCTAGCTTTTGGTGCAATTGGGAGAGGGGAGATGTATGCCGCCACACCAACAGCAACTACCAGCGTCACAATTCCAGGATGGATTCGTTTTGATGCGGGTGTTTATGCGAAAATTGATGACAAAACCAAGCTTCAATTTAATATTGAAAATATACTCGATAAGACTTATTACTCTGCAGCCCATAATGTGAATAACATCATGGTTGGAATGCCTGTTAACGCAAAGGCCACGCTGATTCGAGATTTTTAGTCCATAGTAATATCAAACAATTTACTCACTTTGCTGTTATCCCAAAACGTTAATGCCTGGGTCAGGAGGTCGTTATAATTTCTTATATTTTTCGGAATGTTTTGATGAAGTAATTTTAGAATTTGCATTAAGATTTCAAATCTATATTCAGGAATAATGGGTTCCCCTTGATCGCTTTTACTAATTTTTTTTCCATTCAGTGAAAGAATCGGATGGTGCATGTATTTTGGTGAAATGATTCCTAGTTTTTTTTGAATGAAAATTTGTTGCGGCGTTGAGTAAGTGAGATCACTGCCGCGAACAACATGAGTTATCTTTTGAAGATAATCATCAATCACACAACAAAAAATATAAGAAAAACCCTCTTTTCGCTTGATAATAAAGTCACTTTTTTCCGATGACGGTATTTTTATCAAACCATAATGTTGATCATAGAAATCTAATTTCATCCCATCAGCCTTTAACCGCATTGCACCTTGTTTTAAATTTTTTTCGAGGCATGTTTGATTGTAAATAGACCCACCTAAACCTTGAGGAAGCTGTTGCAAAGTTTTACGCGAACAGTCACAAAAATATGTATCCTTTTCGGAAAGCTCATTCAGGTAGTTTTGATAATCTTTAATGTGCTCACTTTGGAAATATATTTCATCAGGAATTAGGGCAAATTTTTCTAAAGTGATGATTATTTCTTCTGCGTAATTTTTTTTTGATCTTTTCTCATCGATATCATCTATTCTTAATTTCCATAAACCATTGTGATGTTTAGCCTCTAAATAACTAACAAAAGCGGATGCCATTGATCCGATGTGAAGTGATCCTGAGGGACTAGGAGCAAATCGACCAACATACATTTTATTCATTGTGGTAGGGCTCGATATACCAGTCGATCAGATTATTATTCACCATTACCAAATAACACATTAATCTTGTCTCATTATAAGGAGAGGCATAAAAATGAAAGGTACGCTGGATTGAGATAGGGTATTTAATGCCTTTAATAATTGAAATTTTTGCGCAATAGATTGAATCATCAAGAAATTGTAATTTGTATCCTTTAACTAGGTTATGTGCAAATTGTTTTGCTTTCTCTCGTTTAGAAAGTGTCTCAACAATGTATATAAGAAAAAATATAAAAATTACAAATAGAAAAATATTCATTCCTGCACCATTTTGATGCATTTGATATGAATAAATGATATTTTAAAGTGCATGGTTATGATTTTTTATCTCGTTTATAACTATTTTAACTGACATATCAGTTAGAGTTACATATCAATTTTTTGGGTTTAAAAGATGGAAAATTTAATCGATCAAAGTAACGTCCTGTTTATTCTTCTTGGTGCAATTATGGTTCTAGCAATGCATGCAGGTTTTGCATTCTTAGAGGTGGGTACGGTTAGAGAAAAAAATCAGGTTAATGCACTGGCAAAAATTATTGCTGATTTTGCAGTATCGACTATTGCATATTTTTTTATTGGCTATTCCTTAGCATATGGGTTGAATTTTTTTGATTCAGCTTCGGTCATTTCAGAGAAAAGTGCCTATGATTTAGTTAAATTTTTCTTTTTATTAACGTTTGCTGCTGCTATTCCAGCCATTATTTCTGGAGGTATTGCTGAAAGAGCATCATTTAAACCTCAGCTTATTGCATCATTTATCATTGTTGGATTTATATACCCCATATTTGAAGGTATTGTTTGGAACGGAAATTTTTCCATCCAAGCCTTATTTGAATCACTATTCGGTTATGAATTTCATGACTTCGCAGGCTCAATTGTTGTTCATGGATTTGGTGGTTGGTTAGCTTTGGCAGCTGTGCTCATCCTTGGGCCTAGGTATGGAAGATATAAAAAAGATGGCTCGCTAGTTGCTTTTCCTCCGTCTAGTATTCCTTTTTTAGCACTCGGATCTTGGATCTTAACTGTCGGGTGGTTCGGTTTCAATGTAATGTCAGCACAAGAGTTAAGCGGGATATCTGGCCTTGTGGCTGTTAACTCCTTAATGGCTATGGTTGGAGGCACGCTGGCTGGACTTTTTATTGGCAAAAATGACCCTGGATTTTTATACAATGGACCACTTGCAGGATTGGTTGCAGTGTGTGCCGGTTCTGACTTATTTCATCCATTAGGTGCTTTAGTGACCGGAGGCATTGCAGGAGCCTTATTTGTTATAACCTTTAATTTAACCCAAAACAAATGGAAGATTGACGATGTGCTCGGGGTATGGCCGCTTCATGGACTTTGTGGACTTTGGGGAGGAGTAGCTGCAGGAATTTTTGGTCTTCAAGCATTCGGTGGACTTGGAGGGGTATCTTTTGGCGCACAATTAACCGGCTCGTTGCTCGGAGTTAGTTTTGCATTTATTTTTGGTTTTATTACTTATAAAGTCATTAATATGTTTTCCCCTATCCGGTTAGATCAAGAATCTGAATACGATGGCGCTGACATTTCAATACATAAAATAAGTGCAACACCAAATATCGATCGATAAACTCATGCTAGAATTTGGTGATGAAAAAGATCATCACCATAATTCCTGCCTCAGGATCAGGTTCGCGTTTTTGTTCTAAAAAACCAAAACAGCTCAACTTTATCAATCACGAAATTATTCTTGAAAAAACTCATAAAATTTTTGATATTGAATGCATTCATAAAATATTGATTGCAGTAAATCAATCCATCCTAAATGACCTTATTCCGCTGAAGAACAAATTTTCTGCAAAGTCAGAATTTGTTTTATCGGGAGGTGAAACTAGAGCCCAAACAGTTTTAAATACCTTAAATATGATGAGTGATGATGTGGACTCTGATGATTGGATAATTGTTCATGACGCAGTCAGGCCATATTTATTACAAACAACTCTCATAAAATTTATCAATGAAGCTGTAAACACAAAATATGGGGCAATTATGGCTTACCCAGTTGTTGAAACTGTTAAAGAGGTTGGTGAGGATTTACAGGTGAAATCAACCTTAGATCGAAATAAAATATGGTTAGCCCAAACACCCCAAATGTATCCTTATGGTTTATTAAAGAAATCACTTGAAAACTATCCCAATACACCTACCGATGAAAGTCAGGCTATGGAGTTTTTTGGATATAATCCACAAGTTATTATGGGTGATCTAGAAAATATAAAAATAACTTTTCCGAAGGATTTAAAAGTAAATGATTAATTATAAGATCGGACATGGCTTTGATATACATCCTCTCGTGATGGGACGAAAATGCATTATTGGAGGAGTTCAAATACCTTTTGAAAAGGGTCTGCAAGGCCATTCTGATGCAGATGTTCTTTTACACGCACTTTGCGATGCTCTAATTGGAGCGATGGGCATGGGTGACATTGGTCAATTTTTTCCCGATCAAGATGACCAATATAAGAATATTAATTCAAGAATTTTGTTGAAAGAAGTTAACTCAGTATTACAACAAAAGAAATTTACAATTGAAAATATTGACTCTACAGTAATCTGTGAAGCTCCAAAGTTATTATTATTTGCAAGCCAGATGAAACAAAATATTGCTGATGATTTAGGATGCCCTTTAGATGTAATAAATATTAAGGCAAAAACTATGGAAAAATTAGGAGCTATTGGAAGAGGTGAAGGTATAGCGGCTGAGGTTGTATGTTTGCTTAGCTTTTCTCCAGAAGTGTAATCAAAGCTCCGCTGCCACCATCGTAATTAGGAGCTTGTATAAAACAAATTACCTCCTGTTTTTGGATTAACCATTTTTTTACTTTGTTTTTAAGGACGGGTTCTTTATTTTTTGAGTTGTATCCTTTTCCATGAATGATGCGAACGCAACGAAGGTCTTTTTGTTTACAGAAAAGTATAAAATCAACTAATGCTATTTTGGCTTCGTCTGAAGTTAACCCATGCAGATCTATGGAATTTTGGACAACCCATGAACCATTTCTGAGCTTTTTGATAATCTCTGGAGAATGACCTTTTTTTAAATAAAATAACTCATCTCTTGCTAAAAAATAATCGATGGATTCAAAATTATCACTGAGAGCATCCCGTAATACTTTTTTTTCATCTTCAATTAATTTTTTTGCAATGGGTTTAGGTTTCAGTTTTTGGCTATAAATATCTACAGTATCTTTTCTTTTAATCGGTGATACATCTTGCACCGCCTTTTTAAAAAGATCATCCTCACTCATTGTTACTCAAGTATCTTTCAGCATCTAATGCAGCCATGCAGCCTGTTCCAGCGGAAGTGATTGCTTGCCTGTAGATATGATCTTGGACATCGCCGGCGGCAAATATTCCTGGTATAGAGGTTGAGGTAAAATTTCCATCACGACCGTTATTGGTAATGATGTAGTCATTTTCCATTTCGAGCTGCCCTTCGAAAATTTCAGTATTAGGTTTATGTCCTATAGCTATAAAAACACCCTTTAAAGAGATTTCTTCGGTATTGTTTGTTTTTGTATCTTTTAGTCTGACACCAGTTACTCCAGTATCATCGCCCAATACCTCTTCTAAAACTTTAAAAGTTTTTAAAGTAATTTTTCCTTCTTTAACACGTTTATGAATTTTTTCCATCTCTATTGCTTCGGCTCTGAATTGGTCCCGTCGATGCACAAGGGTGACATGGTTTGCAATATTGGATAAATAGAGGGCTTCTTCAACAGCTGTATTTCCTCCACCAATAACTGCAACATCTTGGTTCTTGTAAAAAAAACCATCACATGTCGCACATGCGGATACACCTTTGCCCATAAAAGCTGTTTCTGAATCAAGTCCAAGGTATTTTGCTGATGCTCCAGTACTAATGATTACAGCGTCAGCTGTGTACGTATCGTTGTCTCCAATCAGCTTAAATGGTTTATTCTTAAATTCAACCGTATGAATTTGGTCAAAAATGATTTGGGTATTAAATCGTTTCGCATGTTCTTCAAATCTTGTCATTAGATCCGGACCCAATACACCATTTGCATCTGCAGGCCAATTATCAACATCAGTGGTGGTCATTAATTGACCACCTTGTTGGATTCCTGTGATTAAAACTGGATTTAAGTTAGCTCGAGCAGCATAAATGGCGGAGGTGTAACCAGCTGGCCCCGAACCTAGAATTATTAATTTTGAATGCATAATTGTGATTGTTGATTAAAGTAGCTAGCATTCTAAATGAGTATATTTTGTAGAGCAAATATTTGTGTGATTGATTCCGAAAAATCTAACCAAGCTGATATAATTTCTATGACAATTAACCACACACAATCAACTTGATTTTTAACAATAAAAACAAAAAAAAGACAAATGATCTTTTAAATCAAGCATTGCTTGAAAAGAAAACCATTGACCGATTGTTAAGAGAAGTTTCATTCTTCCTCTTACTTTTTGGGGGTATCTATGTGATTTTAATTCTTGCCTCCTATAATCCATTAGATCAATCATGGTCACATACAGCCCAGTCGCAGGATAAAATTTATAACCTTGGAGGCACATTCGGAGCTTATTTGTCAGATGTTCTCATATATTTATTTGGACTTTCCTCATGGTGGTTTGTATTCTTATTGTTGTACTCAATTAATCTCATCTATCACCGTATTGAAAACGAACATAAAGTAAAGCGTGTTTTGTTGATAAATTATTTAGGATTTGTATTATTTATTCTTGCATCATCAACTATTGAAGCTGGGCACATTATCAATCTTCCAGCTTCCTTCCCATCCTCACAAGGAGGACTTGTTGGTAGTTCAATAGATATTCTTTTGAGAAGTTTTATTGGTTATATTGGATCTTTGCTCCTGTTGCTTATTTCTTTTGCCTCTGGGATGAGTTTATTTACTGGCTGGTCATGGCTAACAATTTCAGAGAAAATTGGCGATAGTTTTTTAAAACTATTTTTATTCATTAATGAAAAATTTAATCATTTCATGGATATTCGAGCTGGTAAAAAATTTGAACAAAAACGTATTGAGTATGTTGAAAATGAGCGAAAAAAGCTTGAAGACAGAAAACCAGTTGAGATTCTTGTTCCAAAAAATGAGATTAAAGAAAGTGCACGAGTAAAACAAGAAAAACAAACCAGTTTATTTAGTGAACCTGGGGTTGATGGCGATCTACCGCCGCTTCATCTATTAGATCAACCTCCAAAAGAGGTTGAGCAGCAGTCACCTGAAACAATAGAATTTATTTCGAGGTTAATTGAAAAAAAACTTTTAGATTTTGGAATTGAAGCAAAAGTCATTTCAGCTCAGCCTGGACCAGTAATAACACGTTATGAGATTGAGCCTTCAGCAGGAGTAAAGGGCAGTCAAGTGACAAACTTATCAAGAGATTTAGCTAGATCTTTGTCTGTAACAAGCGTACGAGTTGTTGAAACAATTCCTGGAAAAACTTATATGGGTCTTGAAATTCCAAACAACAAAAGACAAATTGTTTACTTGTCAGAAATTATGAGTTCTAAAATATTTGCTGATACAGCATCCCTTACGACAATTGCTCTTGGTAAAGATATTTCAGGCAAACCTATGGTTGCTGACTTAGGAAAAATGCCTCACGTTTTAATTGCAGGAACTACTGGGTCAGGAAAGTCTGTAGCTATCAATGCTTTAATTTTAAGTTTCTTATATAAAGCGAAAGCAAATGAAGTCAAACTTATTATGATTGACCCAAAAATGTTAGAACTTTCGGTTTATCAAGATATTCCTCATCTTCTTACACCTGTCGTTACTGATATGAGGGAAGCTGGTCATGCATTAAATTGGTCAGTAAAAGAAATGGATCGGCGATATAGATTGATGTCCGAATTTGGCGTGAGGAATATTGCTGGTTTTAATGAAAAAGTTAAAGATGGAATTGCTTCGGGAAAACCTCTGAGAAATCCATTTTCTACTAACCCTGACAACCCAGATATAGTTGATGAATTACCTCTTATTATCATTGTTATTGATGAGCTTGCTGATTTAATGATGGTAGTAGGTAAAAAAGCTGAAGAACTAATTGCAAGAATTGCACAAAAAGCACGTGCAGCCGGGATTCATTTAGTGTTAGCAACCCAAAGACCTTCTGTTGATGTTATTACTGGTTTAATTAAAGCAAATGTGCCGGTCAGGGTTGCATTTCAAGTTTCGAGTAGAGTTGATTCAAGAACTATTCTAGATCAAATGGGCGCTGAAACACTACTCGGTCAAGGTGATATGTTGTATCTTCCACCTGGAACTGGTTATCCATCTCGAATTCATGGAGCTTTTGTATCTGATCAAGAGGTTCATAAGGTGGTTAATTTCTTAAAGCAACAAGGGAAACCTAATTACATTGATGAAATTACGAATTCTCAAGAGAGTTATGATTTTTCAGCATCAGGAACAACTGATAATGGAGAAGAAAAAGATCCTTTGTATGATCAAGCCGTGCAACTTGTTTTAGAATCAAAAAAACCTTCAATTTCATATGTACAAAGAAATTTTCGTATTGGATATAATCGAGCTGCTCGAATCATTGAGGATATGGAAAAAGCAGGGTTAGTTTCGCCAATGCAAAGTAATGGAAACCGTGAAGTAATTAAACCTAATCATCAAGAGTGAAAAATCTATTTTTATTATTAACGATCGCTTTGATAAAAATTAATTTTTTATTTGCACAACCCGCCTCTGATTTATCAGAACTTCTTAATAAAAATGAAAGCTTTCAAGGAAGTTTTAATCAAATTGTTTATGATAATCAAGGTCAGGTTATTGAAGAGGCAAATGGAAAGGTAGTCTTTAAAAAACCGCATTTCTTTAAATGGATCTATAAAAAACCACATCAGAATCAAATCATCAGCGATGGGGAGCTAATATATATTTATGATCCTGATTTATCACAGGTGATCATGAGTGAGTTTAGTCAATCAAAGAGTAGCAATCCTTCTTTAATTTTTTTTCAAAAAAATATTGAAAATTTTTTTAAGGTAACTACAAAATCGATTGATGGTGAACTATGGTATCACTGTCAATCTATATCAGATAATACAGAATATGAATCATTAGAATTAAAGTTTGATTCACAAGATAAAGTTCTTGCTATGAAAATTATAGATCGTCTTAAAAATAAAATATTAGTAAATTTTGAAGATATTCAAACAAGTATAAAAATAAATGAAGCAACTTTTTTATTTAATGTGCCCGAAAATGTAGAAATTATTAAAAATTAAATATGGATAATCAGAAACCATTAGCAGAAAACTTAAGACCAAAAACTATTAATGATATAGTTGGTCAGGATCATCTCCTGGGTGATGATTGTCCAATTAGTAGCGCTGTATCCCAAAATAAATTACCCTCTATGATCTTATGGGGTCCTCCTGGGGTTGGAAAAACTTCGATTGCAAATGCAATTGCTAATTCCATTAACTATGAATTTATATCTTTATCTGCAGTGCTGTCTGGGGTAAAAGATATTCGTGAAGCAGTCGATAAAGCACAGTTTAGCCTAGATCAACATCAAAAAAAAACTATTTTATTTATTGATGAAGTTCATCGTTTTAATAAAAGCCAACAAGATGCTTTTTTACCCCACGTTGAAAATGGTTTATTTACTTTTATTGGAGCCACCACAGAAAATCCTTCATTTGAGTTAAATTCTGCACTACTTAGCCGTTGTCAAGTTTATACGCTAAAAGCACTTGATAATGCATCATTGGAGTTGATTTTAAGTAAATTATTATCTTTCGTAGATGGAATCAGTATTAATGCCGAAGCTAAAGAGTTTTTATTTGACTTTGCAAACGGCGATGCACGTCGGATGATAAATCTGCTTGAAGTTATTAGCTTTAGTAATAAGGAGAGTGAATTACTCATAAATGAGGATTTTATAAAAAAAATTGCATCATCTTCATATCGCAGATTTGATAAGGGAGGAGAGCAATTTTATGATCAAATATCAGCTCTTCATAAATCTGTGAGAGGTTCTGATCCTAACGCTTCTTTATATTGGTTTCAGCGAATACTAGATGGAGGAGTGGACCCACTTTACTTGGCTAGAAGACTTGTGAGGATCGCAATAGAAGATATTGGCTTAGCAGACCCAAAAGCACAAACAATCTCCCTTGAGGCATATCAAATTTTCGAAAGACTAGGCTCTCCAGAGGGAGAGTTAGCATTGTCAAATGCACTAATTTACTTAGCAGTTGCACCAAAAAGCAATGCCGCTTATCAAGCTTATAATGAATCTCATTCTTTTATAAAAAATCATAAAAATTTTGATGTACCCACACATTTAAGGAATGCCCCAACAAAACTTATGAAAGACATGGGCTATGGTAAAAATTACCGTTATGCACACAATGAAGCTCATGCTTATGCAGCAGGAGAAAAATATTTCCCAGATGATTTAGATCCTATACAATTCTACACACCCACTGAACGTGGACTTGAAATAAAAATTAATGAAAAGCTAAATTTTTTGAAAACTTTGGATAAAAAAAGCGATTGAGATGATTGATTTAAATGTTTTAAGAGAAAATACAGATCAAGTAAAAAAATCTTTAAAAAATAGAGGTTATGAGCTTGATGTTGATTTTTTTCATCAACTAGAGCAGCAAAGAAAAGATATTCAAATAAAAACTCAAGAAATACAGCAAGAGCGAAATAATCTTTCCAAACAAATCGGAATTCTAAAAGCAAAAGGTGATGATACAGAGAAGATCATGCAACAGGTCGCATCTATCTCGGCAAGAACAAAAGACTATGAAATTCAACTTCAAGAGGTCCAACAAAAATTAAATAATTTTTTATTGAACATACCTAATCTTCCTCATAATTCTGTTCCCGTTGGGTCTAATGAAAAATCTAATTTATTGTTAAAAAAAATTGGAGATATTCCAAAATTTAATTTTGATGTGAAGGACCATGTTGACCTTGGGAATACTTTAGGTTTAGATTTTGAGACGGCAACAAAAATATCAGGTTCAAGATTTGTGTTTATGAAGCATGATATAGCCAGGCTTCATCGTGCAATTGGTCAATTTATGATTGATACTCATGTTGAAAAACATAATTATATCGAGTGTTACACTCCATTTTTGGTAAATAGTGAATCATTATTAGGAACTGGCCAGTTACCAAAGTTTGGCCATGATCTTTTTTTAACAAAAAAAACTGATAATGAGAATTTATATCTCATACCAACTTCAGAAGTATCTTTAACTAATTCAGTTCGTGATGAAATTTTAGAGGAAGATAGCTTACCTATTCGATTGACTGCACTGACCCCATGTTTTCGATCTGAGGCAGGATCGTATGGAAGAGATACAAGGGGAATGATTAGGCAACATCAATTCGATAAAGTGGAAATGGTTCAGATTACCAAACCAGAGCATAGCTACAAGGCCCTTGATGAAATGCTATCGCATGCAGAAAATATCTTGCAAGCCCTTGAGCTCCCTTATCAAGTTGTTACTTTATCATCAGGAGATATGGGTTTTGCAGCAGCGAAAACTTATGATATAGAGGTATGGATTCCATCACAAAATCAGTATCGGGAAATTTCATCTATTTCAAATTGTGAAGATTTTCAAGCCAGACGATTAAAATCTCGTTATAAAAATGCTGATGGAAAAAATATCTTGGTTCACACTTTAAATGGTTCAGGCCTGGCGGTAGGGAGAGCTTTGGTTGCTATTATGGAAAATAATCAAAATGCCCATGGTGAAGTCATAATCCCGAAGGTTTTATCTAAATATATGAATGGCAATAAAATTATAACTAAAGCGAAATAATCCGAATATCACCATTGGTGATCATTAATGCTAAGTTCGTAATTTTGTAAAAAATACCGGTTTCAATTACACCTGGAGTAGACAGTATTTCCTCATTTAATTTTTTTATATCTTTTTCTTTGAATTGATAGTCCAAAATATAATTTCCAGCAGATGATATAGAAAAAGCATCCCCCGCTGAATTTTTTCTTAATTCACCGTGGCCTATACGGTCTAGTAATTTTTTTGTTAAGCGCCATGAATTTTTCATAACTTCTATGGGTATTGGATATTTTTCACCAATAGCTGAAACATGTTTTGATTGATCAGCAATTACAATAAATTTTTTTGCACTTTGCGCTAAAAGTTTTTCTTTAACCAAATCATATCCTCGCCCTTTTAATACATTTAGATCATCGGTCACTTCATCCGCACCGTCAACATACAAGTCAATATCCTCTAATAGATCAATACTAATTAACTTTAAACCATGCTTATTAGCCTCCAATTCAGATACCGTTGAGCTTGCAACTACATGTATATTAAGTTTTTCTTTTTTTGTCTTCAAAGCTAGATGCTTAATAAAAAAATTTGCAGTTGAACCTGTTCCAAGTCCTACAATGGAATTGTTTTCAACATACTTTAAAGCTTCAATAGCTATTTTTTCTTTATCTTCCATGGATACAAAGATTTGTGTTTATAATGACACCTAAATTTTAAATCTAAATGAATATAATAACAAAGAAAATTCTTAACTATTCTGCTTATGCTTATGAAGTAACAGAATTTTATTGCTCGAAGCTCATAAATGAAAAAAAACCTCTAGTAATCTTTACACAAGATAGCTATATTGCAACTCGCCTCCAAACCGAAATTAAGTGGTTAAAAAATAATTTAGAAGTTACTATCATTCCTGATTGGGAAACACTCCCATACGATTTGATTTCGCCTCATCCTGATTTAATTTCAGATCGATTGAAATCTTTATTCTTAATAAATAAAAAAGCATTTGATATTTTAATCATTCCAGCCTCTTCAGCTTTAAATTTTTTACCTCCTAAAACATACATTATCCAAAATAGTTTTTTTTATAAAAAGGGTCAAAAAGTTGAGCTTGACTCACTAAAAAATTTATTAGTTGAAAATGGCTATATCAATGTTCAAAAAGTTTTTCATCCAGGAGAATTTGCTGTCAGAGGGGGTTTAATTGATTTATTCCCAATGGGATCAGTTATTCCTTATCGAATTGATTTTTTTGATGATGAAATAGAAAGTATAAAAACATTTGATACTGATACTCAAAAGAGTGTTTATCCAACTAATACAATCGAGATATTGCCTGCTAGGGAATGTCCACTGAATGATGATTCAGTTAAATTATTTAGAATAAATTTTAGAGAAAAGTTTACAGGTGATCCAAGTAAATCCGACATCTATAATAACATTTCCAATAAAATACCTTTCTCCGGCATGGAGTGGTATCTTCCTCTTTTTTTTGAGGAAACTAATACTATTTTTGATTATCTACCTAAAGATATTCTCTTAAGTATTCCAGATAATTTGGCAGCAAGTGTAGAACATTACTGGGCTGATGCATTAATGCGCTTTAAAATGTATGCCTATGATCTGAATCGGCCAATTCTTGAACCTAATCATATAATGCTTTCCTCACAAAAGTTTAATCATCTTTTAGCTCAATATAAACAAATCAATTTAAATAGCAATGTTGGGGATTTACCTCACATGCAGATTGATTATAAATTAGGGTATAAAAAAATAATTGAGCATATAAACCAATCTACAAAAAAAATTATCATTTCTGCTGAGAGTTTAGGAAGAAGAGAAACGATTAATAAGTTGTTGCAGGAAAATGGCTTAGGACTAAAGCTCATGGAAAAAATTAATATATTAACTCCTGATTTTGACTCAAGTTTATTAACACATAGCCCCCTCAAGGAGGGATTTGCAACAGATCACTTTGAGCTTTTTACTGAGTACGATTTATTTCCAGACTTTATCCATCAAGAAAAATCAAAGAATAAAAACAAGGATTACAACGCTGAAGTTGTTATTAAAAATTTAGCTGAAATTTCCATTGGAGATCCAGTCGTACATGAAAATCATGGTGTTGGACGGTATCAGGGTTTAGTTCAACTTGACCTCCTTGGTACATTAAATGAATTTTTACTTTTAACTTACGATAATAATGACAAGTTGTATGTTCCCGTCACTCAATTAAATAGTATAGCCAGATACACTGGAGGACCTGTTGAGTCTGCACCATTACACAAACTTGGATCTGGACAATGGGAAAAGGAAAAAAAGAAAGCGTTAAAGCAAGTTTATGATACTGCAGCTGAGCTTTTGAACCTTTATGCTTTAAGAGAAAAGAAACAAGGACTTGTTTCTAAAATTGATCTTAATGAGTATCAAAAATTTGCAAATGAATTTCCATTTGAGGAGACACCTGATCAGCAGGAAGCAATTGAAGCAGTGATTAGGGATATGGAATCATCTAAGCCAATGGACAGACTTATTTGTGGTGATGTTGGGTTTGGAAAAACTGAGGTTGGTATGCGCGCTGCATTTATAGCTATCATGAACAATCGTCAGGTAATTATTCTTGTGCCAACGACGTTATTAGCTAGTCAGCATTATAATAATTTTATTGATCGATTTAGCTCATTCCCAATAACTATTGAAGAAATTTCAAGATTTAAATCTGCTAAGCAGCAAAAAGAAATTTTAGAAAAATTAGCACAAGGATCAGTAGATATTATTATTGGCACTCATCGGTTATTACAAAAAGATATAAAAATTGATAATGTTGGCTTGATTATCATTGATGAAGAGCACAGATTCGGTGTAAGACAAAAAGAGATGTTGAAAAAATTTAAAACTAATACCGACTTTCTAACCCTAACAGCGACACCAATTCCAAGAACTCTATCTCTATCCTTGGAGGGCTTAAGGGATTTTTCAATTATTTCGACTCCACCTCAGAAAAGATTATCTATTAAAACTATTGTTCAAGACTTCTCAGAGGGGATTATCAAAGAGGCTTTGATGAGAGAGTTTAACCGGGGTGGGCAGGCGTATTTTCTGCATAATGATGTCAATACAATAAATTTGATTCATGAAAAAATAAAAAAAATTATGCCTGATTCAAAAATTGCGATTGCTCATGGACAGATGAAAGAGAAACAGCTTGAGAAGGTGATGCAAGACTTTCACCAACAACGATTTAACCTATTACTGTGTACAACAATTATTGAAACTGGTATAGATATACCAACATCAAATACGATTATAATTAATAACGCAGATCGCTTTGGCCTCTCTCAGCTGCATCAGCTAAGAGGTAGAGTAGGTAGATCGCACCATCAAGCATTCGCATATTTACTTATTGATCCGAATAGAAACTTAAATACAAAAGCAAAAAAAAGACTAGAAGCAATACAGTACCTGGAAGATTTGGGTTCTGGTTATTTCTTAGCTATGCATGATCTTGAAATTCGAGGGGCAGGCGAAATTTTAGGTGATCAACAAAGTGGAGAAATTCATGAAATTGGGTTTTCATTGTATTTGAAAATGTTGAATCGAGCAGTTGCGCTGCTAAGAAATAATGAGATTTTAAATGTTGAGGATGACAATAACGAAGAAAATGATATAAACATCCATGCCCCTTGTATATTAACCAATCAATATTGCAGTGACCCTAATGAAAGATTGGTTATTTATAAGAGGCTATCTTCATGTAAGAGCATAAATGATTTACAGCTTATACAAGAAGAATTAATTGATCGATTTGGTGTCATGCCAGAGCAAACAGAAAATTTATTTACTATTCATCATATCAGGGTTCTATGTAGTGATATTGATGTAATTAAAATAGATGCTGGTAAAAAAACCATATCTTTTACTTTTAAAGCTAAAAATAAAGTCGATCCTGTGAAAATCATAGATCTCGTTCAAACCAACAAATATATCAAATTGGATGGACCAAATAAATTATTTATTAACGGTGAATTTGAAAGCACAAATGATAAATTTCAAGCAATTAAAAAATTTATAAAAAATTTAATAGATTAAATTTCAACAAGTTTTGACTGTCTTAAAAAATAAACAGCCTTTTTAATCTTTTTTTCATTAAAAAATTTAGCATATAAGTTTAATTGTTGTTGATATTTAAGAGCGGTTTTGTTTAGGTCATCATTATCATTTTTATGATATTTATAATCAATAATCCATCTTTCGTTATTTTTTAAAAAAGTTCTATCGATTCGATAATTCCATAATTCACCTTCATGATAATGAGATACTTTGAACTCACTGTGATCATCATCATACATTTGTTTAATAAATGTTCCAGTATTTGTATTATGTAGATTATCTATACAAAACTTTACCTCAGCTTTTAAATAATCTGTATCAACAAACTCTGGTAAATTTTGTTGATAAATAATTTTTTCAATAAATATATCTATATCTAGATTTGTGTGTTGATGAATGAGCTCAAGATATTTATGAACAAAAATTCCTATGAGGATTTCTGGAGACTCATCCTTTTTAAGATCATTTTCATAGAAATCATTGTTGTTATGATTATTCGTTTCTGGGGCAGCAATCAAGTGCTCAATTGGAATTTGGTAATGAACGGGTTTAAACGACTTGTAATCAAAATTGATGGACTTTGATTTTATGTACTTGGATTGTTTACTTAAAAACTCTTCTTGAAGTAATTCTAGAAAAGTATTTTTCTTTATTTTTGGAGCTTCAGGCTCAATATAGGATATTAAATCTAATTGTGAAATACTTCTTGTTGCAGCTACATAAAATAATCTTTTTAATTCATTTGTGTCTTTGATTTTATTTTTTAAATTATGATAGTCATGTAACGAAAGTGTATTGTCATGATTATTTTTAATTGAAAAAATAACCTTATTTTGTTTTGTAAAATAATCAAAGTTAATCAAGGGTGAGCTTGAGATTCGTGTCGATTTATCTAGGCTGGGAATAATGACGTGGTCAAATTCTAATCCTTTTGATTTATGAATGGTTAAAAAATTTACTGTTTTATTTTCATTGCTGATATTTGAAATCATTTTATTATCAATTTCATATATCAATAATTCATCATTAATAATATTTGATTCAAATTTTCTTATAAGTTTTAAATATTCTTCGATGAGTCCATAATCATTTTTTTTATATAGAGTTTCAGCCCCTTTTAATTCAAACCATAACTCTTTTATGATGAAATGCCATTGATCAATATATATTTTTTTTAAATATTTTTTCAGTATTGAAATAAATATATTTAATCGAACCTGTCCATCAGTTGATATTTTATTTTGTATGGGTGAGTTAATAATAATCCATGGATTTTCTTTGTTGTCCTTAAACAGAATAGCCAGGTCTTTAATTGTGAGTCCACATAAGGGAGATTGAAGCAGGCTTACCCAATGAATTCGGTCACAAAAATTATTCAATGCTAAGGTAAGTGAAAGAATATCTTGGATACATTGATGATTCCCAAGGGGTTCTAATTCAATTGCAGTGATATTAATTTTATTTGAATAGTGCTTCTTAATATAGGTGACAATTGGTTTTAAATGTGTTCGTGATCGCGCAATTATGGCTATTGACCTATGAGGGCTATGAAGAATTTGTTGTGAGACTAATTCTGCTTCAGCATAAATATCACTCAATTCCTTATCAGTATAATAAGGAATTAGGTTTACTTCACCTTTGGCGGAATTATCTCGTGAGAAGCATGATTGGTAGCTTATTTCACCTGTGTCTAAATCCGTTTCCTTTTCAAAAATTTTACTGAAAACTCTATTAAACCAATCTATTAGATGGGGTTTGGATCGATTATTAACTGATAGGATTATGTGGTGTAACTTAAAATTTCCAATACCATTTTGAATGGTATTTAAAAAAATACTGACTTCTGACTTTCTAAACCGATAAATTGATTGCATTGGATCACCCACACAAAAAATAGTATTTTCTGCGTCCCAATTATGAATTAGGTGAGTAAATAATTTGAGTTGATTATTATTTATATCTTGAAACTCATCAATTAAGAGATGTGAGTATTTAATGCTGAGGTAGTGGCTGATGTCTGTATGTTCATTATCATGATATAAGGCAAATAAAGCTTGTTGAGAAATTTCTGAAAAATCAATTGTTTTATGATTAAGAAAATATACTTTTAATTCTGCACATAATGTTTTAAGTAGAGGCGTTAAAATTTTAATTAATTTTAAATCATTATCCTGATAAATTTTAAATAAGATATATTCTTTTTCAATTGACTCATATGTTGGAATTAAATTATTTTTAATCAGTTTTTCAATACGCTCACGATTTTCAATATTAATATTCGATAGATCTATTTTTTTTCTAATCGTTTTTTGTTTCGTATAGAGTTCATCAATAAGGTTAGAAAATTCATGAATACTGAGATCAAGTCCAATTGTGATATTTAAAATACTTTTAATTTTTAAAATGGCATTGTTTTTTTCATGATTTAGATAATTGTTAATGATATTTTCTTCTGTAGTGTTAAAAAAATCATAAATCCAGAACTCTCTCTTTATCATAAGCTCAGCTAGATAATTTTCTAATGCTTTATACTCAATATTAAGAATTTCAAGAATAGAGTGAACATTTTCACTAAACTGTTCTCGATAAATAACATCTTTAATAATGTCATTTATAAATGGGCTGATATCACTTTCTATTTTGAATTCAAAACCAAATTGGCTTAAAAGTGGCATTGAGTTTACAATTTTCTGGTTTAAGGAATCAATTGTTAGAATATTAAATTCACTGATTAATTCATCAAGACTCATATTCCTATGTTTTAAGCCATTAACCACATCATCAACTAGCTTTTTAGTAAGATCATTTTTTGGAAAATGAGTTTTTTTAAGATAACCAATAATTCTATTTTTCATCTCCGAGGCTGCTTTGTTAGTGAAGGTTACAGCAAGAATTTCTGAAGGGGTGTTTGTAATGCTTATCAGTTTTAAAAATCTTTGTGTCAGAAGCTCAGTTTTGCCTGAGCCTGCTGGTGCTTGAACAATGAATGAGTTTATTTCTAAACATTTTTCACGTAATTTTTGATCATCATTTAACATTGATTACGATTCAAATTGAAAGTTTTTTTCTGGGATTCTTAATAAGACTTTGCAGTTACAAAAGAGTAGTTCAGACTCATCATTAAAAAGATTGGGAAAGTAACCTTGCTGATATAGATTTAAATGGTGACTAATTTCAGTGAGCCAAGACTTCTTCAATTCCTTGAGTTGCATTTTTGTATCCGTAATTTGGATAAAATCAGTTGGATTAATCTTTGCGATATTACTTTCAGCAAAGACAAATTGACGAATTTGAGTCTCTTTAATATTAATTTCATAGATCATTAATGTCATACGGTCACTTTCTGAGAATAATAGATATAAAGGAAACTGAAAATTTTCAAAAGGGCTCTTTAACCAGGAGTTATGTGAATTATGCTTTCCAGTTTTGTAATCAACTATATGTAGAATTTCACCTTCAAGGTCTTCTCGGTCTCGAATAAGATCAAATGAAAAAGATTGTAAATTATAAGTCTGTTTACTCTCGGATGATTTGATTTTGAAAGGGTTGCGAGATTTTTCAATTTCCAGTATTTTTAAAATTAAAGTAGTACATCTTTTAATTTCAAATTGTTTAATTGATTTTTTTAATCTTGAAAACCTAACATCGTTATTAATACAATCAAGGACGAGTTTTTCAACATACTGACCAAGCATTTTAATGGCACAGAGCTCATCCTGTGAGTTTATTTCAGACCAAAATTTATTTAGTATCAAATGAATTAAGATTCCACGATTAATTGTATTTTGCTCCTCAGGTGAAATGTTTAATTCTTTTGAACATTGAATTACATCATAAAAAAAACTCCATCTTGGCGACTTCTGCATGCGTTCTAAAAGCCCTCTAAAATTTGAAATTTTATGGGGCTGAATAGGTAAAATATTATTATTTTCTATCGCTTTAGTAATATTTTTACCCAGGTAGTCATAATCTTCCATAAACTGTATTTGATTAAATTTCGAAAATTTAATCAACATGTTTGGTGAATTCTCAATATCATCAGCTGATAAGGCATATGATATGTGAAAGTTTGAAGTACTTAAATTGAAGGCATTTAATTGTTGTTGTGAAAATTCTTTTTTTAAAGATGTACTATTTATCTGTCTTAAAAATTGATAGGGTAACAAATAATTATGATGTTCCAGAAAATCATTTCTGTCTATAAAGTTTACTAGATAAATATGATCATAGTATCCAACAATATCATCAGTAAATGAATATGCATCAATTGATATTTTATGATACTGATTCTTGACTTGTGTTTGATCAACAAAGCTACATAAATGTTGTTGGAATATATCAAAAGTGGTTAACTCATTTTGATTTCTTATTTTTTTTATGGATGCAAATAAAGTTTCGAGTTGCCTAAGATCCCTATGATGATCCTTATAGATATTCATTTTTGTTATAAATGATCTATAAAATTGATTTTCAATAGTCTCTATCCATGTATATAAAGACAGCTTTTTTCCAGTATCAATTAAATTAACGCTATTAAATAAATCAATTTCTGGAATATCATTCATAATTATTTTAATTATAAGTGCATAATTTATTATTTTTATTCCACTAGATTTAAGTTTCAAAAAGATACGATCACATTTACTTAGTAATTCAATATTGGAGTTATACACAACAAAAATTAATAGTTTTAAATCATTCAGAGATACTGTTTGATTATTAATTATATTAAAGTAAGTTATTAATGCTTTTATAAGGGGTTGCTTGATAAGACTATTGTGTTGATTCCTATTAATAATTATTTTCTCGTTATTATTTAATACTTGATTTTTTAATACTGGATTATTGAGTGAAGATTCTAGGTCATCGGCTATTAGTGATATATCAAAAGAAATAATGGCAATATTTTTGTTATTTTTGAGATGCATTAAAATTTCATTACTAATTTTTAGTAATTCATTACATGTATCTATATATTCATTTATTTCCCAATTTTTTTTTGATTTTTTTACTTTTAGTTCACATTTAAATTTATTTCTAATTTTTAAATTGAATGGCGTTTTTTGGTGAAAGCCAATAAGCTCTATTTTTTCATCACATTCAATATGATCAATAAAAAAATCTATTGCCTGATGAAAAGTTAAATAACTATTTTTTTTAATGAATTTTGAATATTCACTGTAAATTTTTATTAATAATTTTGATTCGGCTGTGCTTTGAAAGAATGAATGATTAATATCAATACAATATTCCTGAATCATCGAGAAAGCGCTTTGAATATTTTTAATTAAAGAGTCTCGATCTAATAATTCATTATTTTTATTTTCATTTATTAAACTATTAATAATTTTCGAAAGTGTCAGGTATTCTTCAAATTTATTTATTATTGTTTTACTTGTTTCGGGCGTTAATAAATAATAGTTACCTAATTTTTGTGAAATATATTCATATAATGTGAATGTATTAAATACAGGACTGTGCTTTTGATTTATGAAGCGATTATAATAAATTTCATTTTTGCAGATTGTTGTTATGATATTTTTCACATTTTGATTCTATAGTAAAAATTTATTATGAGCGAGTACACTTCATATCTTACAAAAACCGGTTTTTTAATGCTTCGCCAGGAGTTAAATCACTTGTTAAAGGTTGAGAGACCATCAGTTGTTAGAGATGTTTCATGGGCTGCAAGTAACGGGGATCGTTCTGAAAATGGGGATTACATATATGGGAAGAAACGATTAAGGCAAATTGACTCAAGAGTAAAATATTTATTAACAGCTATTGAAGATTCTAAAATTATTGATCCAAAAGAACAAGAAAATAGATCTCGTATTTTTTTTGGCGCTACTGTTGATTATTTAAATCTGATAGACATCTCTCATAATCAAATACAAATTGTCGGTGTTCCAGAAATAAATCCAAATGAAAAAAAAATTAGTTGGTTATCTCCTCTATCAAAAGCAATTTTGGGGAAGGAGGAGGGTGATGTTATATCTTATGAAACACCCTCCGGCATCATAGAAATTGAGATAATATCAATCAAGTATTTATGAATACCACGATTGATATCTTTTCAGAGTATATTGATAATTTTGGGGATCTCACAATACCAATTAGGCTTGCAAACGATTTAGCAACTCTCTACCAACAAAAAGTAAATCTATTTATATCAATCAATGAGATTTCTTCAGAGGTTCTAAGAATCAATAGATTACATAAAAATATAAATATATACAATCTAAAACAGGCAAATTATTCCCTTAAACCAAGTGACCGAATCATTACTATTTTTGATACTAAGTTTCCAAAAAAGTATGAAAGTAAAATTTCACCGGATGCTTTAGTAATTAATTACGAGTATTTTTCTTGTGAAGATTGGGTTAATGACTTTCACCTTAAGCAAAGCTTAAATAAATCTTATAAAAAAATTAACTATTTTCCTGGAATTTCAATCCAGGCTGGTTCGCCTATTTATAGTATTAATGATGTTCAGTTTTTTCAGCAGAAAAAGGAATTAAATACCCAAAATGTAGTTTCATTTTTCTCATATTATAATGATCAGATTCATGAATCCATTAATAATCTAACTAGCAATTTTAAACATATTTCAATTTTTCAATTTGATTCAAATTATAAAGATATTTATTTAAAAAATAGAACAAAGAACCTCATGACCTTCAATGCTTTTGATTCTAAGCTTTTAAACAGCGGTATAAATTTTGTTAGGGGAGAGGATAGTCTAGTTAGAGCAATTTTGTCCGGGGTCCCTTTTATTTGGCAACCATATAATCAATTAGAACATTTACATTTAAAGAAACTTGAAGCTTTTGCTGATCTTTATTTTATTGATTTACCTGATCAATTCAGAGACATATTTATGCTATGGAATTCTAAAGTAATTTTAAAACAGCACTGGAAATACATTTTAGATAATTTACATTTGTTGACTGACTGCTTTTTGATTTCTA
>JAQCBB010000067.1 GCA_027621535.1 Pseudomonadota bacterium | reverse complement strand
AGCTAAATTGTATGTACCAAGAATATTATTTGCAGCTGCTATAGCTAGATTATTCTTGTCCTCAACCAAGGGAACATGTTTGTATGCTGCAGCATGATATATGTGGTCTATATCAAAATTTTTAAATACATTTTTCAAATTATTTTTGTCTCTAATATCTCCAAGTATTGGAACAACGAATGTATCTAATTTTTTAGAGGCTTTAATGGCTAGGCACTCTCTTTCAATTGAAAAAAGACTGTATTCTGAAAGCTCATATAAAATTACTTTTTTTGGATTCGCTGCAAGTAACTGTCTAGTAATTTCTGCACCGATTGAACCCCCAGCTCCTGAAATAAAAAAAGTTTTTGATGATGCATCCTTAACATCGGCATTGGATATTCTTGCTCCTGGCAAAATATCATCAATTGAGAGTTCTTGTATATCACTGAGTTTTTTTTGATCAGATATTAATTCTGTTAATGAAGGTACAGTTCTTACAGCAACTTTAATAGATGCTAAATCTGAAATAATGCTTCTTCTTTGTTCCATTGTAATATTCGGGGTAGCAAGAAAAACTTGAAGATTTTCATGCTTAGATTTAAGTTCAGCAAGTTTTTTAAAATTAGAAATTATTGGAATATTATTTATCTGTAAGTTCTTAAAAACTTCTGAGTTATCAAAAATTGCAATTACATGCATAGTTCGATAATTTTGAAGGATGAGAACTAAGTCTTGAGCAGACTGCCCAGATCCATATATAACAACGGGAATCGCATTCTTGTCTTTATCATAGGGATACAAAAAAAACTTTGCTACATCTCTTGAGATATTGATAAAAGCATAGAGGACGGCTGAGAGGAGAAGTCCCTGCAGCAAAATTATAGGTAAAAAATTAGTTTGGATTATATCAAACTGAAGAATATAAATTGATGCCCATGAGAATCCAAATAATAAAGAGCCGGAAACACAGAGAAAAATAGAATCTCTTGAATCAAAAAATCTAATAAGTGATCGATAATATCCAAAGAAATATAGATATAAAAGAAACAAAAGCGCTGGAAATGCAAACGTGTATATTTGAGAATATATAACTTCTAAAAGATTAAAACTATTTTGGTCAGAAATTACTGTTGCCATTGGGGGGCCAAAGACCAACCAACATACAAAAGCTAAAAATAAATCATTCAATAAGACCAAGAGAGTTTTAACTGGTCGTGAGAGTGAGTTTAGTTTTGTTCCAATTAAGTTCATATCAATAATTTGGGGCAGTTAAAAGTGTTTGGGTATCTTAATTGTCTTTTTAAGCTTAGCATTCGACAAATGAAAATTTCCAAATAATCTGCATAAAATTAATTGTAATCGATTTAGTCTCATCATAGCCTTAAAAAGAAAATTAGGGAGGTAGATGAATCTAGGTTTTTTACTAATACTTTCACCAAAACTTCTTAAAAGATTGTTGGTAGAAATCGGATGAGTATCAGATAAATTTAAAATTTTGCTTGAAGAGATCACTCCTTCATTTATGACTTCATTAATAACATGCAATAAAAGATCATAGCTTAAAAAACTTCTTTCGTTTGTATCTCCTATGCGAAAAGAGGGAATTGGAAATCCTTTCTCAACTAATTGAAATAACTTTCCAACATTGGATTTTGGGTGATTGATCAAAACCGGAGGTAATCTGAAAGTAAGATAATTAAAATTTTTTTCTTGTGATTTACCAATCAATGTTTTCTCACAATACTTCTTGGCTAAGCCATATAAACATTCGGGATTTTGTGGAAAATTTTCATCAACATTTATAAAGTTAGAATCAAAAGAATTTTCTCCGTAAACCTTGATAGTGCTAAAAAAAATAATATTTTTACATTCCAAATACTCCATACAATTTAATGCTTTATTAAGAAGTTCAACCTCTAATGGAATGTCTGATTTGCCTAAATTAGAATTTATCGAAGCCAAATGAATTATAAAATCAGCTTTAAAGCTAATCTCTTTAGACTGAAGTTCTTCATAAAAAAAAATATTATCTTCATGAGATGAGTTTGATGAGGATATGCATAGGACATCATGACCATCTTTTAATAGATCATCTAAAAGATGTGATCCTATTAATCCAGAGGATCCAGTTAGAGCAATATTCATATGAATGATTTAAAATAGAAATTTATTTTACCCCACAAAATGCTGTATAAAAAAATTTTTAGAATTGTTAGAGATCTCATTTGTATAGTTGGGCTACTTTTGGTTGCGCCTGTTCTCTTTTTAGCAGCCATTGCAATTTTTATTGAGGATGGGAGGCCTATTTTTTTTATTCAGGAGCGAATTGGTAAAAATAAATTGATCTTCAAAATTTTTAAAATGAGAACATTAAAATTAGCAGCCCCTAGTGTTGGAACTCATGAGCTTGGCCAGAAATATAAACTTAAGTCTGGTAAATTAATCAGAAAAATAAAACTTGATGAATTCCCTCAACTTATAAATGTTTTAAAGGGGGAGATTAATCTGATTGGACCCAGGCCAGGACTTGTCTCTCAGGTTAATCTTATGGAATGCAGGGAAGCGAAAAAAATATATGATGTAAAACCTGGCATTACAGGTTTATCACAGGTTTTAGGATATGATATGAGCAACCCAAAAAAGTTAGCAGAAATTGATAAAATCTATATTGAAAAAAAATCTGTTCTAATTGATTTTTTAATTTTAGCAAGCACATTTATCTCATATCCTAAAAAATATTTAACTAAGATAATCAAATAATCAAAATGTTTAAAAATATCTTTAACAAAAAAAAATCTCTCAAGATCTCAAATGAATACGAAACAGATGTTGCATTAAGACTAATGTTTGAAATAGCAATCAGTGATGGCGCTCTTGATGAGTCAGAATTAAACCTAATAAAAAAAAGAGCAGATTTGATAGCCAAAGAAGATGAAAAAACAAGCAGCATTGTAAAAAAGATTATTGACGAAACAGAAGACTCAGTTTCACTTTATCCGACCATAAAAAAAATTAATGAATCATATGGGTTTGAAGAAAAAGTTGAATTACTGACAATCCTCTGGGAGTTAGTTGCTGCAGATTCAATAATTGATCCTTATGAGGAAAATCTATATTTTAAAATTGCTGAATTAATTAAGATAAAGCGATCCAAAGCAAATCAAATTAAACAAGAGCGCTCTTAGGGTTTATTAATATAGATGGGTGATGACCATGCCCTTTCATTTGTCATGCTCAAACAATTATCATTAAAATCGGTTCTGAAACTTCCTTTACAAAGCTTAAAGTCATCTCTTTGTGATAGAGGCGCTCCATTAATCGCGAGTGTTGCTCTTTGAATTGCTCTTACGTAGTAAACACTGTCTCTAGAAAAATTAACAATGCATTCACCACTTCCCTGACATGGAATTGTCTTCCATGGATCTTGAATCAAGGGACTTATAGCTTCTCCAGCATAAGCTTGCGGGGTAATCTTTATAACTTCTATTCGCTCAATCACTTCCCTTTCATCACTCGGGTTATAACACTCGCCCGCACATAAGTACTCTAGTCGATCGGGAGACAGAGAATCTATGGACTCTTCAGAGCAGCCTGGTTTTTGTTTAAAACTACCTGCAGCCCTAACGATAAATTGTGGATTTTGGCTCATGGTAATCTCAGAACCCATGGGAGCTTTACCCTCAGAGGAATTTATGAGATCAAACCATAATAAAATTCTAGGGCCACTAGTCCCATAAACATTTTTATTCTTTAAAGCAGTCCAAATTTCATCTTTTCCTCTGCCCTTTGAATGCACGGCCAAGATACCTCCAGGGTATACGAAACTCGAAACTCTCTCGCTATCAGGCTGACTTTCGCCCGGAGTAATTTTAGGAATTTCTGGAAAATTTGGATCTTCAGCTTTATTTTGATACTCCCAAATTTTTGATTTAACACCAGTAGCAAATGTCATCTTTCTTCTTTCGTATTGCTTATAACCTGTTCCAGGTCTTGCGGTATGGTCATCTGTTGAGGCGATGAATCCAAAATTATATCTATCTGGTGAATCTTGAGACTGTTCAAAATTAGATATCGCTAGGGCATATTGAGCTGATTGTTTGGGTCTATAGTTAAAAGCTGGTTTAAAACAATCAGTGCATTGATCACAGTTTAACCACTCTTCAGGTTTGGCCTCTGGGAAAACCATATTGGTATAAGGGCCACCAGCTAAAGTGTATTGTTTTGCAAGTTCGACCCTTGCATCACACTCTTCTGTTGTCAGTCCATCACAACGTTTTTTTTGTATTTCACCGGCTTGCCAGCAGCATGGAAGAAAATCC
>JAQCBB010000066.1 GCA_027621535.1 Pseudomonadota bacterium | reverse complement strand
CGTTGGTACTCAACATCCTGATATTACGAATGCTTCAAGGGCAATTAAATCTAAAGAAAAAGCTCTTTGTGCTAAAAACGGTGTAAAAGATATCGTTGAAATCATTGTTGGTAACGACGGAATTTCTTTTGCTCAATCTGTAAAAGCAAAAAGTCAAAACTTTACTAAAGAACAACTTTGGAGAGCTTTAGCTCACGATGTTGAGATCAATGGTAAAATGGTAAAAAACCCTTACAAAAAATGGAGTGATATTGATAAATCATTACCAAATTTTGGAATCAAAATTTTAGTGCCACCACCAACATCTGGAACTAGAGATGCTTGGAACTCATTAGTAATGGGTAAAGGTTGTACAAAAGCTGCAAAAGCTGCGTACAAAGCACAAGGTATTAAAGCTAAAAAGGGTTGCAGAAAGCTAAGAGAAGATGGTTTAGCAATTGAAGCAGGTGAAAACGATACATTAATCGTTAACAAACTTGCAGCTGATCCAGAACTATTCGGTTTATTCGGATACTCTTACCTAGTAGCTAACAAAGATAAAATCAAAGCAGCTAAAATCGAAGGTAAATTACCTTCATTAGCTTCTATTCAAGATTACTCATACCCAATCGCGAGACCATTATTCTTCTACGTGAAGAAAGCTCACGTTGGTGTTGTGCCAGGAATCAAAGAATACTTAGCTGAGTTTACGTCAAAAGGAACAATGGGTCCAAAAGGTTATTTAACTGACATTGGATTAGTACCTTTAGATAGCAAATCTTACAAAAAAGTAAGAACTGCTGGAACTAAGTTAGAAACTATTAGCTTAAACTAGTTTTAAGACTATCATTTGAGGGCCTAATTTTAGGCCCTCAAAAAAACAAACTTAGAGGACGAATTTTGAATACTATACTGCTTACCACACTCGTTCTCTTTGGAATTTCAAGTTTCTATTTTGGAAAATCAAGAATTAAAAAAGTTGTAGCCGTTAATCATGCGATAGAGCCAAAAGCTCTTCCACATTTTTACGGTTATTATCAAGCCTTATGGTGTGCAGTGCCAGCTTTTTTAATTATTGCTTTTTGGACTATTTTTGAACCCATCATTGTTAAAAATTTAGTGATGAGTAAAGTTCAAAGCTTTACACTTATTGAATTATCAAGAGACGAGATAAATTTAATCTTTTCTCAGATTGTATCTCTGGCTCAAGGCACTTTCACAGGACAAGCAACTCAAGTGATAGAGACTGGGGCAAAAACTTATCAAAATTTATTATCTATTTCAGAAGGTGCAAAAATTGTTTTGTTTTTTTGCGCAATCATCGCAACATCACTTTTTGCATATAACAAAATTAATAAAAATGTTCATGCAAGAGAAGGTGTTGAAAAAATATTTACTGTCATATTATTTTTATCTTCCGTTGCTGCTATTTTAACAACGGTTGGAATTATATTTTCGTTATTATTTGAAACGATACAATTTTTTACAAAAATCAATCCATTGGATTTTTTCTTTGGTTTAAGCTGGTCACCTCAAAAAGCATTTATTAGTGATCCCACAAACCTTACACCTCAAGAAGCAAAAGATTTGAAAGAAGCGTTTGGTGCAGTTCCTCTTTTTGCAGGAACAGCTTTTATTGCTTTTATTGCTATGTGTGTTGCGGTTCCTATTGGTTTATATTCAGGAATTTATTTGGCTGAATATGCAACCACAAAACAAAGAAAATGGGGAAAGCCGATTATTGAAATTTTAGCAGGTGTCCCAACGGTTGTTTATGGATTTTTTGCAGCCTTAACAGTTGGACCATTTTTTAGAGTGATAGGAGATAGTCTTGGAATTAATGTTTCATCTGAAAGTGCATTAGCGGCAGGTCTTGTGATGGGTGTGATGATTATTCCATTTGTGTCTTCATTATCTGATGATGTGATTAATGCAGTACCACAGTCTTTAAGAGAAGGATCTTATGCCATGGGTGCTACAAAATCTGAAACCATTAAAAAAGTAGTATTTCCAGCTGCACTTCCAGGAATTGTAGGATCAATACTGCTTGCAGTTTCAAGAGCGGTGGGAGAAACAATGATTGTTGTGATGGCAGCAGGACTTGCGGCCAACTTAACTATCAATCCATTAGACGCAACCACAACCATTACAACTCAAATTGTTATGATTTTGGTTGGAGACCAGGAGTTTACAAGCGCAAAAACTCAAGCAGCATTTGCTCTGGGTTTGACTTTGTTTGTTTTAACTTTAATTTTAAACTTAATTGCACTTCGAATAGTGAAAAAATATAGAGAAAAATATGACTAGAGAACAAAGAATTAAAAAAAGATATCAGGCTGAAAAACGTTTTAGAATGTTAGGCATAGGCTCTATTGCGATTGCAATCTTTTTCGTTTTCTTATTGTTATTCAAAGTTTTTTCTACTGGGAGTACAGCCTTTATAAAAACAACAATTCAAACGGAAGTTGATTTTAATAAAGAGCTTTTAGAACTAGGAGAGATTGAAAATCCAACGATTGACCAGATTAAATCAGCAGAATTTTTTGATGTCACATATAAAGCTGCAACGGGCTTATATCCCTATTCTAATGCCGATGAAGAAAGAGATGTAAAACAGTTACTAAGTGGAAACTATGAAACTGAGATTAAAAATTATTTGATAAACAATCCTGATGTCCTTGGAAAAAAAGTAACTATTGAATTAACAACATCTGATGATTTAGATCAATTACATAAAGGAAACTTTCCAAGGGATATTCCTGAAGACCGAAGGCGTTTAAATAATTTTCAACTTAATATTTATGATAACTTAGTAGAACAAGGGAAAATTGGAACGACTTTTAGTAATTATTTTTTATTTAGCGGAGATTCGAGAGATCCTGAGATTGCTGGAGTTGCGGGCGCTGTTATAGGATCGTTTTTTTCTATTATTATTTGTTTATTAATTGCGTTTCCTATTGCTCTTATGGCCGCAGTTTATCTGGAAGAGTTTGCACCAAAAAATACAGTTACAGATATTATTGAAATTAATATTAACAATTTAGCTGCAGTACCATCAATCGTTTTCGGATTACTTGGACTTGGTGTTTTGCTTGGAGTTTTTGGATTACCAAGATCAACAGCCTTAGTTGGCGGAATAACACTATCTTTGATGACACTACCTACAATTATTATTGCATGTCGAGCATCTCTTAAAGCTGTACCTCCATCAATAAGAGAAGGAGCTTTGGCAGTTGGAGCTTCAAGAGTACAAACAGTTATGCATCATGTTGTGCCACTTGCAATGCCTGGAACATTATCAGGAACCATTATTGGACTTGCTCAAGCTTTGGGTGAAACAGCTCCCTTATTATTAATTGGAATGGTTGCATTCGTTGTAGATGTTCCAATTGTTCCAACAGACCCATCAACCTCTTTACCAGTGCAAATTTATTTATGGTCTGAATCTGCCGAAAGAGGTTTCGTAGAAAAAACATCAGCAACGATCATGTTACTGATTGGTTTTTTAATAACAATGAACTCTCTAGCAGTATGGGCTAGACAAAAATTTGAAAGGAAATGGTAAAATTATGAACCAAAAAATTACCTCAAAGGGTGTCTCAGTTTTTTACGGAGACAAACAAGCGCTGTTTGACATTGATTTAAACATTGCTGAGAAACAAGTCACAGCCATGATTGGCCCATCTGGGTGCGGAAAATCAACTTTCTTAAGGTGCTTAAATCGTATGAATGACGTGATTGATATATGTCGCGTTCAAGGTTCTATTGAAATGGATGGTCAAAATATTTATGACAAATCTGTGGATGTCGTGCAGCTACGAGAAAAAGTTGGAATGGTTTTTCAAAAGCCAAATCCTTTTCCAAAAAGTATTTACGAAAATGTTTCTTATGGTCCAACTATCCATGGAATTGCAAAAGATAAAAATCATATGGATGAAATTGTTGAAAACAGTCTAAAACAAGCTGCATTATGGGATGAAGTTAAAGATCGTTTAGATGAGCCTGGAACTGGATTATCAGGAGGTCAACAACAAAGATTATGTATTGCTAGAGCAATTTCAATTAATCCAGAAGTTATTTTGATGGATGAACCTTGTTCAGCACTTGACCCTATTGCTACAGCTAAAATTGAGACTTTGATTGATGAATTAAAATCATTATATACTATTGCTATTGTTACTCATTCTATGTCTCAAGCAGCAAGAGTTTCTCAATATACCGGTTTCTTTCATTTAGGAAAATTGATTGAATTTAATACAACAGATAAAATATTTAAGAATCCTGATAATAAAATGACACAGGATTATATAACAGGAAGGTTTGGTTAATGATATGGCAGAACATTTAGTAAAATCCTACGACGAACAGTT
>JAQCBB010000065.1 GCA_027621535.1 Pseudomonadota bacterium | reverse complement strand
ATTTTAATCTAAATATCAAATTAATTAGCAGTCGCTATGATTTGGTTGGTATTATTTTAGCGTTTATTGCAGTTTGTTTTTTAATTTTTGCAATTGGCTGGAGTTTTTATCGAACTTTTAAAATTGATAATATCCTAAAAGAAGTTTGTTCTGAAACTACCATTACCACAACAATGGTATTTATAATTTTAATTGGTGCAGCAATGCTTACAGCAGCTTTTAGGGGTTTTGGTGGAGAAGAACTTGTTCGCCAAGGTTTATCTCAATTACCTGGCGGGTTTTGGACTCAGTTCACGGTGGTCATGTTAGTTATTTTTATTTTAGGTTTTTTTGTAGATTATTTAGAAATAGCTATAGTGGTAGTACCAATTGTTACTCCGATTTTATTAGCAGACCCATCAGCAAACATAACCGCATTATGGTTAGGAGTTATGATTGGATTAAATATGCAAACTTCTTTTTTAACACCGCCCTTCGGTTTTTCTTTATTTTATTTAAGAGGTGTTGCCCCTAAAAATGTAACTACAAGTCAAATCTGGAAAGGAGCAGGACCTTTTATTGCAATCCAACTTTTAGCATTGTGTATCATTGGCTATTTTCCGACTTTAGCAAATTATTTACCTTTAAGAACATATTTAACTTCTGAAGTTTCACCACCTCCAACAAATCCTAAATTGCAACAATGTATATTAGATTATAAATTTAGGAATTATGAAAATGATCAATTTAAAATTATAAATGGTATTAATAATTTTAAAAATTTAAATAAAGATTTTTTACCTGAAGAATTACAAGAGAGTATCAATGAACACTTCGTTTTAGTATCAGATGCTATAGTATTGATACCTGAAGTTAAAAAAAGCAAAGAGGAATTAGATACCTATTCAAAAGATTATTATAAAATACATTTAAATGTTAGAAAAATACAAAGCAAAATTATATTTAATAATAAAAAAATTAAATCTATAGAGGATGATATTCGAATAATTCAAAATAACGACCCAGATAAAGCTAATCAACTAAGCCAAGACATTGAAAAAATTAAATTAGAAAATATAAATTTAGAAAATAAAATACCTAGCAATTGGCAGCAGCTAAATGATGAATATCAAATAAGGTATTCTTCGTATTCAAAAATATTAAATAGTTATTACAAAAGTGCCGATAATGGTTATCAGATTTTAAAAGACCTTAATTCAGAAATTAAAAATACTAAAGATATTGAAAATTTAATTGAAAGAATTCAAACTATATTAGCTTCTCTCAATAACTATGATAGTTCAACTCTTTTAAATGAGTTAGAAAAGATATTAATTATAGCTGATAATACCGCTAATATTGGCTCTGTAGGAGATTTGATTTATGAGGCAACTACAAAAATTGAAGACTTAAATTTAGTTGGATCTTTGCTCAATGATGTAAAAAAATATCTAGAAGAAAGTGTTCAGTGGAAAAAAATAGCTGCTCTTAATTTAGGCCCACAATTAGAAGAATATAATGCAGCAATAAAAAATACTATTGGCATTCGATCTCAAGATCGATTAAATAAAAATCAAGCAATTGAAGTCGCAAAATGTAGCGCTCAACATAGAGATATTGCTCTTAGATTTTAATTCATGGAAAAAAATATTTTATCAAAAAAATATATTACAGGTGTATTTTTTGTTTTTGCTTTTGGCTATTTTTTATCAACTCTATTAAGAGCTATTACTGCAACTTTATCCCCTGTGTTAACAGATGAATTCTCTCTAAATGCTTCTAATTTAGGATTACTAGCTGGAGGATATTTTTTTGGATTTGCAGCAATGCAAATACCTTTAGGATTTATGTTAGATCGTTTTGGACCAAAAAAAATAGTAACCACATTTTTACTTGTGGCTATAGTAGGCATTTTTGTTTTTATGACTGCACAAAGTTTTAGCAGTCTTTTAGTTGCAAGAATTTTAATAGGAATAGGTGTTTCTGCTTGTTTGATGGGACCACTCACAGGATATCGAATCTGGCTTGATGATCAATATCAACAACGTGCCAACTCTTGGATGTTGATGATTGGATCATTGGGGATGTTAACTTCAACTTTACCTGTTCAGTTATTATTACCATTGTATGGTTGGAGAGGAATATTTGCTGGTTTAGCGCTATTAACTGTTTTATGTATAATTTTAATTTTAATAGTATCTCCACAATGGTCTAAAGTAGAAACAATTAACAATAATATAAAATCAACTAACTCTTTTTTAGAAGTTTGGAACAATAAATATTTTCATAGTTTTATCCCTTTAGGTTTATTTAATTATGGAGGCCTCTTTGCAATTCAAACTTTATGGGCTGGTCCATGGTTGATTAATGTATCAGGTTACACACCTTTACAAAGTGCAACAGGTTTATTTTGGATTAATTTTGTAATGTTATTTGCTTATTTGTTTTGGGGCTATATTAACCCAAAATTATTAAAACTTGGTTATACTGCAAATAAATTAATTATTTATTTGGCACCAATTTCTTTTTTAGTGTTAATTAAAATTATTATATTTGCTGAGGCGACAACTTATGTGGATTGGATTGTCTTTGTATTAAGTTCAATTGTTATAACTTTAGCGCAACCTGCTGTTGGACTAGCTTTTCCAACCAGATTAGCTGGAAAAGCATTAACCTCATTTAATTTTATTTTGTTCGTTGGTATTTTTATTGTGCAATGGATGATTGGCTTAATAATTGATTTTGTTAGCGATAAAGGTTACTCGATAGTTGTAGCCTACCAAGTAGCATTTTCAATTTTTTTAGGACTATGTTTGATATCTTATATATACTTTGTAAAATCAAATATTAAAAAAATTAATGAAATATAAAATAAATTCCACAGTTACAGGCAGTCTTCCCAAACCTAATTGGATTGCAGAAACAGGTAAACTTTGGAGTCCTTGGAAATTGTCTGGTGAAGCATTAGAACTTGGTAAATTAAAAGCAACACTTTCATCTGTTGAAGATCAACTATCTGCAGGATTATCTATTATTACTGATGGCGAACAAAGTCGTCAGCATTTTGTGACAACATTTATTGAAAATTTATCAGGAGTTGATTTTAAAAAAAGAAAAGTAGTTCGAATAAGAGATCGTTATGATGCAAGTGTGCCAACAGTTATTTCAAGAATAAATAGAAAAAAACCAGTTTTTTTGAAGTATGCAATTTTTTTAAGAAGTTTAACCAAATTACCTATTAAGTTTAGTTTGCCAGGGCCAATGACCATGGTCGATACCCTTTATGATAAATTTTACAAAAGTAGAGAAAAGTTAGCATGGAGATTTGCAGAGGTTTTAAATGAAGAAGCTAAAGATTTAGAAAAAGCAGGTATTGATTATATACAATTTGATGAACCTGCCTTTAATGTATTTTTTGATGAAGTTAAAGAATGGGGAATTGCAGCATTAGAAAGAGCTGCAAAAAATTTAAAAAGTAAGACGATTGTACATATTTGTTACGGGTATGGCATTAAGGCAAATAATGATTGGAAAAAATCTTTAGGATCGGAATGGAGACAATACGAGAATATTTTTCCACTTTTAAACAAAAGTAAAATTGATCAAATAAGCTTAGAATGTATGAATTCTAAAGTACCACTAGAATTACTATCTTTGTTAAATAATAAAGAAGTTTTAGCAGGGGTAATAGATGTGGCCTCTAAAAAAATTGAAACTCCAAAAGAAGTTTTTAATCTTATAAAAAAAATTACAAAATATGTTTCACCAAAAAAATTAACATGTTGTACTAATTGTGGGATGATTACGCTTCCTCCAAAAATTGCCCAAGCCAAAATGGAGTCTATTACAAAAGGAAGTAAACTAGCAGAAAAATATTTTTTTAGTTAATTTTTTTAATAAAAATTTGTATCATTAAAATATTTGAATTATAAATATTCAAATAATGCCAAAAATAATTTCATCATACGTACATATAGTTGATTTCATCAGTGAAAAGGTTGGTAAATTTGTCATGTACGGTGTTTTCATGATGATGTTTATATTGATCTTATCTTTTGTAACGAGAAATATAATTAATTACCCTTTGATGTGGATTATTGAAATGGCGCAATTCACTATGACCGCTTATTATTTATTAGGCGGTGGTTACTCCATGATAACCGATGACCATGTCAGAATGGATTTATTTTATGGCAAACTATCCAAAAAAGGTAAAGCCAAGATGGATGTATTTACCAGTTTCTTTTTAATTTTCTATTTAGCAATATTATTTTTTGGATCCATCACGAGTCTCATTTACACAATTAAAACTAATCAAAAATTATTTACTGCTTGGGCGCCTTATGTTTGGCCAATTAAAACATTGATGTTACTTGGAATTTTACTGATGTTGCTGCA
>JAQCBB010000019.1 GCA_027621535.1 Pseudomonadota bacterium | reverse complement strand
GTGTAGTCAAAAAATATTTTTTTACCATTATCCCTATGTAAATTAATAATTTTGATCCAAGAATTAACAAGGTCCTCTCTGTTGCCAGCAAATTTTCCAACAAATAAGTAGTCTATTTGATCAATATCGGAAATATTTTCATTAAAGGTGATATTAAAAGCATTGAAACTTGGTAGATTAAATAAACCTGCTCGCAATCTAATAGAGGCAAGATTTTTATTTGAAATATCTTGGTTATGATTTATTTGATAAGGAACTAACCAGTGAATATTTTTCATATCGCGTTACCAAGACAATATATAATCTTTAACAACCTGATCAACTACTTTTGCCCCATAACTTTTTAAGGTATCGACTGCCTCAAACTGTGTTTCATTAAATCTATCTGAAAAACCTTTTTGTTCAACAATAATAATTGGTTTATTTCTTAATAAGGTTTCTTTAGCACCTAAAACAACTTTATTTTCATATCCTTCAACATCAATTTTAATGAAATCTACATCAGTCAATTCATAATCGTCTAATTTTTTTAATTCAACTTTATTTAAATCATTTGTATTACTTGAAATATGTGTTGCTCCAGTATTTTCTAATTCAATATTCATACTAACAAAACCATTTTCATTACCAAGAGCAACTGGAAGTAATTCAACATTTCCATGTGGAATATTCTTTTTAAAACATTCTCTAAAAATTTCTACGGGTTCAAACGCATAAACTTTCTTAAAATTTCCACCTAAATAAAAACTCCAAAAACCACAATGTCCACCAACATCAATAGCAGTGTGCTTTCTATTTTTAATATGATGGAAACATCGATCAATATGCTGAGGTTGGTACAGTCTTTTGTCGCCAACTTGAACTGATTGAGAAAAATAACCTTCAAAATGTTGGTCTTCTTTGGGTAACCACCAACCGTATATATATTTTTTATTCATAAAAAAATATTACACTTTATTACACTTTTTTGTAACCTTATTGGGTAGAGCATTAGAGATTTTAAGTTGTTGATTTTAAATGAATTAATGGTGGTGATGGAGAGACTTGAACTCTCGACCTCAGGATTATGAATCCTGCGCTCTAACCAGCTGAGCTACATCACCAAAAGATGTGGCATTATATTTTTTTCAATGGGTTATGTAAAGCTTAAACATTAAATTTAAAGTGAATGACATCGCCATCTTTAACAATGTAGTCTTTTCCCTCTAGCCTTTGCTTTCCAGCTTCTTTTGATTTCAATTCACCTCCAAAATTTATGTAATCCTCAAAGGAAATAACTTCAGCTTTAATAAAACCTCTTTGAAAATCTGTGTGAATAACGCCAGCTGATTCTGGCGCAGTGTATCCAGCTTTAATTGTCCAAGCTCGAACTTCTTTTACTCCGGCAGTAAAATATGTTTGCAGGTTCAACAGGGAATATGTTTCTCTGATAATTAAATTTAGTCCTGGTTCGGCAACATTTAATTCAGATAAAAAAAGCTGCTTTTCTTCATCAGTGAGGTCTGCAATTTCTGATTCAATTTTGGCGCATATGGGAATACATTTAGATCCATGATTTTGTGCGTATTCTATAACATTTTCTAAATGTTGATTATTTTCAAAGCCACCTTCATTGACGTTTGCAACATACATTACTGGTTTCAGAGTAATAAGAAATAGGGGGTAAAGTAATTTCAGATCATCTGGATTCAAAGACAAGTCTCTCAGAAGTTTGCCTTGATCTAAATGGTTTAATATAGATTCAAATAAACTTACTTTTTTAATTGACTCTTTATCACCTGATTTTGACTTCTTTTTCTCTTTTTCTAGTGATTTTGAAACTGATTCGATGTCTGCGAGTATTAGTTCTGTATTAATTGTTTCAATATCGGAAATAGGATTGATTTTTCCCTCAACGTGAACAATATTTTCATCCTCAAAACATCTCACCACATGAAGAATTGCGTTTGTTTCTCTAATATTTGCAAGAAATTTATTTCCCAAGCCCTCTCCTTTGGAGGCTCCAGCAACTAAACCAGCAATATCAACAAACTCAACGATTGCAGGCTGTATTTTTTCAGGATTAACAATCTTTGCGAGCTCATCTAACCTTGAATCTGGTACTTCAACAATTCCAGAGTTGGGCTCAATGGTGCAAAAAGGATAATTTTCAGCTTCAATACCAGATTTAGTAATGGCATTAAATAATGTTGATTTACCTACATTAGGTAATCCGACGATTCCACATTTCATTTGTATTTATTCCCTCGTGTGTAGATTTAACATGGCTTTTTCAAAACTTCCATTGATCAAATAGGATAGGTTTTGATAGCCCTTCAGAATCGCTGAATGAATTTCAGCCTCTTCATTTTTTAAAGGCCTTTTAAGAACGTATGCTTTAACAAGAGCTTTATTCCCTGGGTGCCCAATACCAATTCTAAGTCTCCAGAAAGTATTGGTTCCAATTGAGCTGATTATACTTTTCAGTCCATTATGGCCTCCATGACCACCACCATTTTTTAATCTAATGTCACCTGGGAGCAGATCCAGCTCGTCATGGATTACTAAAATTTCTTCAGGCTTTAATTTATAAAAATTTAAAATTTTAGCAACAGATAGTCCTGAATCATTCATAAAAGTTGTAGGGTTAAGCAAATGAATATTATCAAGATCTGGAATTTTTTTATATAAGCCATTAAATTTAATACTTTTATCAAGGCTTAATTTTAAATTACTTGAAATTAAATCATTAAACCAAAAACCTACATTATGTCGGGTATTTTCATATTCGCCACCTGGGTTACCCAGTCCAACAAAAATTTTAATTCCAGTCATTTAAACAAAAACACCCTTTTTGCAAAGGGTGTTGTTTTTAAATATTGAAATGTAATAAATTTAGCTTTGCGAATCTTCATTACCACTATCTTTAGAATCTGTTTTATTTTCATCAGTATCAGCTGCTGAATCATCTGAGGATGGAGCAACATCTTCAGATGCTTGTACTTTAGGTTTAATAATTGAAGTTACGGCTGCATCATTTTCATGAGTCAATGCAGTGATCTCAACACCGTCTGGTACTTTAAGGTCAGATAAATGAATGGTATGACCAAGTTCTAAATTTTCTAAATTAACCTCAATGAACTGCGGTAAGTCTTTTGGCAAACAAAAAATATTTACTTCGGTCATGATGTGAGAGACAACCCCTCCCTCTAATTTTACACCTTTAGCGATATCTTCATTGATAAAATGGAATGGCACATTTACATGAATTTTTTCGTTTTGATTCACTCTTTGGAAATCAACATGAAGAATAGTACCTCTAACAGGCTCTAGTTGATAGTCTCTTAACAATACAGACTCTTTTTCCCCATCGGTTGATAATTCAAGGATTGATGCATGGAATGCTTCTTTATTGAATTGTAAATGTAGCGTTTTGCTATCAAGAACAATTGATTGAGCCTCCTTATGGTTTCCATAAAGTATCCCAGGTATTTTGCCATTTTTACGAAGACGGCGGCTCGCACCCGTTCCCTTCATATCTCTTTTTTCTGCTGTTACAGTTATTTTCATTTACATACTCCAAATTGTTAATAGTAAATTCGCGACCAAATTTACCAAATAAAATTAATCAATAAACAATGAGCTTACTGAATCCTCATGACTAATACGTTTTATCGTTTCAGCCAATAAACTTGCTACAGATATTTGTCTGATTTTTTTACATTTCTGTGCATTTTCAGAGAGCGTAATTGTATCAGTTACTACAATTTCATCAAGTTCTGATCCATTAATATTTTCAATCGCATTTCCTGAGAGAATCGGGTGAGTGCTAAATGCTTTAACTTCAAGAGCCCCTTTATTTTTAAGAGCTAATGCGGCTTTAGTTAATGTATCAGCAGTGTCAACAATATCATCAACAATGACACATGACCTGCCCTCAACATCACCAATGATATTCATGATTTCAGAAACATTGGGCTTAGGACGCCTTTTATCGATAATGGCTAAATCGGAGCCAAGAATTTTTGACCATGCGCGGGCTCTGACTACACCGCCCACATCTGGGGATACAATCACTAGATTATCAGGTTTATTAACTGCTAAGTCATCCAATAAAACAGGAGTTGCATATATATTATCAACAGGAATATCAAAAAATCCTTGAATCTGGTCTGAATGTAAATCCATAGTCAGCAGGCGATCAACTCCTGCACTTGAGAGCATATTGGCCACGACTTTGGCAGTGATAGCAACACGAGCAGAGCGTGGGCGTCGATCTTGTCTTGAATAACCTAGGTAGGGGATAGCAGCAGTTATTCTTCCGGCTGATGAACGTTTCAAGGCATCAACCATGACCATAATTTCCATTAAATAATCGTTGGTTGGCATGCTGGTGGATTGCAAAATGAAAACATCTTTACCACGAACATTTTCTAGGAGTTCAACCATAGTCTCACCATCGCTAAATTTTCCAACATTGGCCTTACCAAGCCTAATATTGAGGTGATCTGTTACTTTTTTTGCAAGTATAGGGTTAGCATTACCAGTAAAAACCATCAAACTGTGGTTATCCATTACAAACCCTCCTTAAAAATTGGCAGGGGAGGAAGGATTCGAACCTTCGCATGCAGGGATCAAAACCCTGTGCCTTAACCAGCTTGGCGACTCCCCTATAGTGAACTATTGTAAGCAACATTATGATCTAGACTTCGTGATTTAAAAAAAACAGTATCTGTCGGCAATTCTTTAATGACTGCTTCAACATCAATATTTTCTTTTAAAATTAAAAAACAACTCGATCCTGTTCCTGTAATTTTAGCATTACCAAATCGTCTTAAATAGTTTAATAGTTGCTTTATTTTTATGTTTTTATCTAGAATGTAATCTTCTAAATCATTTCCCTGCGTATTAATAATTTCATCATAATTGCTGAGAGCGGTAATTTTCAACTCTTTTGATTTATTTGTCAATTTAAAAGCACCGAATATTTCTTTTGTAGAAATATTGACACAGGGATAACAAATCAGAAATTGCATAGGCTTTAGATTGATGGGTGTGATTTTCTCACCTACACCCTCTACAAATGCATTTTTATTATGAATAAAAAAAGGAATATCAGCACCGAGACTCACTCCAACATCAGCCAATTGTTTCTGACTCATATTAAGCTGACAAAGTTGATTAATAGCGATTAGAGTTGTCGCCGCGTTAGAGCTTCCACCCCCCAAACCTCCTCCTTGTGGGATTATTTTGTTAACCTTGATATCTATTGAATACTCTTTGGGAAGAATGTGTTCACAAGCTTTATAAATTAAATCGTCAAAAAAACTTGTATGAACAGTTGGATTGTTAACGGTAATTTTTCTCAACCCATTCTTTTCAATTTGAAAGAATAATTCATCATGTAAATCAACAAAAGTGAAAATACTTTGAAGATTGTGGTACCCGTCGGGCTTACGACCCACAACATTGAGAAATAAATTTAATTTTGCAGGGGATTTAAATTTAACATAAGCCATAGGATGAGTGTCATGAATTTAATATCAAAGTAAGTTGAAATTGGTCTTGTTCGATTGTAATTTTTTTCGGCGTGAAAAAAGTCTTTTCTTTTGACTGAAAAAATTCGTTGATTAAGATATCACAGCATCTTGTTTTTATTGTGAGTGGCGCAAGTTTGTATTTGCTATAGAGAATCCGCTTCAGTTCTTGAATGGTTGTTTTGTTTAAGATTTTATTAATTTCTTCATTCTCATGATTTAAATTTTCAAATACCACCTCGTCATTGATGATTACTTTAGTAATTATTTGATTGAAAGGAGACAATAAGATCATTTCATGGCTATCAATTTTTGAGTTCCATTTAAACGATCCCGAATAACCCTTTTCCTGAATAAATAGCTTAAATTTACCAACATAAGAGTGCTCTTGAGATGACGGAGGATATTGTGACTCGAAATCTGAAAAAGATAGAATATTGTTTTCAGAAAAGTTGAGCGTTTGACAGCCTGATAACGTTATTAAATATAAAAACGGAAATAAATATAAGAATTTATTGAAATAATCTATTTTTAGTTTCAATGATTATCAGGTTTTCAGGAAATTTTTCTAAAGAGCTTTGCCAGATTAAGATAGCCTCATTTTGTTTTCCTTGCTTCCATAGAACTTCTCCGAGGTGAGCAGCTATTTCTGGATCTTCTTGGACCGCATAAGCTTTGGTGATAAATTCGTATGCAATATCATAATTACCTAGTCTGAAATGAACCCAACCCATGCTGTCAAGAATGTAATGATTTTGTGGGTCTATTGATAAAGCAATTTCTATATATTTTTTTGCATCATCAAGTTTAATATTCCTATCTGCATAAGAATAGCCCAAGGCATTATAGGCTATTGCATAGTCTGGTTTTAATGAAATAGCTTTTTTCAAGTGCTTTTCCATGGTCTCAAAATCTTTATTTTTTTCATAAAGAAGTCCAAAATCAAAATAAAACTCGGCAGAATCATTATATTTATCTTCTTCTGTGAGCATTAGGTTAATCGCTTGCTGGTATTGATTATCGTTATAAAGAAAAGATGTTTTCAGCTGAAGAAATTTGAGTTTTTCTTGACGGTCAAGAAACTTAAACTGATCTAAGTATTGTATGGCATCAGAAACACCGCTTTTTGCATGAATTGATTGAGCTGCGAAAATTCTTGAATCTACAAACATGGGTCCCGCGCTAATTTTTTCAACCCAATGGAGAGCATTAGTTAAATCTTCTCTTTGGGCAAAAATTCTGGCGAGGTACATATAAATTTGATCAGGGTTGGGGTATTTTCTTTCTAAAGCTTGATTAAGGTATTTTTCTGCTACTAAATCATCACCTGATTCTAATGCAAGAAGAGCGACTGTTAAACTCAAATCTGACGAAGCAAGAGGACTATTTACAAGTTTTTCAAAGTGCTGTTTTGCTTCAGCATATTTTTCAGTTTGGACTAATGCTTTTGCAAGTTCGAGGCGAACAGCATTTGCTTTAGGATTTTTTTTTATGTATTTTTTGTATTCATCAATTGCGGAGTTTGGATCCTGTTGAAAAAGAATTGCACCTTTAAACAATATACTTGTTTCCCATTTAGGATCTAGTGAATTAATAATTTTTAGCTCTCGATCTCGAATCGTGTCATCTCCAGCCATGTGCGCCGTATGCGCCACAGCAAAGTGAGCTTCAACTATATTTGGATATGGTTTTGCAATATCAATAATAAATCTCAATGCATTTATTTTATTTTCAACTCGGCTCAAAATATTATTAAGATAAAGGAATCCATCTCCTTTTAATTCTTCGCTTTCAAGAATTTTTTTAACAATAGGTCGCGCTTTGGCAAGATTACCACTCGCAATATACATTTCAGCGAGAATTTTTTGCGCATCTGCTGATTTTGGATCAAGCTTGCTCCATATGTTTGCAGCATCTAGGGCAAGTCTGCCATTTCTTACCATACTTCCAAGTTGAGCGGCATTTTGAGCAAGAAAGCTATTCTTCGTTAATTTTGCTAAGTCTAGGTAAAGGTGACCTGCTGCATTTGGATCATTTCTTTGAAGTGCAATTTCAGCTAGGAGAAATTTGTATACGAATTCAGCATTAGCTTCTGAAATTTGTGCAGGTAAATTTGTATTAAATGTTTCAACTTCCTCTTCGGCACTTAAGCTGGTAAAGATAAAAAAAGTACTAATAATAAGTATTGATTTATTAAATTTCATATATGACCTAGTTTATTTGAATGAATACAAGCAATCAATAGAAATGACTATAGATTTAGAATATAATTCAGCATATTTTTAAAAAATCTAAAACTTTTTTGTTTTGCGGATAGTCCATTATTAACTAGTATTAATTTATAAATTTAGATATGACAAAAACTCTTAAGGCAACAAACTTGACCAGACGTTTTGGGCCAAATACTGCGGTTAATAATGTTTCATTTGAACTTTCCAAGGGAGAAGTTTTAGGTTTTCTTGGTCCTAATGGGGCTGGCAAATCAACCACCATGAGAATGCTTACCGGGAACCTTGCTCCGACAGAAGGGCAGGTTGAAATTTGTGGGATCAACATTATTGAGGATCCAAAATTAGCAAAAGCAAAAATTGGCTATTTACCGGAGATGAGGCCATTGTATAAAGAGTTTAAGGTCAATGAATTTCTAAGAATTGCGGCAAAACTTCACAATGTTCCAAATAAAAAAATAAATGAATCTATAGACATAGTCATGGAGAAATGTGGTCTAACTCATATGAGTAATCGGCTTATTGAAAATTTATCAAATGGTTATCAGCAACGAGTTGGTATTGCCCAGGCTATTATTCATAATCCTGACATTGTTATTCTTGACGAGCCCACTGTTGGCCTTGACCCAATTCAGATTAGAGAAATAAGAAAACTCATCAAAGACATGGGTAAAGAGCATAGCGTTATTATATCAACCCATATTCTTCCTGAAGTGGAAATTATTTGTGATCGAGTGCAGATAATTGACCGAGGAAATCTTGTTTTTCATGGTTCAATCGAAGATTTAAAACAGCAAAGACGAGGTAATAAATTGCTTGTCGGTATGAAAAAACCACCCACTCTGAAAAAGCTACAAGTATTATTTGATGTGGTTAAATTAGAGAAGCAGGATGCTTTACTTCATGTTATACAATTTAATTCCAGCGACATTGATGTAGAGGCTTTTATAAAAGCAAGCATCAAAGAAAGATGGGGTTTATTTCAGATATCGCCCCACATTACCAGCCTTGAAGATACATTTGTTCAATTAACAAACCAATAATTAATTATGAAAATGATAATCAATATAGCAATGAAGGAAATAAAAAGTTTTTTTGTAACTCCAATGGGGTGGATTATTATTGCCTTAATTACAGCCGCTTTTGGGTGGAATTATTTCATTGGTATAAATAATTACTTTGAAGTGATGTCTGGAGCTATTAGACCAGCTGAGAGAGTGGGAGTGACAATATATGTTGGACAAACTGTATATGGATCAGCTTCCTTTCTGATGCTATTTGCTGTGCCGCTTTTATCGATGAGATTAATTAGTGAGGAAAGAAGACAACAAACACTTCCTTTTTTATTCTCTGCCCCAATTTCAATTATTGAAATTGTTTTAGGTAAGTTTTTTGGACTATTTGCTTTTCTTGCGATCATGGTGCTATACATTTTTGTTATGCTATCCACTTTGAATATATGGGCTGATATCGACTTTGGATATTTAATCGCGAATACATTTGGTTTATTTTTATTGGTAGGAAGTTTTGCAGCGATTGGAATTTATTTCTCAAGTTTAACAAGTCAGCCCATAATTGCAGCTATTTTGAGTTTCATTTTTGCTGTCACCTTATTTATTTTAGAAAGATATTTTGCGAGCCAGCCAAATCATTGGTTTTCATATATTTCACTGATGAAACATTTTCAAACTTTTTCACGTGGAGTAATAAGCTCAAAAGATATCATTTATTTTATATTGTTTATAAGTACATTTTTAGTATTAACGATTCGTCGTTTAGACGCAGATAGGTTACGCGGGTAATGAAAAATAAAACAAGCTTTAAACTCAAACTTCAACTGCTATTACAAAACTGGGTTTTTGTAATTTTGTTTATCATCCTAATTTTTTTACTAGGCTTCATTGCAAATAAATACGAATTTTCTAAAGACATAACTCAAGCAAATCGAAATACGCTTACTGAGGGAAGTGTTGGCGTTCTTAAAGGAATGAACGGACCAATAAATTTAACCGTATTTGCTACAAAAGATGATGTTAATAAGGGAGATAAATTTAGACAAGGAATTATTAATTTTATCGCCCGATATCAAAGAGCCAAACCAGACATTAATATCAAGTTCGTAAGCCCTATTGAGGAGCCAAAATTAGCCCAAGAAATGGGGATTCGTGTTGATGGGGAAGTTGTTGTTGAATACAACAAGCGCACCGAACATATCACCCCTCCATTTGCAGAACAAGACCTCACTAATTTATTGGTGCGCTTAACAAGAACCAATGAGAAGCCAATTATGTATCTGGATGGGCATGGAGAAAAAAACCTTGTCGGTGTCAAAAACTCTGATCTTGGAGAGTTTGGTAAACAGCTTGAAAATAAGGGATTCAAATTTTCTAATCCAGATCTAACGGTATTGCCTGATGTGCCAAAAGAAGGATCTATGCTTGTGATTGCTAGTCCTAAAAAAGATGTATCTGAATTAGAGGCAAAAAAAATTGTTAAATATCTTGAATCAGGTGGAAACCTCCTGTGGCTTCTTGATGACGCTAAATTAAAAGGTTTAAAAGAAGTTGCAGATTATATTGGTTTACAAGTAGCCCCAGGAAAGATTCATGATCCAAGTGCCATGCAATATGGCTCAACCCCTGATTTAACTTTTGCACTAAGGTATGGAGATCATCCCATTACTAGAAACTTTATGCTAAGAACATTATTTTCAAATCCAAAAGCCCTGAATGCCGTTGGAACTTATGAGAATGGATGGGAAGTGAGTGAACTTATTGATGTTGCGGCTGGAGGATGGCTTGAGAATGGCATTGAGAAAGAGCCATCTTTTGAGGCTAACGAAGACCAAGAGGGACCAATTAATATCGCAGTTGCTTTAAAACGCGAATACGGTGAAGCTGGACAGCGCGTTGTTATCATTGGTAATTCTGAATTCTTGTCGAATGCATTTATTACATCTGGAGGAAATTTAGATTTAGGTGTAAATGTAGTAAATTGGTTAAGCGGAGATGATAAATTAATCAATATTCAACCCATGCCTCTTAAAGATGTGAATGTAACTATTCCAGAAACTAAATTTTCATTTGCGGTTGCTTGGACAATATTTCATAGTGTTCAATACTTTATTCCCATTGGATTATTTATTGGTGGAATTTGGTTATGGCTGAGACGAAGGAAAATATAAACGCCCTATGAATAAAAGATGGCTCTCAATTTTAATGTTATTTATTTTTATTGTTCCGTTGGCAATTTTTGCACTTTATTATTCAGATGATAAGATTGAAGAAGTTGCTTATGAGGTGTCAAACTTAAAGCTATCTGAATTTGATGAAATTTTTATTGATTTTCCATCCAAAGCATCCACATCATTTAAAAAAATAAATGGTTTTTGGTATCAAACAAAACCTTATCAAACAAGAGCAGATCAAAACATTGTTTATCGCCTACTATCTATCCTCGCGGCTCGATCAAAAGAAAAGCTGGATTCTTTGCAGATTGAAAAATATGGTCTAGATAAACCTAAATTAAAAATGATTTTTGCAAAAGAAAATGAAAAAAAAGTTTTTGCATTTGGCACCTATAATCCAGTGACTGAGCAGCAATATGTTCTTTTTGAAAATAACGTGTTTATTCTTGATGGATTTTTTTCCGAAATGGCTAGCTACCTCCCTATTGAATTAATAGACAAGAGACCATTGGCGCCTTTTGAAAAGGTGATGAAGTTTGATTTCTCCAGACTGGAACAATGGCAAGACAATTATTTAAGAATTGAAATTGATGATTCTGGAACTTTTACCGCTGATGGGAAAAAAATTGATTACAAGAGCGAGCTGCTTGCAGAATGGTTCACTGATAACTGGTCAAAGGCCTTAGCGACAAAAGTTGAGCCCTATAAGTTTGATGCACGCATTGGTTATAAGAGTTTTGATATTTACCTTGATGATAAAGCCAAAATTACTTTTTATCGAATTCAAGAGTCTCCACAATTACTCCTGTATCGCAAAGATGAGGAATTGCTCTATAGCTTTCCTCCTGATCGAGGATTTACCATGCTAAATCCTAATGTAACACGTCAAGATTAATATATGCCTGAATTACCTGAGGTTGAAACTACTGTCAATGGTCTGCAGCCTATTCAATCGCTTACAATAAAATCTTTTTCAGTTTTTAACCCAAATCTTAGATGGCCGGTTGACCCAGTTCTGCCGTTATTGTTAAAGAATGAGATAGCTCTTAAGATTTATCGACGGGCTAAATATATTGTTTTAAAATTTCAATCTTTTTATTTGGTTATTCACCTGGGGATGACTGGAAAATTTACGTTTTCATCTCCTGCTGAGAATAAAAAAAAACATGACCATATTGAGATCAGTTTTTTTAATTTTAATCAGGTAGTGCGTTACAACGATCCAAGAAGATTTGGATCAGTTCATCTTGTTCGAGGAAAATTAGAAGATTTTTTCTTGATAAAAGCTTTGGGCGTTGAGCCTTTGAGCGATAAGTTTTTTGGCGATTACCTTTACCAAAAAGCTCGCAATCGTCAGCAAGCAATTAAGGCTTTTATCATGAATCAGTCAATAGTCGTGGGCGTGGGAAATATTTATGCAAGTGAAGCACTTTTTATGACAGGAATTTCTCCGCAAAAGAAATCAAAACAAGTATCGAAAAAGCTAATGAATAATTTGGCAGATAACATTAAAACAGTATTAACTCATGCAATAAAAAAGGGAGGCTCATCCATTAATGATTTTTTTAATACTGGCGGACAGGCGGGATATTTTCAAATTGAACATCAGGTTTATGGAAGAGAAGGCTTGCCATGCAAGATATGTAGCAGTTTCATCAAAAAAATTGTGATCGCACAGCGATCAAGTTTTTTTTGTCGTCAATGTCAAAGATAAGGACTGAGTTAGTTGAGATACTATAATCATTGCGAGCATACTGATAACTAGGCCAATGAGTTGTGCGGGAATGAGCAAAAGGTCTCCATAGATAATCTCTAAACCTGCCCATGAGCCAATCCCAAGAATGATCGCTGCCAGAGCACCATGATGATTCGCCTTCTTCCAAAATATTCCAAATACTAGCGGAGTGAATGCTCCTGCTAAGGTAATTTTGTATGCAGATTCAACCATTCCAAAAATAGTGAGATTGGATGAGAGTGCGTATAACAAAACACACCCAGAAAATATTACCAAACATATACGCATCACCCTCAAAAATTCTTTATCAGACATATTTGGTCTGAGGGGTCGAATTACATTTTCTGCAAAAGTGACTGATGGCGCCAAAAGAGTGGCTGAAGAACAGCTCATGATTGCTGAGGTTACCGCTCCAAAAAAGACAATTTGCGCAAATGGATGAGTGTACTTAATTACAAACTCGGGGAGTACAAATTGAGAATCAAATTCCATGATATTTTGAAAATGCTCAGGATCAATTAACGTTGCGGAGTAGGCAATAAACATGGGAACGAAAGTAAACACAAAATAAATTGAAGCACCAAATACAGATCCCCAAAATGCAATCTTAGCTGATTTTGCCGACGTTATTCTTTGAAACACATCCTGCTGTGGAATGGATCCTAACATCAATGTGATCCAGACTCCGAAAAAGGTGATCCATGTGTAAATATCGCCTTTGGGCCAAAAATCGAGTTTATTATTTAACCGAGCGTGATTGATGACTACGTCGATTCCGCCGGTCATCTCAGAAACTGTCCAACCGATAAACAATAAGCCACTAATCACCACAATCATTTGTATAAAATCAAGAATAGCAACCGATAACATTCCACCAAGCGCGGTGTAGGATACAACTATTAGGGTACCTAGAATCATCCCGGTTGATTCTGCGATCTGACCCTCGCTGAGGATATGAATCACAAGACCAAGTGCTTTGATTTGCGCTGCAACCCAACCAAGATAAGATATGAGTATGGCAATCGATGTGAGGATCTCAATTTTTCGATCATATCTTTTTCGATAAAAATCACCCAAGGTTAGAAAATTCTGGTGATATAAGTATTTTGAAAATAAAAAGCCTGCCAAGACGAGACAGAGGCTGGCACCAAATGGGTCAGCGACTAGACCGTTTAAACCTTCGTTAACAAATGTTGATGAAACTCCAAAAATTGCCTCTGCTCCAAACCATGTGGCAAAAACCGTTGCAATCACTACAGGTAAAGGCAGATGCCGACCAGCAATAGCAAAATCACGTGTGTTCTTTACTTTCGTGGATACATAAAAACCAATACCCACAGAAATAAGAATATAGCAGGCAACAAAAACAGGAAGCATAGGTAATCTTGAGGTTGATCTTAATTATTGATGATCATAATAAATAATTGCATACACAGCAATAGAAAAAAAATGACCAGTATCCATCCTAAAATTTTATTATTTTTTTGTTGTTGATGAATTTGAAGCTGTTGTTCAGATAATTGAATCGAGAGTTCTATATGATTTTTTTTCATCATTTCGTAGTCAGGTATATTTTTTAATATATTTAACCACTTTGGAATATCTTTTTTTATTGATTTGATAAAATGCTTAAAGCCCAGCTGTTGTTTCAACCACTTTTCAAGAAAAGGCCGAGCCGTTTTCCATAGATCTAAATCTGGATTAAGCTCCCTTCCTAAACCTTCAACATTTAAAAGAGTCTTTTGGAGCATCGTCAGCTGGGGCTGTATTTGCATGTTAAATTGACGCGAGGTTTGAAATAAGCGAATTAATAATTTACCAAAAGATATTTCTTTTAGGGGTTTATTAAAAATTGGCTCACATACCGCCCTAATTGCATTCTCAAAATCATCAACGGATGTCTCCTTAGGGACCCAACTAGAGTCAAGATGAGCCTGAGCCACTCCTCTATAGTCACGGTTAAAAAAACAGACAAAGTTTTTAGCTAAATAGTATTTATCTTGTTCATTTAAAGTACCCATGATCCCAAAATCCATGGCTACATATCGACCATCTTTAGATACTTGAATATTCCCAGGGTGCATGTCGGCATGAAAAAAACCATCCCTGAACACTTGTGTAAAAAAAATTTGTACACCTTGTTCAGATAACTGTTTGAGATTTATATTATTTTTTTTAAGTTCCTCGATGTTGGATATAGGGATACCTTTCATCTCCTCCATAACCATAACTTTTTCAGTGCAAAAATCCCAATAAACTTCAGGAACAATTAACAATTTTTGATCTTTAAAATTATCTCCAAGATGAGTACAATGGGCAGCCTCAAGGAGTAAATTCAATTCAGATTTTGTATGTTTTTCAAATTCTGCGACCACTTCAACGGGCTTAAGTCTTTTTCCATCAGACCAGATCAAAGTTAATAGTGTTGCTACCCATTTCAAAAGAAGGATATTATCTGAAACTTGTTTTTCAATATTCGGACGAAGAATTTTTACAGCTACCTTTTTGCCATTATAAAGCTCACCAAGATATACTTGGGCAACAGAGGCGCTTGCGATCGGAGTTGTTGCAATTTTTTTAAAGACTTTGTGATATCCATTCGGATAGGCTTGATTTAATATAGCCTCTGCTTGTTTAAATGGGAAGGGTGGGACTTTGTCTTGAAGTTTAGCCAGCTCATCAGCAATATCTACTCGCAATAAGTCTCTTCGGGTTGAAAGCATTTGACCAAATTTAACAAAGATTGGACCAGCAACTTCAAGCGATTTTCTTAGATTTTCTGCGTGAGACCCTCTTTGAAAAACTCGAAATGGAGCAAGCATTAAAGAAATAAATTTAATGATAATTTTTTTATTGAAAAAAAGATCAACTTTATAATAAATAACAATAACGATGAATCTTAGAAATTTTAACAATACCATTAGTTAATCTCTTGTATCTTTCTTTTTAGCTTTTCAAGACGAATACTCAATTGATCAACTTCATCATTAAACTGTTTAACTTGATAACCTTTGGCAAATATTTTATTTTCTTCTTGATAATATTCAACAGTAGTTTCGGCAATATTTTTTGATATCTGCTTTAAACGTTCAGATATTAAGGATGTTATTTTTTTGAAATAACTTGCAATGGCGATCCCAAAATATTTTTCAATTTCAATAGAAATATCCCATTCAACTTTCTTTAATATTTCATTTATTACTTTGGCGAGCTTCATATCCCCATGAATATTAATATCTTGAGGTTCTTGTTTAAATATCATTTTGATTAAAGAATCAGTATTCAGCTTTATCACAAGATTTGCTGTGTTTTCAAATATTTTTTCGGTTACTTTTAATTGACCATTTTCAGAAATATATAATTGAATATCAAATAAATTTTCAAGAAGTCTGAGTGTTATGGTTTTATTTTTATGCTCTAAAAGCTCATCTTGCATCCAGTCGTTTTGGTCTAAGATATGATTGATGGCCTGAAATAATTTTGTTTTAATCATGGCTTAAATCCGGAGTGAACAGCGACCACACCTGCAGTCAAATTTTGATAGCGACAGTTACAATAACCTTGGGCTTCAAGCATCGAGAGTAAGGTTTCTTGATCTGGGTGCATTCGAATTGATTCAGCCAAATACTCATAGCTTGCGCTGTCTTTGGCAATAATTTTTCCAATTCGAGGAATTACATCAAAGGAAAAAAAATCATATATTTTTTGTAAAGCAGGCTGTATTTTTGAAAACTCGAGAATGACAATTTTTCCACCTGGTTTAAGACACCTGAAAACCTCGGCTAATACTTTTTTTTGATCAGTCATATTTCTTAAACCAAAACCAATAGTTATGACACTAAACGTATTATTTTTGAAAGGGATCATTTCAGCATTTATAACCATAGATGGAACCTGTAGTCCTTGATTGATGATTTTCTTTTGTCCCTCCTTAAGCATATGCTTATTAATATCGCTGTGGATGACATTCGCTTTTTCGTTTTTCTTTTTAAAAAGGATGGAGAGATCACCTGATCCCCCGGCTAAATCTAGAATTGCGTCATGATCATTAATTAAATTATCCAGACTGACAAATTTTTTCCAGAATCGATGAATACCGAATGACATTAAATCATTCATTCTGTCATAGTTGCTTGCTACAGAGCTGAAGACATTTTCAACTAACGGTTGCTTATCCTCTTCATTTACTTCTTTAAATCCAAAATGAGTTTTATTGTTTTTCAAAATGTTGTTTAAGTTTTAATTGATAGTCTAACCATAAAATATCATAATTTTTAGCTAATTCATAAAGATAGTCCCAAGTGAATAAACCGGTATCATGATTGTCATCAAAAAATAATTTAATAGCATAGTTACCAACAGGTTCAATTTTTGCAATAGCAATGTTTTGTTTTCCAATTTGTAATACGGCTTCAGATGGATGATGACCTTGAACTTCAGCAGAGGGTGAATAGACTCTTAAAAATTCGGCAGACAGCATACATTCTGTCTGGTTATTGAATACTATTTTTAAGAGCTTATTTTTTTGGTGGTAATTTATTTCAATAGGAACTGGGTTAGTCAAGTTCTAACTCATTAGGCTTCTTAATTTTTTTAAAGCATTTTGCTCTATTTGTCGAACTCTTTCAGCTGAAATATTAAGTTCATCAGCTAGTTCATGAAGAGTTTTTGTTTTAGTTTCATTTAGCCATCGAGTCTCAAGAACATAGCGACTTCTTTCATCTATTGTTTTTAATGCTTCAGTTAAGGCATCTAATTTATTTGTTTCTGTTTCTTCAAGCATTAATTGTGAAGCTGGGTCGGCATTTTCATCTTGCAAATAAGATATGGGGCGATAATTATCTTCTTCTGATTCATTGTCTTGATAATCTATCGCAATCTCATGACCATTAAAACGATATTCCATCTCAATAACGTCAGATTCTTTTACATTTAATTGTTTGGCTATATCACTAATTTCTGAAGGTTTTAACGGTTTTAAGGTTTTCTTCATGCTGCGCAAATTAAAAAATAGCTTTCTTTGAGCTTTAGTGGTGGCAGTTTTTACTAAACGCCAGTTTCTTACCACAAACTCTTGAATTTCGGCTTTAATCCAATACATCGCAAAGGAGACGAGTCTTACTCCACGTGTATGATCAAATCGTTTAACAGCTTTCATCAGCCCAATATTACCTTCTTGGACTAAGTCAGCCAGGTTTAAGCCATAACCAGAATAAGAGCGAGCAATTTTAATCACCAGCCTTAAGTGCGACATAATAAGCTGACGTGCTGCATTTAGATCATTATCATTGTGAAGCTTGGTAGCCAGCTTCATCTCTTCCTCTTCAGTCAGTATAGGTATGGCCTGAACCTGTCTTTGATAAAGTTCAAAACTGTCTAGAGACGGACTTAATGGAATTGTTAGCGCATTCATAAGTTGTTATCCTGAATAATAATTTAATTTTAGCACTCTACTGTTAAGAGTGCTAATTTTAGTAAAAAGTTCTCTGAAAATCAATGTTTTAAGTATTATTTTTGAGTTTATTTAAAGATCGTGTTGATGAAAAGAAAGAAGCTATCCAACCTATGGAGACACAAGAAACAGTCATAAATAAGTAATGAGACAATTGTAAATCATTCAGAATCACATTAAATCCTAAAATTCGCTCAATGGCATAAGCATAGAGATTAAATATATAGACCATTAACTTAATTATGGCTGTACTTACTATTGCACCACCTAATCCATAAAAAAAACCGGTATATAAAAATGGTCGACGAATAAAAGCATTCGATGCTCCAATGAGTTTACTGACCTCTATTTCGTCTTTGTTAGAGAAAGTTTGTAAGCGAATAGTATTGCCAATGATTACCGCTAAAACGATGAGTAATAGTAAACCAAGAAAATTAACAATCAGTTGGATTAAGGAGAGTATGGAATTCAGTTTATTAACCCAAGCTGAATCAATAAGAACATCTTGGATTATTGAGAAATTTTGTATTTCTTTTGTTAAAAAATTGATTTCATTTTGATCTAACGTTGATAAAGAAAGGTAAAAGCTATCGGGCAGCGGATTTTTTTCAATTAAGGCCTCTCCATCAAAGGCTAATTTTTTCTGCAGTTTCATCCATGCCTCTTCCTTTTTTTCAAGATTAGTCTTATTGATAATAGGCTGCTCTTTTAAAAATTTTTCAAATTCTATAAATTCTTCTTTAGTGTAATCCTCTATTAAAAAAACACTTACCTCAGCCCTATATTCAATTTGTGAGGATGCTTGTTTGATATTTTCTAATAAAAGCAAAGCAGACATTGGCAGACACATGGTGATACCAATGATGATAAACATCATCAAAGTTGCCCCTTTGGCATAAAATAACCTTCGGGTGGCAACATGAAAAGATTCTAATTGATTAAGCAGGAAGTTGATCATAAGTTTGTTGGTTTATTTTTAATTGTCCATTTTCGAGACGGATATGTTTAAAGCGCATTGGGATATTAGGCAGCTCATGAGTTGAAATAATTACAGTAACCCCAACCTGATGGAAGCTGAAAAAAATATTCAAAATTTCATTGGCATAGGCTTTATCTAGATTACCGGTCGGCTCGTCAGCAGTAATGACTGAAGGTCGACAAACGATTGCTCTGGCTATAGCTAATCTTTGTTGTTCACCCCCGGAAAGGGTTATGGGCATCATTCTCTCTTTGTTTAATAAACCGACTTTATCTAAAGCAGCACGAATTCTTTTTTCAGCCTCTTGCCCAAATATATTATTTACTGCAAGAGGTAAAGCTACATTTTCAAAACAATTTCGATCATAAAGAAGTTTGTGGTCTTGAAATACCATGCCAAATTTTTTTCGAATTTGGTTTAGAGTTTTATCTTTTGCTTGCCCTAAATTGAAATTTTCAAACATAACGGTTCCCGAAGAGGGTTTTTCTATTGAAGACAATACCTTAATAAGAGTGGATTTTCCTGCCCCTGATGGACCAGTTACAAAGACCAGTTCACCTGGTGATATCTCAAAGCTCACATTTTGGAGTGCTTCTTGATATCCAGGGTAACGTTTATAAACTTGATCGAACCTTATCATCCCAACATTCCTTCAGCATAATCTTCAGCGCTAAAAATTTTTAAATCATCAATTTTTTCACCAACTCCAATAAAGCGTAAGGGGATGGGATTTTCTTTAGCAATCGCAGCAACAATTCCACCTTTCGCAGTACCATCTAATTTAGTCATAATGAGACCGGTAAGAGTAACCGCCTCATTAAATGTTTTGATTTGATTGATTGCATTTTGTCCAGTATTTGCATCAAGCACTAAAATTGTTTCATGCGGTGCGCTCTCATCAAACTTTTTTATAACCTTTTTTATCTTAGTCAACTCATCGATCAAATGTTTTTGAGTGGGGAGTCTTCCAGCCGTATCAGCAATCACAATATCAATTCCTTTTGCTTTTGCAGATTGCATTGAGTCATATATTACTGCACTGGGATCTCCAGTTTCCTGAGAAATGACCGTGACATTATTTCGATCACCCCACACTTGCAATTGTTCTTTAGCCGCAGCACGGAAGGTATCCCCTGCGGCAATCAAAACAGTCTTCCCTTCATCCAGAAGAAGTTTAGTCAATTTACCAATTGTCGTTGTTTTGCCAGCACCATTGACACCTACAATCAGGATCACAAATGGCGTTTGTTTTATTTGAATTAATGGTTTTTCAAGTTCTTTAAGGAGCTCTGTTAAGATTATTTTGAGTAACTGTTTTAATTCCGAACTATCCTCAACTCCCTCCTGTTTAACTCTTTTTTTTAATTCTTCAATAATCTGTTGACTAGCTGCATAACCAACATCCGCGGCAATAAGGGTCATTTCAAGATCATCATAAAAATTTTGATCTATTTTTTTTATGGAAATCAGGCTTAACAAATTAACACTAATAGCATCCCTGGTCTTTTTTAACCCAGCTTTAATTTTTTCTGAAAATGATAGAGTTTTTTGCTGTTCAGGTGTTTCAGCTGCTATATCTTTGGTATTTATTTCATTATTTTTTGATTTTGGTTTAGTTTTTGAGGAAATAAGTTTTGATTTATTTTTTTGACTGGACGAAGTTTTTTTTATGGGCGTCTTTGTTTTAAGCTTCCCAGCGGGTTTAGAGCTTTTATTTGAAGGAACCGATGATTGTTTTGGCGATTTAGATTCTGATTTTTTTGAATCATCACCTTTAAAGATTTTTTTGAGGAAATCAAACATAAGAATCTTTTTTTGCGAGCGAACTAAGTTTATGTTTAATAGTCATTATGTGACATTATATCAAAAATTAACCAATTATCATTTCAAAAATTATGAGAATATTAACGCTATTTATCGGGTTTTTTTTATCTTTTACCATTCTTGCATCAACCAATGAATTTAAACTTGATAACGGGTTACGTTTGATTGTTAATGAGGATCACCGTGCTCCTGTGGTTGTTTCTCAAGTCTGGTATCAAGCAGGCAGCATTGATGAAGTCAACGGAAAAACTGGGGTAGCACATGTTCTCGAGCACATGATGTTTAAGGGCACAAAAACAATAAAACCAGGAGAATTTTCAGAAATTATTGCTCGCTCGGGTGGGCGTGAGAATGCTTTTACAGGGACCGACTATACCTGTTATTTTCAAACGATGGAAAAATCAAATTTGGAATTATCTTTTAAGATGGAGTCAGACCGCATGCAAAACTTGGTCATCACTGAGGAAGAGTTTGAAAAAGAAATAAAAGTTGTCATGGAAGAAAGACGCTGGAGAACAGAAGATAAGCCAGAAGGAATGCTTAATGAGACGTTTAATGCACTGGCCTTTAAGGCTCATCCATACAGTCGTCCTATTGTTGGGTGGATGAACGACCTCGAGTCTATGACCTATGAGGATGCCCTTGAGTGGTATCAAAATTGGTATGCTCCGAATAATGCAATTATCGTGGTTTCGGGGGACGTTAGTCCACAAGAGGTTTTTCAATTAGCTCAAAAATACTTTGGATCGATTCCACAAAAAAAATTACCCCAACGTAAACCTCAGCTTGAGCCATCTCAAAAAGGAACCATTCGTGCTGAATTGAAAGCTCAAGGCAAGCTGCCAATGATTCAAATGGGATACAAAGTCCCGTTACTGAATAAAGACCCAATGAAAACAAATACCGAGGCATACGCTTTAGAAGTTTTGGCAGGTGTTTTGTCTGGAACATCCACTTCAAGAATTCAAAAAAAACTGATTCAATCTGGAAAAGCGCTTAGTGCTTATGCAAATTACCCTATGCTTTCTAGGGGGGATGTCGGAACTTTTGAATTTGTTGTGACTTTAAACCAAGGTTCAGACCCAGCTAATATCGAACAGAATATTAAACAAGAGATTCAGAACATAGCCAATGAGGGCGTTACCCAAGAAGAGTTAAATCGAGTGAAAGCAAATGTGATTGCAGGTGATGTTTATGAAAAGGATTCTATGTTTTATCAAGCAATGATCATCGGACAGCTAGAAACTATGGGATATCCTTATAAGATGAAAGATGGCTATATCGCAAATATTGAAAAGATCACTTCAGACGATGTCAGAAAAGCAGCTCAAGAGTTTTTTAAGGAAGAGGCTTTAACAATTGTTCATCTCGTTCCTGAGAGTCTAGACAAATAATATTAAGGACATATATGAAATTTATTCTTTTACTAATTGGATTAATGGCAACATTTTTTACTCAAGCAAAAATTGATGTTGATTTCTGGACAACAGACAATGGAGTGAGGGTCTATTTTGTAGAGTCTCACGAGTTACCAATTGTAGATATCAATATTAATTTTGATGCAGGCGCAGCAAGGGATCCAGTTGGAAAATCAGGTTTAGCAAATTTAACAAATTACTTAATGTTACTTGGTGCTGGACAGTACAGTGAAAATCAAATTAGCAATCTTTTTTCTGATATTGGGTCGACTTTGGGTGGGGGAATTGATCACGATCATGCTAAGTTAAATATCCGAACTTTATCAAAAAAAGAGGCCCTTAATCAGACGATAGAGACATTTAAATTAGTCATTTCTGAGCCTTCATTCGAACAAAAAATATTTGAACGTGAGAAGAAAAATACATTATCTTTTTTGGAACAATCTAACACTCAGCCTGATTCATTAGGAACAAATGCATTTATAAAGGCATTATTTGGCAATCACCCATATGCATTTCCTCAACAAGGAACAGTTGAAACTATTCAAAAATTAGAACGTAAAGATCTTGTAGATTTTTATAATAATTATTACTCCGCACAAAATGCCTCTATTGTGATTGTCGGTGACGTCAATAAAACTGAAGTCAAAAAAATTGTTGCACAGCTGACACAAGATTTACCCAAAAAAAATCATCCCTCAATTCCCATTGTTGATGATACAAAAGCACAGGAAATTATGATCACTAATCCAGCGCAGCAGGCTCATTTATTTTATGGTATGCCATCCATGGTGAGACTTGATAAAGACTTCTATCCACTTTATGTTGGAAATTATATTTTAGGCGGGGGAGGATTTGTGTCTCGTCTTACGAGTGAAGTTCGAGAAAAGAATGGTCTTGTTTATAGCGTATATTCCTACTTTATGCCGATGCATCAAAAGGGTCCTTTTCAAATAAGTTTGCAAACAAAAAAAGAACAAATTGATGATGCTTTTAAATTAGTGAAAAAAGTTGTTTTAGATTTTATTGAAAATGGACCCACTGAAAAAGAACTCAATGACGCCAAACTTAATTTGATTGGGGGTTTTCCACTCAGATTGGACAGTAATAAAAAAATATCAGAATATTTATCAATGATGGCCATTTATAATTACCCCATTGATTACCTTGAAACATTTACAAAGAATATTAACAACGTGACTATTAATGAAGTTAAAGATGCTTTCCAAAGAAGGATGGATATGTCAAAATTTTCAACAGTCATTGTTGGAAAAAACTAAAATCGCAAATTCAGTAAAAATTATCTCTGGCTCATTAAAGGGTAGGGTAGTCAAATTTGATAGTACAGATTCACTCAGACCTACCCTTGGTCGCATTAGAGAGACATTGTTTAATTGGTTATTTGACCATACTCATTCAGCGAATTGTTTAGATCTTTTTGCGGGGTCAGGCAGTTTGGGATTCGAAGCAATCTCAAGAGGCGCTAAATACTGCACTTTTGTTGAGCAATCCAAAAAAAATGTAGACAATATTCAGCAAAATATTAGCACCTTTGGTCTTAAAAACTGTGATGTAATTCATCAAGATGCTCATCAATTCATTTCCAGTTCTATAAATAAGTTTGATTTAATTTTTTTTGATCCGCCGTTTGCTTCGAGCTGTTATCTCTGGCTTGATGATGTTGCTAAAAAAATACTTGCACCGCAAGGTATAATTTATCTTGAATCGAGTAAACCAGTGGAATCAAATGTTTTGAAAGCTATTAAACATAAGAAGACAAAATCGCTCTACTATGGCATTTATGAATAAGTTAGATAAAATTCTTTATCCGGGTTCTTTTGATCCGATTACATTAGGGCATGAAGATCTCATCAGGCAAGCCACCAGGCTAGCTTCAACGGTAATTGTTGCTGTAGCTGAAGACAATCAGAAAACCTCCCTATTTAACAGCAAACAAAGAGTATTAATGCTAGAGGCAATTCAAAAGAACTATCCAAATTTAGAGATGGTGAGTTATAGTGGATTGACAATTGATTTAGTCAAGAAATTAAATGTTCAATATATGATCAGGGGCTTAAGAAACGAAATTGATTATATCAATGAGAGAGACCTTAACGATATGAATCGAATATTAAGCCCAGAAATACATACAATTTTTATACAATCAGACCCTGCAGTGAGAAGCATATCATCAACAATAGTTCGTCAATTAATTCACTTAAAAAAAGACTTTAGTCCTTTTGTATCAAAAGAAATTTTTAATTTAATTAGCTCATGGCATTAAAAATT
>JAQCBB010000018.1 GCA_027621535.1 Pseudomonadota bacterium | reverse complement strand
TATCGAGTAAAATGGTCGGGGTGGAGAGATTCGAACTCCCGACATCCTGCTCCCAAAGCAGGCGCGCTACCAGGCTACGCTACACCCCGAACGCGAGAATATATCGCATATTAACCTTTTGGTCAAATGGAATATCCGCAAATGGAAAAATGAGTACTATATTATATATAATCTATAATCAACAAATTTGACGGGAAATTTATGACAGCTCAATTAATCAATGGCAAGGACATTGCCAATAATCTTCTTGAAGAATTAAAGGAAGAAATAACTAAAAGACTTCAAGCAGGAATAAGGCATCCGGCTCTTGCTGTTATTCTTATTGGTGATGATCCTGCATCAACTGTCTATGTAAATAATAAAAGAAAAGCTTGTGAAAAAATTGGTATTAAATCCTTATTTTATGACCTTCCAGCTTCAACTTCGCAGGCGGAATTAGAAAGCTTAATTAGTGATTTAAACAATGATGAAAATGTTGATGGCATTCTGGTTCAATCCCCATTACCCGATCTATTAGATGAAGATCGAATCCTTGAACTTATTTCACCAAATAAGGATGTCGATGGATTTCATCCAATTAACTTAGGATTGCTGGCCATGCGTCAACCAAAATTTCGATCATGCACACCTTATGGCGTCATTAAAATGCTAAAAGCCATGAATATAGAAGTATCGGGAAAAGATGCTGTAGTAGTTGGAGCATCAAACCATGTTGGTCGACCAATGGCTTTTGAGCTCCTTCTAGCTGGTGCAACAGTTACACAGTGTCACAGTAAAACTCAAAATATTCAGGATAAAGTAAACAATGCGGATATTGTCGTTGCAGCAGTTGGAAGACCAGAAATGGTCAAGGGTTCTTGGATTAAAAAGGGTGCTGTTGTTATTGATATTGGCATTAATCGAGTAGGTGATAAACTTATTGGTGATGTTGAATTTACAGAGGCAGTCAAGGTTGCATCATACATAACTCCAGTCCCAGGTGGTGTTGGTCCAATGACGGTTGCAACTCTAATGAGTAACACTCTTGATGCTCAAAAGTTATATTTATAACTATTTTTTTTGTAGAAAATAGAGTACACTTTCGCGGGTTACAATTTTAGGAATTTCATATGGCGGAAAAAAAATCATTTTTTGCAAAAGCAGTAGAGGCCGCTAAAAGTGTAGTGGCTAAACCTGTTGCAAAGAAACCTGCTGCGAAAAAAGTAGTGGCTAAACCTGTTGCAAAGAAACCTGCTGCGAAAAAAGTAGTGGCTAAACCTGTTGCAAAGAAACCTGCTGCGAAAAAAGTAGTGGCTAAACCTCAAGGCTCATCGACTAATAAAACTTTCAAGAAATATGATACAAAAGCTAATGAGAGCTACATGAGCAAAAATCAAATGAAACACTTTAAAGATATTTTAGCTGAATGGAAAAATGAACTGAGTCATGACATCAATAAGACTGTTTCTCACATGCAAGATGAATTAACTTCTTATGCAGACCCTAATGATCGGGCTAGCCAGGAATCTGATATGGCTTTAGAGTTAAGAAACCGAGATAGGGAAAGAAAGCTGATCAAAAAAATTGAGCAAACGATCCGAAATATTGAAAACGATGAATATGGATATTGCGAACAATGCGGTGAAGAAATTGGTTTAAATCGACTGCAAGCAAGACCCACAGCTACACTCTGTATTGATTGTAAAACGCTCGATGAAATTAGAGAAAAACAGATGGCCAAGTAATATTAGCTTATAAAAAAAGGGGCTTATGCCCCTTTTTTTATTTATCTTCTGATTCTTCAACCTCTTTTTTTTCCTCAGCAGGCTTTTCAATAAGAGCCTTTGCACTCACTCTAACTTTTCCTTTTTGATCAACCTCAATGACTTTCACTTTAACTTTATCACCTTCAGAAAGATGGTCTTTAACGGCTTTCACACGCTCATGAGCAATCTGAGAAATATGGAGCAAGCCATCTTTTCCAGGAATTAATTGTACAATCGCACCAAAATCAAGAATTTTGATAACTTTACCATCATAAATCTGATCGACTTCGACGTCAGCTGTAATCTCTTTAATACGATCAATTGCTCTTTGACCTTCTTCACCAGAAGTACAGGCAACCTTAACTAAACCATCATCCGTAATATCGATGGTGGTATTAGTTTCTTCCGTTAATGACTTAATGACAGCTCCACCCTTACCAATCACATCTCTGATTTTATCAGGACTAATTTTTAATGTCATAATGCGAGGCGCATACTGTGACAACTCAGCTCTACTAGATTTTAAGGCTTTTTTCATTAATCCTAAAATATGTTCGCGTCCCTCTTTTGCTTGCTTCAGAGCAACTTGCATAATTTCAGTAGTGATACCGTCTATTTTAATATCCATTTGTAAAGCCGTAATACCATTGTCTGTTCCAGCAACTTTAAAATCCATATCACCCAAGTGATCTTCATCTCCAAGAATATCTGTTAAAATAGCAACACGGTTGTCTTCTTTAATTAACCCCATCGCAATACCAGCAACATGAGATTTTAATGGAACACCCGCATCGAGCATGGCCATACAACCTCCGCACACAGATGCCATGGAGCTTGAGCCATTAGACTCCATAATTTCAGATACTAACCGAATCGTATAATCAAACTCCTCTTGATCAGGTAAGACCGCTAATAATGCTCTTTTTGCTAATCTGCCGTGTCCAATTTCACGTCGCTTTGGTGATCCAACTCGTCCTGTTTCACCTGTAGAGAAGGGAGGAAAATTATAATGCAACATAAAACGATCACTGTATTCTCCCTGTAATGCATCAATGGTTTGTGCATCTCTTGGCGTACCTAATGTAGCCACTGCTAATGCTTGAGTTTCCCCTCTAGTAAACAGAGCAGATCCATGGGTACGAGGAAGAACTCCAGTACTAATTTCAATAGGTCTTACGGTTCTGGTATCTCTTCCATCAATTCTAGGTTCGCCATCAAGAATTTTTGATCGAACAATTTTTGCTTCTAAATTGAAAAATTCTTTATTCACTTCATTGATTTGAAGTGTTCCCATATCATTGGTAATTAATTTTGCACAGACTTTATCTTTTATTTCACTGATTTTTTGTGAGCGCTCTGATTTAGATTTTATTTCAAAGGCCTTGTTAAGATCCTTTTCAGCAAGTTTTGCAATTTCAGCGATTAGCTCTTTATTAGGCTCTGGCGCTGACCAATCCCATGGGTCTTTTGCTGCCTCTTTTGCAAAATCATTGATGAGTTTAATTACATTTTTAGCCGCTTTGTGCCCTTCTAAAACTGCATCTAACATCACTTTTTCACTCAGCTCTTTAGCTTCTGACTCAACCATAAGAACTGCATCTTTGGTTCCAGCAACAACCAAATCTAATTCTGATTGTGCAAGTTGGGTTTTTGAAGGGTTAATAACAAACTCTCCATCAATATATCCAACTTTAGCAGCACCGATCGGACCATAAAAAGGTATACCTGAGATTGACAATGCTGCTGATGCACCAATGATGGCTGGAACATCTGAATCAATTTCTGAGTCTGATGATAAAACTGTGGCAACGATTTGCACATCATTGTAGAAGTTTTTTGGAAATAAAGGTCGAAGTGGTCGATCTATTAAACGGCAAACTAAAATTTCGCTCTCACTAGGTCGACCTTCTCTTTTAAAAAACCCTCCAGGGATCTTTCCCGCAGCATATGTTTTTTCTTGATAATCGACAGTTAATGGGAAAAAATCTTGTCCTTCTTTCACTGATTGATTACCCACTACTGTCACTAAAACAACAGTATCTCCATATGACACCATTACAGCCCCGTCTGCCTGACGAGCGATTTCACCAGTTTCAATTTTTAATTCATGAGCGCCTAGCTTCATGTTTTTTGTAACTTTATTAAACATACTTTTTGTCATTATTTTTACTCTCTTCCCAGTAAAAAATTATAAAAAAAGCCGACTAAGCAAGAATGCTTAAAATCGGCTTATTAATAATTTGATTGATTGAATTTTACTTTCTTAAACCTAAACGCTTAATTAAATCTTGATATCGAGTTAAGTCCTTACGTTTTAGATAATCTAGTAGACGTCTTCTCTGACTCACAAGCGCAAGCAGACCACGACGTGAGTGGTTATCTTTGGCATTAGTTTTAAAATGCCCGGTCAAATAGTTAATACGATTTGTAAGCAATGCCACCTGAACTTCTGGTGATCCGGTATCGTTAGTTTCTTGACCATATTCTTTAACAATTTTTGCTTTTTCTATAGCTGTAAACGCCATTTAATTTTCCTTCACTTTAGAACGGTGTATTTTATATAAAAAAACTCTAATTAACAATGCTTTATATCAATTTATTTCATTTTTTATTAATCGAACAGGCTTTACAAAGTTTCCATCAGATTGACCAATTCCTAAGAATTTTTTTTGATTCATCAGCGCATATTCACCTGGTTGTGAACTCAAATCTATTAGCTGACCATTCAGAATCTGATGCATTTGATTATTATCCAACTCCAATAAAGAAATTTGAAGCATTTTTTCAATAGAAGTTAATAGCTTGACACGCCTATCAAATTGAATTGTTTCAATATCTTCAATAGCGTAAGCATCCTCTTTTGATGTTTTTCCTACTCTAATTCGTTCTAAATCAGTCAAATAACCCTTTGTTCCCAGCCTTTTTGCAATATCCTCACCCAATGTTCTTATGTATGTTCCTTTGGAGCAAGAAACATCAAAAATTAATGTATTTTTGGATAAAGAAACTAAATTTATATAATTTATTGTTATTTGACGTTTTTTAATCGGTACGGATTTACCTTCACGAGCATATTGATAATATGGCTTTCCTTTATATTTTAATGCTGAATAGATCGGTGGAGTTTGAGTCTGCAGGCCTTCAAATTCACGAATAATCTCGGATATATTATCTGGCAATTGCTCATATAGAAAATCATTATCTTTGGTGATTTCTCCCTCTATATCACCGGTTGAACTCTCAAAACCTAACTCTAGATGAGCTTGGTACTCTTTATCACTATCCAGGAATCTACTTGAAAACTTAGTTGCTTCACCAAAAAAAACAAGAACTATTCCGGTTGCAAATGGATCCAGTGTTCCTCCATGACCTGCTTTTTTTGTTTTAAATAGCCACTTTAATTTTGACAGTAGCTGGTTAGAGGTCCAACCTTTGGGTTTGAGTACTGCAATAAAACCTGATACAGGATTTAGAGAATCATATTTCATTGATCTTAATTATTTTTTTAACGCAGCATTGAGAAGTTCAGTAATTCGATCATTATGATCAATACCTTGATCATAAATGAACTCAAGATTTGGGATTCCTCTCGTAGTCATTTTTTTTGCTAAGGATTGTCTTATAAAGCTCATAGACCTTTGCAAGGCTTTTAATAACTCAGATTTGTCCTCTTTAGATATGAAGTATATTTTTGCATGGCGCAGATCTTTAGATAGTTCTATATCTGTAACGGTCACATTTCTTAATGTGGGATGTTGAACTTCAAACTGCAGAATTCCTGCAATTTCTTTTTTTATTTGTTGACCAATCTGATTGGATCTTGGAAAATCCTTAGCCATTTATAACTTTCGAGCCACCTTAACAATTTCATAAGGCTCAAGGGTATCTCCTTCTTTTAAATCATTAAAGTTTTTAATCGATAGCCCACACTCAAAATTTGATTTAACTTCCTTCACATCATCTTTAAACCTTTTTAAAGAAGATAACTCTCCATCATAAATAACGATATTATCGCGTAGCACTCTTAATTTTGATTCTCTTTTAATTAATCCATCAGTCACATAACATCCAGCAATAGTACCAATTTTAGAGACTTTATAAATTTCTCTAATTTCAACTGAACCTAATATATTTTCTTTTTCATCTGGTGAAAGCATTCCTGTGAGTGCAGCTTTAACATCATCTACGGCATCATAAATAATGCTGTAGTAACGAATCTCAATATCGTTAGATTCAGCAGACTTTCTAGCTCCGCCTCCGGCTCTCACATTGAAAGCAATAATGATTGCATTTGAAGCCACAGCAAGATTTATATCAGATTCATTCACAGCTCCAACCGCATTATGAATAACATTAATTTTTACTTCATCATTTGATAATTTTTCTAATGATCCTTTTAAAGCTTCGTAAGATCCCTGAACATCTGATTTTAAAATTAATGGAAGGGACTTCACATCACCTTCTGCCATTTGATCAAACATATTTTCAAGTTTTGCTGCTTGTTGTTTTGCAAACTTAACATCTCTGAACTTACCTTGTCTAAAGAGCGCAATTTCTCTAGCTTTTTTTTCGTCATTGAGAACAATTACCTCGTCACCTGCGTTGGGAACATCAGATAAACCAACAATTTCAACTGGGATTGATGGCCCCGCTTCTTTAATTTGGTTTGCATTCTCATTGAGCATCACTTTAACTCGACCATAGCTTGATCCTGCAAGCAACATGTCGCCTATTTTCATCAGCCCAGATTGAACCAGTATGGAAGCCACAGGACCTCTACCTTTATCTAATCTAGACTCAACTACAATTCCTTTTGCTGGAGTATTTATTGGTGCCTTTAATTCTAAAATTTCAGCCTGTAACAATATCGCATCAAGCAGTTCATCTATACCCTGACCAGTTTTCGCTGACAGTTCCAAAAACATACAATCGCCACCCAATTCTTCTGGGATGACTTCATGTGTTATTAACTCATTTTTTACTTTTTCAGGATTCGCTTCAGGTTTATCTATTTTATTTATCGCTACAATCAATGGTGTTTTTGCAGCCTTTGAATGATTAATAGCTTCAATCGTTTGAGGCATGACTCCGTCATCAGCTGCAACAACTAAAATAACAATATCAGTTAGACTTGCCCCTCTGGCTCGCATCGCAGTGAAAGCCTCATGGCCAGGAGTATCTAAAAAAGAAACCATCCCTTTTTTTGTTTTCACATGATAGGCCCCTATATGCTGTGTTATTCCGCCAGCCTCTCCCGATGCAACTTTTGTCGTTCTAATGTAATCGAGTAAGGAAGTTTTACCGTGATCTACATGACCCATGACAGTAACGACAGGGGGTCTGACTTCAAATATTGGCTCAATTGTTTGATCTAGATCAAGTATTGACTCAGGGTCATTTTGTTCAGCTTTCATGGCAACATGTCCTAATTCTCCCACCACAATCATGGCTGTGTCTTGATCTAGAACTTGATTAATAGTGACCATCATTCCCATACCCATTAATGACTTGATTACTTCAGCCGCTTTGACAGACATTTTATGAGCCAAATCTGCAACAGTAATGGTTTCAGGGACCATAATATCTTTAATCAAAGGTTCTGAAGGTGCTACAAAAGTAGTGTCAGCATCACTGGTGTGTTTTGTTTGGTTATATTTTTTATGTCTACTCTTTGGAGGTCTCCATCCATCAGGAAGAGGATTCGAATTTCTCGTTTTAATAACTTTCTTTTTGGGCGTATCTTCCCAATCAGATTTAGTTTCTTTTTTTATTTCTTTATTATCAGGTTTATGAATTGTTCCATCGATATGTTTTTTTGGCTCTTGTTTTTTTTCTTCCGCTTTTTGCTTGTCTTCTGCTTGAGCTTTCATGAGTGCATCATGTCGAGTCTTTTCTTGATCTCGAATTTTTTGCTGGGTATCATCTAAAATAACTTTTGGACTGATAGCTTCAATTTGAGTTTTTTGTTCTTCTGGACTTTTAATCAATGTCCTTTTTTTTCTCACTTCAACCTGAATGGTTCTTGATCGACCGGTGCTATCAGTTTTTTTAATTTCAGTATTTTGTTTACGAGTTAGGGTGATTTTATTTTTTGGTTTTTGCGAATCCCCATGTGATTGCTTTAAAAAATTTAACAATGCTGATTTATCATCTTCAGATAACACATCTTTTGAATCACTTTTTTTCACTCCTGCATTCTTAAGTTGATCTAAAAGCAAATCAACTGGAAGATTTAACTCGGATGCAAACTGTTCAACTGTGTACTGACTCATTGTCTCTCCATTATTCTGCGAACCAAGGGGCTCTTGCAGTCATTATTAATGATTTTGCACGCTCTTCATCAATTTTTATCAGATCTAAAAGTTCATCAACCGCTAACTCAGCTAAATCTTCCATAGATACTATTCCTTTTGAGGCTAAAAGATTTGCGGTATTAGTATCCATACCCTCCATATTTTTTAGGTCATCTTGTGCTTCAGGAACTTTTTCTTCGTTGGCAATTGCAGCAGTTAAAATGGCAGCTTTAGCTCTTGATCTCAATTCTTCAATAGTTTCTTCATCAAATATATCCATCTGATTCAACTCTTCGGTCGGCACATACGCGATCTCCTCAAGTGATGTAAATCCCTCCTTGACAAGAATATCGGCAACCTCTTCATCGACATCTAATTTCTGAATAAATAATTGGCTGACTGTTGAATATTCCTCTTCATGTTTTTTATCAGACTCTTCTTCAGTCATGATGTTTAACTCCCAATTAGTCAGCTGAGATGCTAACCGAATATTTTGCCCATTTCGGCCTATAGCTTGAGCTAGTTGGTCTTCATCAACCACAATATCCATACTTCTCTTTTCTTCATCAACAACGATACTCGAGACTTCCGCTGGTGCCATTGAATTGATTACAAATTGAGCTGGATCAATAGACCACAAAACAATATCTACTCTTTCACCAGATAACTCTGTTGTTACTGCTTGTACTCTTGATCCCCTCATACCCACACAAGTACCGACAGGATCGAGTCGTTGATCATTCGCTTTAACTGCTATTTTAGATCTTGAACCAGGATCTCTTGATGCTGACATGATTTCGAGGAGTCCCTCTTCAATTTCGGGTACCTCTAATTCAAACAGTTTAATGAGAAACTCAGGAGAGGTTCTTGATAAAACAAGCTGTGGTCCGCGCATTGATGTTTCTATTTTTAAAAGCGCTGCTCTAATTCTATCCCCTACCCTTAGATTTTCCTTAGGTATCATTTGATCTCTTGGGAGGACGGCTTCAAGCTTTCCAATCTCGATAAATGCATTCCCTCTTTCCATACGTCTGATTTGACCTGATACTAATTTTTCGCCTCTGGCTAAAAACTCATTTAATATTTGCTCACGTTCAGCTTCGCGAACTTTTTGTAAAATCACTTGTTTTGCCGCTTGTGCTCCAATTCGGCCAAAGGCTTCAGAGGGAATAATTTCTTCAATGACATCGCCTAGCTGTTTGTCAGCAGCACGCTCATCTTCTAAGGTAATTTCAGCTTCAGGATTTTCAAAAGATTCATCTTCAACAATTGTCCAGCATCTAAATGATTCATAGGCTCCTGACTCAGGGTCAATTTTTACACGAATATCCGTTCCATGAGGATATTTCTTTTTTGTAGCCGATGCCAGAGCGAGCTCCAAAGCATTAAAAACAATATCCTTTGCAACATTTTTTTCATGTGCTAACGCATCAACTAAAATCAACATCTCACGATTCATGTTTTTTAATCTCCATATTACAAATCAGGGTCTAATCGAGCCAATTGAATTTCATCAAAAGGAACTTCTAAAATTTTGTCTTTATCAAGCTCTAACCGAATAAAGTTATCTTTTAAACCAAGTAGCTTTCCTTGATATTTTTTCTGGTTTTCAATGGGTGAATATAATTTTACTTTTATCTTTTCTCCATTGAATCTTTCGAAATCATCTATTTTAATGAGCTTCCTATCAACTCCAGGAGATGAAACTTCTAATCTCGAAAAATCATAATCAAGCTCAACAGATAAAACACGATTTAAGTGATTACTCACTTTGACACAATCTTCAACTGAAATTATGTCTCCGTTATCAATAAAAATTCTAATCAACCCATTGTTTTGATTATGTTCACATTCAATTAATTCATAACCAATGTTTTCAACTGAATCTGAAATAATTTTTTGTATGTCCATAATCACTTACCAGTAAAATAAAAAATGGGCCTAAATAAGGCCCATCCAACGATAAGATTATACTCTGTATTTTTATAAAAATAAATATTTAAATCAATATCTTAAGACAGAATAATTTTTGCAAACTTTCTCTTGCCCACCTGAATCAAAAATTTACTTTTTTCAAAATGATATTGCATGTCAATTTTTTCACCATCTATTCTAATTCCACCGTTTTTTATCAGTCTTATTGCCTCTGAGGTGCTTGCCACATAATTAATAGTTTTTAAGATGTCTGGGATTGCTAAATTATCTTGTTTAATAATTCGGAATTCTTTAACCTCATCGGGAGCTAATCCTGATGACCTCTTCGAGAAGTCCTCTTTAGCCATGCGAAATGCATCAAGGTTATGAAAACGCACAATAATTTCTTGCGTAAATTCATCTTTAATATTTTTTGGATTTTCACCCAGCTTCAACCTTGATTTCCACTGATCAATCTCTTCATTGGTTTTTAGTGATAATAAGTTTATATAACGCGTCATTAACTCATCTGATATTGACATTAATTTTGCATACATGATTTCTGGTGGCTCGTTGATACCAATATAATTATTCAAAGATTTTGACATCTTGTTAACCCCATCCAATCCCTCAAGAAGCGGCATAGTCAAAATTGTTTGGGGATCTTGACCATATGATTTTTGAAGCTCTCTTCCCATTAATAAATTAAATTTTTGATCTGTGCCTCCTAATTCAACATCTGCCTCAAGTGCAACAGAATCGTATCCCTGCATTAATGGATATAGAAACTCATGAATAGATATTGGTTGATTGGCCTTAAATCTTTTACTGAAGTCATCACGCTCCAGCATCCTAGCGACTGTATACTGGGCAGAGAGCTTCAGCATGCCATCAGCCCCCAGGGCTTTTAGCCACGATGAATTGAATACCACTTGAGTTTTATTTTTATCTAAAATCTTAAAAACTTGCGCTTGATAAGTTTTTGCATTCTCTTGGACTTCAGCTTCTGTAAGAGGTGGGCGTGTAGTATTTTTCCCCGTCGGATCACCAATCATGCCCGTAAAATCACCAATCAAAAAGATCACCTCGTGGCCTAAATCTTGAAATTGTCTTAACTTATTTAAAAGGACAGTATGCCCCAAATGAAGATCAGGTGCAGTTGGATCGAAGCCTGCCTTTATTTTTAATTTTTTACCAGTTTTTATTTTTTCTTCAAACTCTGATAAAACTAAAATCTCATCTGTGCCTCTTTTGATGATTTCTATCATAATTTATTGAGCTAATTAATAAAACATGATTATATAGTTATATTCTAATAACTTTAACAGTTATACTAAGTTGGATAAAGTTTATGCAAAATAATTTATTCATAGGTGTGATGTCAGGCACATCTTCTGACGGTCTTGACATTAGCTTATGTAAAATAACACCTAAAGATTTTTTAATTCTTGATTCGATTTCCAAAAAATATAGTAATCGTGTAAAACAAGGTATTCTCAAATTAAATCAATCTTCATTTGATGATTTAGAATCAAGTAAAGCAATGGGTGATAAAATTAGTAAAATTTGTATTCCCCTAATTCATCAGCTACTTCGTCAAAACCACCTGAAATCAGCTGATATTCAAGCGATAGGGTTTCATGGACCAACCATTCGACATCAACCAAATAAAAATTTCAGTATTCAAATTGGCAATAAGTTTATGTTGGCTGAAAAAACCAATATTGCTGTTGTACATGATTTTAGAAATATGGATATTGCTAACGGAGGTCAAGGTGCTCCACTAATTCCTTTATTTCATAAATATCTTCTTAACCTTAAAGGAATAAAAAAAGGAGTTTTTTTAAATCTTGGGGGTTTTGCAAATCTATCAATTATTGATCGTCAATCTGTTACTGGTTTTGATACTGGTCCTGGAAATATCTTCTTAGATCTATGGATTAAAAAATGCCTTAATAAAAATTACGATAAGAACGGAGCTTGGGCAAAAAGCGGAAAAATTATTCCATCATTATTGCAAAAAATGCTTTCTGATCCTTATTTTATAAAAAAAACTCCCAAAAGCACAAGTCGAGATTATTTTAATGAACAATGGTTACAAAAATTTAATTTAAAAAAATTTAATGAAAATGACGCACAAAGAACTTTATTAGAACTCACAATTTGTTCTATTCAAATGCATTTAGAAAAGCTAAATAACTTAAAAAATTTATTTATTTGTGGTGGTGGTGCTTTTAATACATTTCTGATTGAGGAATTGGCTCACCATACAAAATTAAAAATAAAAACAACTGACAATTTAACTGTAAATCCTCAACTTATAGAAGCTTGCGGCTTTGCATGGTTAGCCCAACAAAGAGTAAATCTGAAAAGATTGAATTATCAAAAAATAACTGGATCCAGAAAAAATAATCTTTTAGGCGTAATAGTGCATCCATAAACTTATTTTTCAATCTAAGTTATAATAATTAAACTTAAATAATTCAACGACATATGGAACAAAAAAAAGCAAAACTAGTTTTGGAGGATGGTACTTCATTTGATCTCCCAATTATTGAAGGGACCATGGGAAAGCCTGCTATTGATATATCAAATCTATCTCAATATGGTTTTGTCACCTATGATCCAGGCTTCATCTCAACTGCATCATGTGATTCTGCCATTACATACATTGATGGAGAAAATAGCACTTTACTCTATCGCGGATATCCGATCGAACAGCTCGCAGAAAATTGTGACTTTCTTGACGTCTCCTATCTGTTACTCAATGGTGAACTCCCTAATCAATATGAAAAAAATAGTTATGTTTCAGAAGTAAAAAAGCATTATCTTCTTCATGATCAATTAAATAGTATTTTTAGAGGCTTTAGACGAGACGCGCACCCTATGGCAGTTATGCAAGCTGTAGTTGCATCAAAATCAGCTTTTTATTTTGAAGAGATGAATGTTTACAATAGAAGCCATAGAAAACTATCAGCTAATCGACTCATAGCAAAAGTACCCTCTATAGCAGCTTGGAGTTACTTATATAATTTAGGGAGGCCATTTAACCATCCAAGGCATGACTTAGGTTATGCGGCTAATTTTCTCAATATGCTTTTTTCAAGCCCAACGCAACCTTATGAGATTAATCCCATTCTTGTAAAAGCTTTTGAAAAAATTCTTATCCTTCATGCAGACCATGAACAAAATGCCTCAACCTCAACGGTAAGATTAGTTGGTTCAAGTGGTGCCAACCCTTTTGCTTGCATCGCTGCTGGAATTGCCTCTCTATGGGGTCCTGCTCACGGTGGAGCCAATGAAGCTACGCTCAAAATGCTGCAGGAAATCAAAAATGAAAGTCGAATCAATGAATATATTGAGCGCGCTAAAGATAAGACAGATTCTTTTAGATTGATGGGTTTTGGTCACAGGGTTTACAGAAATAAAGATCCTAGAGCGGAAATTATGCGAAAAACTTGTCATGAGGTTTTAAGTGAGCTTGGACTTGAAAATGATTCAATATTTAAACTGGCCCTTAAGTTAGAAAAAATTGCATTAGAAGATGATTACTTTGTGGAGAAAAAACTTTATCCAAATGTTGATTTTTATTCTGGAATCGTAATGAAAGCTATAGGAATACCAAATTCAATGTTCACAGCAGTCTTTGCGCTTGCCAGAACAGCAGGCTGGATAGCTCATTGGAATGAAATGTTCCTTGGTGAAAATTTAAAAATAGGCCGTCCAAGGCAAATCTATAAGGGTAAGCAATTTAGAAATTTATCTCTTGATCGAAAAGTTTCAAAAGACTAATTATTGACTATACTGAAAAAGATGAGCCGCAACCACAGGTTGATTTTGCACTTGGATTTCTTATAACGAATTGAGAGCCTTGAACATTATCTTGATAGTCTATTTCTGAGCCCGTTAAATATTGAAGGCTCATGGGATCGATTAACAGCGTCACATTATCTTTTGTCACTTGCGTATCATCATCATTCACTATTTCTTCAAATGTAAATCCATATTGGAATCCAGAACATCCTCCACCGCTCACGAAGACTCTTAACTTAAGATTTGGAGACTCTTCTTCAGCTATAAGCTCTTTTACTTTATTTACAGCGTTATCTGTAAAAATTAAAGGGTCAGGCATTTTTATTTCATTTGTCATTTCTAATCTCTTTATTGTTATTTTTTTTATTAATATTTTTCTTTAATGTGCCGTTGATTATTGCCCCCGAATGAATCTCAAGGGTTCCATAAACAATATCACCATGGACAATAGATGTGGAATGAAGTTCTAAAAAATCAACAGCCTCGATATTACCTTTTACTTCTCCTGCAATAATAGCAGAATCAGTTGTAATGTCTCCAATAATTTTACTTTTTGGACCCATAATAACTGACCCGTGTGATCCTTCTGCAATGGAGAGATTACCATATAACTTTCCATCAAGTCGAATTCCACCTGAAAAACTCATACTGCCTCTAATATTCATTGTTTCATCAATAAGCGTATCAATGGAATGATTTTTTTTACGTTTGAACAGAATTATCTCCTTTTGCCAACGATTTTTTCATAAAACAAAACTTCTTCATGTAATTCATTATTTTCTTCTTTTAACTTTTTAAGCTCTTCATCTTTCTGAATCAGTGTTACTTCAAGCATTTGATACTTTAAATTAACAAGATTTAATTCATCCTGTAAGGTAGAATTATTATTTCTTAAATTATTGATTTTTAGAAGATAATTAACAACATCGTCACCATTTAAAACCTTATAAGCAAAAAAAGCGGTAGAAAAGAAAATTAACAGGACAATAAATATATTTCTAATCCAAAAGGATCCTACTTTGATGTTTGGCTTACCTTTTGCTAATTTGATTCGTCTTTTTCTTTGAAGTTTATTTAACATCACTAAGGACTCACTGGGATAATGTCTAGCCCAACCTTTTCTTCAATTCCAAACATCACATTCATATTTTGTATGGCTTGGCCTGCGGCCCCTTTTACTAAATTATCAATCGTCGACAAAATAATCAATTTATTTTTTCTTTTAAAGAATGATATTTTACATTGATTTGAACCTCTCACAGATTTTGTTTGTGGCACCTGATCAGGACCTAAAAAATTGACAAAATAAGAAGATTGATAAAAATCTGTATATGCTTTATTTATAAGTTCAACTTTGGTATCAATTTTTAAATCCACATAGATTGTTGCATATATACCTCTGACCATTGGCAATAAGTGAGGAACAAAAACTGTATCAATTTTATTATTTCCTGTAGTTAGTTTTAAGTTTTCCTCTATCTCTGGCTCATGCCTATGTCCACCAACCGAATAAGCATTAAAATTATCATATGCTTCACTCATTAACAAATTACTATCCTGTTTTTTACCTGCTCCACTGATGCCTGATTTAGCGTCAATGATAATAGATGATTCATTAATAAGGTCATTTTTTAATAGTGGCACTAATGCAAGTTGAATTGCAGTAGGATAACATCCTGGGTTTGCAATAAGCTGAGCTTCTCTAATCTCATCCCTGTTGATTTCTGTTAACCCATAAACAGCTTTTTGGACTAATTCGGGGCACTCATGTTTCATTTGATACCAATTTTCCCACAAAGGAATATCTTTAATCCTAAAATCAGCAGCCAAATCAATAATTTTCTTTCCTTGATCTAATAAATTTTTTGCATATCTCATGGCTACTCCATTTGGAGTTGCAAAAAATACTAGGTCTGAATAATCAAATGATACTTTTTCAGGATGAGTAAAAATTTGATCTACTTTACCTTGAAGAAAAGGAAAAACATCAGCCACATACTTTCCTTCATCCTGTCTTGAGGTAATTTGATCAATGGATATATGCGGATGATTTATTAAAAGTCTTAATAGTTCCGATCCGGTATACCCAGAACCTCCCATGATTGATACTTTTAGCATTTTCATAATTTGATTATAAATGATTTCCAAAAAAAAAAGCCGCTGTATTCAAGCGGCTTTTCTAAAGAAACGACTGTTATCGTTTCGAGAACTGTTTACGTCTTCTCGCTTTACGTAAGCCCACTTTTTTACGTTCAACTTCACGAGCATCACGAGTAACGAAACCCGCCTTAGAAAGATTTGGTTTCAGTTCAGCATCAAAATCCATTAATGCTCTTGTAATTCCGTGTCTTACTGCTCCCGCTTGTCCAGATTCACCTCCACCTGAAACATTTACTTTAATATCAAATGTTGTTTCATTATTTGTTAGATCCAAAGGCTGTCTTAAAATCATTTCAGATGTAAAACGAGAAAAATATTTATCCACAGGTAGTCCATTAATAAGAATTTCACCTTTACCTTGTTGCATAAATACTCGAGCAACTGAACTTTTTCTTCTTCCTGTACCGTAATAATATTTACCGATCATATTAATCTTTCAATTATATTGTTAATGGCTGGGGTTGTTGTGCTGAGTGCTCATGCTTATCCCCAACATAAATCTTTAGCTTTTTTGCCATTGCATAACCTAAAGGACCTTTAGGCAACATGCCTTTCACAGCTTTTTGTAATGCTCTACCTGGAAACTTTTCCTGCATTTCCATGAAAGTTGCTGAATAAAGTCCACCTGGATAACCAGAATGTCTATAATAAATTTTATCTTGTGATTTATTGCCAGTTACTTTAATTTTTTCAGCATTCACAACAACGATGTAATCACCTGTGTCAACATGAGGTGTATAAATAGTCTTATGTTTACCTCTTAGGCGATGAGCAATTGCACTTGCAAGTCTGCCTAGTGTTGCATCAGTGGCGTCTACAAGAAACCAATCTCTTTTTACTTCATGATTTTTAGCTGAAACAGTTTTCATCTGTCAAAAATTCCAAAATTTATAAAAGAGCGTGATTTTATTACGTTTCATAGGGTTTTGTCAAATAATTTATATTTATTAATTCAAACATCTACTATAAATGTTCATAAATTAACAAAATAGTAATAATCATTCCTAAGTAATTGTTTAATTTAAATAATTTTATATAGCCATCACTCCCTATATTTTCATTATTTAAGCTGTTTTTGACAACTAACATCACATATAATCCAAAAAATAAATTAAAGAAAAGTGTTTCTTGTTTATTTATTAAAAACGAAAGAAATAAAAAAAATAATGCATAACAAAGCAAAATTATAGGAATTGTGTATTTCTTAAAAAATTTTGGGGCAGAGTATATATCAATCTTTAAATCATCTTGATAATCAGCCATGGCGTAAATCGTATCAAAAGAGATGACCCAGAAAAAATTAGCAAAAAATAATATCCAGGCTTGCAAGGGTAAAGATTGTTGAGTGTGAGCATAGACCACTAAAATACTAGAACTAAATGCCAGAGCTAAAAAAAATTGGGGAAAAACAAACACTCTTTTTGTGAGGGGATAAATCATTAACAAGGCGGAACACAAAAATACTAATTTGATAGCATAGGATTCTAATATTAATAACAGACATAGTGATAAAATTCCCAGAATAACAAAAAAAATAACCGCTCCCATCAGGGAAATTTTATTTTGTGCTAAGGGCCTTAAACTCGTTCTTTGTACATTGGCATCAATATTTCGGTCAAAGATATCGTTAATTACACAACCTGCGGAACGAGTCAAAACAACTCCTGCGAGAAAAATTAATACATTTAAAATTTTTAAATTACCATTACTGGCAAATAGCAGCGCCCATAATGTTGGCCAAAGTAATAAAAAAATTCCAACAGGTCTATCCAGTCTAGCTAATTTTAAATACCAAATGATTTTATTCATATTCATAGTTATTGATATCATTAAAAAAAGCTTCAAAAAGCAATATTTTATCTTTCTTCAAATTAAAAAAAGATAGCCTGATAATTTTGATGTCGTTTAAATGATGATCATAATTTATGAATAATTTTTTAAGGAATGTTATATTTTTAGGCTTACTGTATTCAAAATCACTCCGAGAATAATGATTGTTAAATAACATGTGCCCCAGTGATTTTGAGCTTAATTTTTTTAGCATGTAAATTAATTTTTTTGAATTCTGGATTTTTGATATTGTTCTTGCATAAATTAAAGGTGTGTCTTTAAATCCAATCAAAACATCTCGAACATAAAAATTATTTTTTTTACTACCCTGTCCGTAAATTTCTATTTCAGGTTTACTGATCCTTTTAATTCGACTTGATATAAGTTTTATTTCTAAATTTCCAAATTGACTCAAGTGTTTTGTTAAAGAATCTTTTGAAGAAATAATTTTTAAGTTTTGAAAACTTTTTTTTGTCCACATGAATTTAAATTCTTAAATAATTTTTATGTTCAAACCATAGTTTGCTATAAGCTTTGGCAAAGGCTTGATGCTCCTTGAGGTATATTTTTGCATCATGATGAGCCTCTTCAACTAAATCAGCATCTTCGACTAAATTTGCCACTTTTAAGTTTGGAATACCACTTTGGCGGGTTCCAATCATCTCACCTGGCCCCCTAATTCTAAGGTCATTTTCAGCAATGATAAAACCGTCAATATTTTCATAGATGATTTGCAATCTTTCTTTTGCATTGTCAGATAGATTTTCTTTAAAAATTAAAATGCACGTACTTTCCTTATGGCCTCGTCCAACCCTTCCTCTTAATTGATGTAATTGTGATAACCCCATCCGTTCAGCATGTTCAATCACCATCACGGACGCATTAGGCACATCCACACCAACTTCTATAACGGTTGTTGCAACCAATAGATTAATTTTTTTATGGATAAAATTTTGCATTACTTGGTCTTTTTCTGACTCTTTCATTTTTCCATGAATGATTCCGATTTCACTTTCAGGTAATAATTTCAAAAAATCTTCATAAGTATTAGTTACATTTTTTAAATTTAATTTTTCACTTTCTTCAATTAAAGGACAAACCCAATAAATTTGATTTTGCTTTGTTAATTCTTTTTTTAAAACTTTTATTAACTCTAGTCTTCGCGATTCTCTAATTAATTTTGTTTTAATTGGACTACGATTTCTTGGCATTTCCTTGATTGTGCTTACCTCAAGATCAGCAAAAAAACTCATCGATAATGTTCTTGGAATGGGTGTTGCACTCATCATTAATTGATGTGGGAAATATTGATTTTTTTTCCCTTTATTCATTAAATCTAACCTTTGTTTTACACCAAATCGATGTTGCTCATCAATAATACATAATCCCAAATTATTAAAATTTACATTTTCTTGAAATAAAGCATGTGTCCCAACAACCAAATTCACTGTTCCATTTTCAATTTCTTCTAAAATAATTTTTCTTCTATTTCCTTTTATATTTCCAGTTAATAGTTCAACCTTTACATTTGTTTTACTAAACCAATCTTTAAATTTTTCAAAATGCTGATTGGCTAAAATCTCTGTTGGCGCCATAAAGGCCACTTGATAATTCTTATTTAGCACATTTGTGGCTGCCAAAATGGCAACGATTGTTTTTCCTGAACCAACATCACCTTGAAGCAGCCGATACATACATTTTCCTATACTCAGATCTTTTTCAATCTCTTCAATAACATTTATCTGTGATTGAGTAAGTGAAAATGGCAAATCTTTTTCAATGATTTTTTTTAAATGATTACTTGAGGTTAAAAATACTTGACTCAGTTTTTGGACATTCTTTTCACGCGAAAATTTCATAAATATTTGTTGTGCTAATAATTCTGCATATTTTAAACTCTCATGATAGGTAGTTTTATAATTATTTAAGTCTAAAATATTTTCTGATTTTTTTGGTTTGTGAACGTTGATAAAAGCATTTAAAAGATCTAATTCGTGTAAGTTTTTAGATCTAAAAACATATCGTTGTAGCCGACTAATAACTTCATCACTATTCAAGGCCTTGTTGATTATTTTTTGAATTATTTTTTGGTTCAAACCTGCAGTTGTTGCATAAATAGGGGTGTATGTTTTTGGAAGATCAAAATAAGGAGAATCAGACACTGTAACTTCTGGATGTATCATTTCTATTCCCAATAGATTTTTTTTTATAGCGCCGTAGGCAAGAACAAATTTTCCGGACTGTAATTGCTTCACTTGATTTGGATAAAAATTGATAAATCTCAAAAAAATTTTATTGCCATTGATATCTTCAATATGAACAATTAAATTGCGCCGTCCACGGAACATAATCTCATTTTTGAATATTTCGCCAGAAATCAAACACAATTCACCAGCTTGAAAATCACTGGTGGTTTTTATTTTTGTTCGATCTTCATATCGAACAGGGATGTGCATCAATAAATCAAACCAATTAAACACCCCTAATTTTTCAAATAAATTTGCTTGGTGGTTTGTAAATAAGGACTTCAAATATTAATCAAATACAAGAAATCCATCCGCCTCAATTAAAGCGTTTCTTGGTAGCTGCGCCACACCAATCGCAGCTCTTGCAGGATATGGAGCCTCAAAATATTCTTCCATAATTTGATTTACTAATGAAAAATGTTTGAGGTCAGTTAAATAAATATTTAATTTTACAATATCGGATTTCTGTGCATTTGCTGCTTTAATTACTGCTAATAAATTTTTAAAGACTTGATGGATTTGTAATGCAATTCCATCTACCAGATTCATAGTTTCTGGATCAAGCCCAATTTGTCCTGAAAGAAATACAAGATTACCTTTCTTTACTGCCTGAGAATATGTTCCTATGGCTTCAGGTGCTTGGTTAGTAGATATAATTTCTTTAGTCATGCTGATTTTTCCATTATTTAATTGATCCCATTTTAAACCGGTTGATGCGACTCACTTGTTCAATTTTTCTGAGTTGTCTTATTATATCTGCTAGATGAAGCCTATTTCTTACCTCAATTAAAAAATTAATTGTTGTAAATATTCCATCATCAACTTCTGTTGTTGTTAAATTATCAATATTTGATTCCATTTCGGCAATAACTGATGTAATTTTTGCCAAAACACCTCTTTCATTTTTAACAAGAATTTCTAACTTAATTTTAAATAACCGGTCTGGATTTGGCTCCCATTCAACATCAACCCATTTATCAGGATCTACTTTAATTTTCTTAATTTCATGACAGTCATGAGTGTGAATAATCAATCCTTTATCTTTATTTATATAGCCAAGAATAGGGTCTCCAGGAATCGGATGGCAACAGTCAGCTAAATGAATTGCCATACTATCAGAGCCCTTTATGGAAATCACATCTAAAAATTTTTCTTGACGACCTAGACTTGTTTGGCCACTAACAATTGAAGATAATTGGTGGGCGACCATAATATTTATTCTTCTTCCTAGAGCAATATCAATCAAAATATCATCTTTATTTTTTAAATGGTAATCGTGTAGCAATTTATCCCAATGTTTCTTTTTAATACTATCTGGCTCGATATGAAAAGCTTTTAGAGCTTTATTAAGGATGCTGTATCCAAGTATCACTAAATCACTCGATTCTGCTGTTTTCATGAATGCTCTGATTTGTGATCTTGCCTTACCAGTGATCACAAAATTCAACCACGAAGGATTCGGTTTTGCGAGTGGTCCCGTAATGATCTCAATATGATCTCCAGTTTTTAGCTCTGTTCTCAGAGGCACTAGCTCATTATTAATTTTGCATGATAAACAACTGCTACCTACATCCGAATGCACAGCATAAGCATAATCTACCGCAGAAGAGCCTTTTGGAAGTACAAAAATTTTACCTCCCGGAGAAAAAACATAAACCTCATCCGGAAAAAGATCTACTTTGAGGTGCTCTAAAAATTCAAAAGAATCAGCACTTTCAGATTGAATCTCAAGCAGTCTTTTCAGCCACTGATTGGTATCTTGTTGCAGACGCGAAAGTTGGTTCTCTTTTGTCTTATACATCCAATGAGCAGAAACGCCTGCCTCCGCAAGATTGTTCATCATCAATGTTCTAATTTGGATTTCTAAAGGCATACTAAAAGGTCCAAATAGCGTAGTATGAAGAGACTGATAACCGTTTGCTTTTGGAATAGCAATATAATCTTTGAAGCGTCCCGGAATAGGTTTAAATAGTGAATGTAATGCGCCTAAGGCAAGATAACAATGGTTGACATCTTCCACAATAATTCTAAACGCATAAATATCTGTAATTTCGGCAAAGCTCAAATTCTTCTCTACCATTTTCTTATGAATACTTGCCGGTTGTTTTTCTCTGCCTAAAATCTCAGCTTTTATTTTTTCTTTTTTAAGCCTTGCTTCAATGTCTGCTAAAATTTTTCCAACGATTTCCCTCCTATTACCTCGGATCGCCTCAATTGCTTTAGTTATGGTTTGATGTCTTAAGGGATGAATATATTTAAAACTTAAATTTTCAAGCTCCTGATAAATTCTATTCATACCTAATCGATTGGCAATTGGAGCATAGATCTCCATTGTTTCTTGTGCAATTCTTTTTCGTTTTGCTTCATGTAAAAAGTTTAGGGTTTGCATATTATGCAAACGGTCACATAATTTTATTAACATGACCCTAATGTCTGATGACATTGCCAGTAACATTTTTCGAAAGTTTTCAGCTTGTGCTTCAACAACATCACTAAAATTTAATTTATCTAGTTTCGATAGTCCGTCAACAAGCTTCGCAACTTGTTTACCAAATATCGCTTCAATATCTTGAAGAGAAGCTTCAGTATCCTCAACAACATCATGAAGGAGTGCTGCCATAATTGAGGGCGCATCGAAGTGAAGATTTGCGGCAATTTCCGCTACAGCCACCGGATGGGTAATATAAGGATCGCCGCTTCTTCTAACTTGGGGATCATGGTGTTTTTTTGCAAAATGGTATGCATTATAAATAGCCTGAACTTCTTCAGGTTTAAGATAAGAACTTATTAATTGGGATAATTTAGAATCTTTATGATCAGCGGGAAGCAGCAAGGTTTCTCCCTCACTGCTTGACTTAGTCTCAATCGGATGTGGCTTAGCCAAGAGTTATCCTCTGGCAAAGTTAAAGTTTTCCGGACTGTTTCTCAGGCTCAATAGAATCTTGATGAAATGTTATATTTGATGTTGAAGGCTGGCTTCCAGATAGTAATTCAACACCTATGAATCCCGCTGCAATTTCTCTTAAAGCCAAAACTGCAGGCTTATCGTTATTAACATTTTCAATCATGGGTTCAGCGCCATTAGATAGCTGGCGAGCTCTGATAGAAGCAATCAGGGTTAATTGAAACCTATTCGGTATTACTTCCAAACAATCGTCTACTGTTATTCTAGCCATATATTCCTCTAAATTAATTGTTAATTATTTTTTCTAACTGTTCAACTGTTTTATCGAGCGTGTCATTTATTGTAACATAATCAAATTCACTAGCATGGGAGATTTCCTCCTCTGCTGAACGCATTCTAGACTCAATAACTTCTATGCTGTCTTGATTTCTTTGTACTAGTCTCTCTCGTAAAATATCAAGATTAGGTGGCATGATAAAAATACTTATTGAGTTGGGAAATAATTTTTTTATGCTCTGTGCTCCTTGCCAATCAATTTCCAAAATAACGTCATGCCCAAGAGCTTGCAATGCTAAAACAGAATTCTTAGAAGTCCCATATAAATTTCCATGACAACGAGCATATTCAAGAAATTTTCCTTGTTCAATCATCGATTCAAATGCTTCAGTATCAACGAAAAAATAATCTATTCCATTTACTTCACTTGACCGAGATTTTCGAGTTGTATGAGAAACTGAAACTCTCAAATTTGGAATTCGCGCCAATAGTTCTTTTACGATGGTTGTTTTACCTGCTCCTGAAGCAGCGCTGATAATATATAACTTTCCCTTTTGATCATTCATCATTCAATATTCTGTATTTGTTCGCGCATTTGTTCAATCAAAACTTTAATATCAACTGCTGAACCAGAAATTCTTGCAGAAATTGATTTTGAGCCCAGGGTATTCGCTTCTCGGTTGAGTTCTTGCATCATAAAGTCAAGCTTCTTACCAACAGGTTCACTTGAATCAAGTAATTGAATAATTTCTTGATTATGCGATAAGATTCGATTTAATTCTTCTTCAATATCAGATTTTTGTAAAAATAAAAAAGCTTCTTGATGAAGTCTTTGCTGATCAATATCTTTTAATACATTAGTAATTTTTTCCTTTAATTTATGCTGATATTCTTTTGCATCAGTTTTGTAAAATTTTCTAATTGAAATTATTTTTTTATTGATAGCATTTACATTTGCTTTCAAAATTATGGATAAGTTTTTTCCTTCTCTTGCTCTGTCTTGATTAAACTTATTTGCAATAGTTTTGAGTAAAGTTATAAACTTTTTTTCATTAAATTTTATTGTTGCATGAGTCTGATTAAGGTGAATAAAATTGATAATTTCCATTGGAGTCGCTTTAAATTCCTGATGAGCGAGTTCAGAAATTGACCTCATGATACTGACGGCTTTTTTTACTTCATCTTTAAAATATTTTTTTTCATATCTGCTATTAATAGATTTAATTATTCTGCAATCAATTTTTCCACGCTTAATTTTTAGATTCAGCAGTGCTTTTATTTTTGTTTCAAGATACTTTAAATCATCTTCAATACGCAAATTAAAATCATAGTATCGATTATTTACTGATCGAAGCTCAATGTCGTAACTTAGTTCCGAGTCGATTTTTAATACTCCATTAGCAAATCCCGTCATGCTTTTAATCATTCATTGTTCTTTCAAAAATTTATTTGAAACCCATTTTATCTATTTTATTCTTTATAATCTTAAACATATTTAAATAATTTAGGTATTTTATGAGATCAGACAACCGAACCAACAGCCAACATCGGCCAATTGAAATTATCAGAAATTATACATGCCACGCTGAGGGGTCAGTACTTGTAAAATGTGGGCAAACACATATTATCTGTAATGTAAGTGTTATCGAAGGTGTTCCTTCATTTTTAAAGGGGCAAAATCAAGGATGGATTACTGCGGAATATGGAATGCTTCCAAGATCTACCTCTTCAAGAATGCAAAGGGAGGCAGCTCGCGGAAAACAGTCTGGCAGAACTCAAGAAATACAACGACTTATTGGCAGAAGTTTGCGTGCCATGATTGATTTAAAAAAATTAGGGGAAATCACTCTACAGATTGATTGTGATGTGATCCAAGCCGATGGAGGAACACGAACAACCGCTATTACAGGAGCTGCTTGTGCAATCGAAGATGCCATAGATTTTATGCTTGAAAAAAAACTCATCAATGAATCTCCTATTATTCATAAAATTGCAGCCATTTCAGCAGGCATTGTCAACAATGTAATTATGGTAGA
>JAQCBB010000017.1 GCA_027621535.1 Pseudomonadota bacterium | reverse complement strand
TAAGAAACCAGCAGCTAAGAAACCAGCAGCTAAGAAACCAGCAGCTAAGAAACCAGCAGCTAAGAAACCAGCAGCTAAGAAACCAGCAGCTAAGAAACCAGCAGCTAAGTAATAATAACTGTTTATTTTAACATATCATAAAAAAACCAAGCTTTTGCTTGGTTTTTTTTTATAATGAAGCTATGAACCTACAAAACTTTCAATCAATAAAAGAGCAACTGAATCAGTTTGAATATGAAACAAAAAAAAGAATCGAACTGATAGCTGTATCAAAAAAACACTCTGTAGAAAAAATTCAACATTTAATTCGAGCTGGACAAAAAAACTTCGGGGAAAATTATGCACAAGAAGGTATTGAAAAAATTAAATTAATTAATAATCCAGAAGTAAACTGGCACTATATTGGGCCCATTCAAAGTAATAAATCTGCACTAATAGGAACTTACTTTGATTGGATTCATAGCATTGATAGATTAAAAGTTTATGAAAAAATAAAAAACCAATTGGAATTAATAGACAAAAAAATAAATTTTCTTGTTCAGGTTAATATCAGCGGTGAAGATACAAAAAGTGGTTTAAATATTTCCAATCTGGATGATTTTTTAATAAATATCGACCCAAAAAGTTCTCATTTTATTTTTAGAGGAGTCATGGCTATTCCATCTAATACTGATAACGAAGTTCAGCTAAATTCTGAATTTAAGTTAATGCAAACAACTTTTGACAACTTAAAACAAAAATTCTCATCAGTTGACACTTTATCGATGGGAATGTCTAATGATTATCTTTTAGCATTAAGGTATGGGGCTACCATGGTTCGTATTGGCTCAAAAATTTTTGGAGATAGAGCATGACATCAGAAATAACCTTTATCGGATGTGGAAATATGGCGCAAGCGATGATTTCTGGTTTATCTGCTTCAAAAAATCGCTACCAAATTAATATTATTGAAAATGATCAAAAAATTCTAAATAAAGTCAAAGACCATCTGCCTGTAAGAGTTATAAAAAGTATTGATTACACTCAAACAGATATTATTATTTTAGCGGTTAAGCCAAAAGATATAAAAGAGGTATGTAAAAATCTTAAAGTCAAAGACTCTATAATTATTAGTATCGCTGCAGGTATTCAGTTAAAAACTATTGAAAAATTTATGAATGGATACAAGAAACTGGTTAGAGTAATGCCTAATTTATGTGCTTTTGAAGGCAAAAGTATTAATGCCATTTATTTTAATGATGCTATTGATAAAAAATCAAAAAAAAGTATAGATATCATTTTTAGAAGCATAGGTTCAAATATAGTTTTTGACGAAGAAATCATGATCGACAGAGCAACAGCCATTTCCGGAAGTGGTCCAGCTTATGTATTCTACTTTATGCAGGCACTAATAGAGGCCGCCTTAAAACTAGGATTACCTGAGGAGGAATCAAGAAAACTAGTCTTTGCTACTCTAGAAGGTTCTTGCGTTGTGGCAAAAAAAAATATTAAAAACTTAAATCAATTAATTAAAAACGTTTCCTCAAAAGGTGGAACAACAGAGGCTGCCATAACTAGTTTTGCCAAAAATAATTTTAAAAATATTATAGAAAATGGAATTAAGGATGCAGCAAGTCGTGCTTCAGAAATTAACGATGAAAATTCAGCATCATGACTAAAAAATCTTATTAAAAAATGATTAAAAAAAATATCATAGTTGGATTATCTGGTGGGGTAGATTCAGCGGTGACCGCTCACCTACTTAAAAAAGAAGGCCATAACGTTAAAGCATTGTTTATGAAAAATTGGGAGGCCGATGACGACGATGAATATTGCTCAAGCAAACAGGATCTTATTGATGCCATCAGTGTTGCTGAAAAGATTGGAATTGATATTGAGATTGTAAACTTCGCAAAAGAATACAAAGAGAAAGTTTTCAATTTATTTCTTTCTGATCTTAAGAAAGGCGTCACACCCAATCCAGACATTCTTTGTAACTCTGAAATAAAGTTTGAGGCTTTTTTATCCGACGCTATCAAATTAGGAGCTGATTTTATTGCAACAGGTCATTATGCAAATGTTATTGAGAAAGATGGTCTCTTTTTTCTTACCAAGGGAATTGACTCCTCAAAAGACCAGAGTTATTTTCTACATAAATTAAATCAAAAACAATTATCAAAATCAATTTTTCCACTCGGCCAATATCTTAAAAGTGAGATAAGAGAGATTGCGAAAAAAAATGGTTTGCATAATTTTGATCGAAAAGATTCCACAGGGATCTGTTTTATTGGTGAAAGACCTTTTAATGAATTTTTAAATCAATTTATTAAAAAGAATCCTGGTGACATAGTCTCTGTGGAAGGAGAAACAGTTGGAAAACATGAGGGTTTAACTTTTTACACGATTGGGCAACGCCAAGGACTTCATATTGGTGGAACAGTGCGAGGGAATGGAGAGCCTTGGTTTGTTGTAGAAAAAAATTTAAAAGAAAATGTATTGGTTGTTGCTCAAGGTAGAAATCATCCATCTTTGTTCCATGATGCCCTTATTGCTGAAAATTTACATATGATTAGTAATCCATTTCCTATAAAGAGGGTTATTTGGGCAAAAACGAGATACAGGCAACCAGATGCAGCATGTCAGATAGATCAGATAGAAAAAAATCAGCTAACCTCGCTTTTTGGACAAAAGCAATGGGCTATAACGCCAGGGCAATATGTAGTTTTTTATGACAGCAACGTTTGCCTAGGTGGCGCAGTTATTCATTCAGCATACAGTAGTTTCAACTAAACAATCCATGCAGTTTAAATATAAATTAAAACTTTTACAGGAAATTAAAAAACATATTTCCCTTGCATTATCAGAGGACCTCGGAAGTGGAGATTTAACAAAATCATTCATTCCTCCTAAATCTGACTCATTAGCAAAAATTATTACTCGTCAAGACGCTATTTTTTGTGGAAAATTATGGATCAATGAAATCATTAAAACCAGAAAATCACTGAAGATAAAATGGTTGGTTAAAGATGGTCAAAAAATAACTAAAAATCAGTCAATATGTGAAATATCTGGCTCCACCCGAGATATTCTTGCAGTAGAAAGAGTATGTCTCAATTATATTCAAGTTCTATCTGGAACAGCGACAACCACAAATACTTTCGTAAATCTAATCAAACATACAAAATCAAAAGTTTTTGATACCCGAAAAACTCTCCCCGGAATGAGGTTAGCCCAAAAATATGCAGTAAAAGTTGGTGGTGGTCAAAATCAAAGATTGGGTTTATATGACAATGCTCTTTTTAAGGAGAATCACATCACTGCTAACGGCAGCTTATTAAATTTGCTAGAAAAATTAAGGCAAAAAAAAATGTTTTTAAACTCACAAATTGAAGTTGAGTCAATTGATCAATTAACAACAGCCTTAAAATACCCCATAAAAAACATATTATTAGATAATTTTTCAGTTTCTAATGTAAAAAAAGCGCTGCAAATTACTAATTACAGAATTAACCTTGAAATCTCTGGCAATATCAATAAAAAAACGATCCTAAAGTATGCCTCATTGGGAAAGCTGAGAATATCTGTTGGACTGCTGACAAAAGATATTCAAGCTATTGATTTCTCAATGTTAATTCAATCAAAAAAAAATAGTAAAGCTTGACCAAACCTATACAAATAGGTTATTTTAGCGGTTTAGTATAAATTCATATAATGAGTACAAGTAAATTAACAGGTGCAGAAATTGTTATTCATTCTTTGCACAAAGAAAACACAGAATTTGTTTTTGGTTATCCTGGCGGAGCTGTTTTAAATATCTATGACGCTATTTTTCGGCTTAAAAAATTCAAACATGTTCTTGTTCGACATGAACAAGCTGCCGTTCATGCTGCTGACGGTTACTCAAGATCCACAGGTAAAGTTGGAGTAGCGCTTGTAACCTCTGGTCCTGGAGCCACTAATGCCGTTACTGGAATAGCAACCGCACACATGGATTCAATTCCTATGGTGATCATTTCTGGTCAGGTTCCTACTCATGCGATAGGCCAGGATGCTTTCCAAGAATGTGACACAGTTGGAATCACAAGACCATGCGTTAAACATAATTTTTTAATCAAAAAAATAGAAGACATAGCGCCTACCATAAAAAAAGCATTTCACATTGCAAGAACTGGGCGTCCAGGTCCAGTTGTTGTTGATATTCCTAAAGACATTACTGCTGAAGAGGCAGAATTTATTTATCCAGAAAATATTGAGTTAAGATCTTATAATCCAGTTGAGAAAGGCCATCAAGGCCAGATAACAAAGGCTTTAGAGCTTCTTATTCATGCCAAGCGACCCATGGTTTATACCGGAGGTGGTGTTGTTTTAGGTGATGCTTCTGAATCTTTAAAAAAGTTAATGAAAAAACTAGAATTTCCTGTAACAAGTACTTTAATGGGTTTAGGGGGATTTCCAGCAAGTGAAAAACAATTCCTTGGAATGTTAGGTATGCATGGGACATATGAAGCGAATATGGCAATGCAAGAATGTGATGTGTTAATAGCTGTTGGTTCACGTTTCGATGACAGAGTCATTGGTAATCCCGATCACTTCTTATCCAAACCAAGAAAAATAATCCATATTGATATCGATCCAGCATCAATCTCAAAAAGAGTAAAAATAGATGTACCTATTGTGGGAAGTGTAAAAAGCGTTCTTGAAGATATGTTAATTATATATGAGTCTCTTAAAACTACTCATGATAAAAATAATCAAAAAGAGTGGATTATTCAAATTGATTCATGGAGAGAGAAAAAATCATTAGACTTTCAAAACAGTAAAGAAGTTATAAAGCCACAATACGTTGTACAAGAATTATATAAAGTGACTAATGGTGATGCTTTTGTAACAAGTGATGTTGGTCAGCATCAAATGTGGGCAGCTCAATATTATCCATTCGATAAGCCAAGAAGATGGTTAAATTCTGGTGGTCTAGGTACTATGGGTGTAGGTTTACCCTATGCAATGGGCGCTCAATTAGCTCATCCAGAAGCACAAGTTGCTTGCGTAACTGGTGAAGCCTCAATTCAAATGTGTATCCAGGAATTATCCACATGCAAACAATTTCATCTTCCGATTAAGATTGTTAACCTTAATAATCGATATATGGGAATGGTAAGACAATGGCAAGAATTCTTTTACGGTAATCGTTATGCTGAATCATACATGGATGCCCTCCCCGATTTCGTCAAATTAGCAGAATCTTATGGGCACATTGGAATGCAAATAGAAAATCCAAGTGACGTTACCAGCGCTTTACAAGAAGCATTTTCTAAAAAAAACAAAGAGCGGCTTGTATTTTTAGATTTTTTAACAGATCAAACAGAAAATGTGTATCCAATGATTCCAAATGGCAAAGGTCTATCGCAAATGATTTTAGCTGAGGATTTATAATGCGTCGCATTATTTCTCTTTTAATGGAAAATGAATCCGGAGCACTTTCAAGAGTTTCTGGTCTCTTTTCTGCAAGAGGGTACAATATAGAATCTCTGACCGTTGCCCCTACCGAAGATCCTTCTCTATCAAGAATGACTATTGTTACTTATGGATCAGATGAAGTCATAGAGCAAATTATCAAACAACTCAATAAACTAATTGATGTTGTAAAAGTTTTAGATTTAAACGGTGGAAAACATATTGAGCGTGAGTTAATGCTTGTGAAAGTTAAAGCTTCACATCAATATCGTGAGGAAATGAAAAGAATTAGTGATATTTTTAGAGGCAGAATAATTGATGTCTCAGATAATACCTTCACTGTTGAAATTACTGGGTCATCAACCAAACTAGACGCCTACATCGAAAGTTTAGATAAGTCAGCAATTGTTGAAACTGTTCGCACTGGTTCATCTGGTATTGGCAGAGGTGATAGAATACTAAAAATTTAATTTAGGGATAAAAATGAAAGTTTATTACGATCAAGATGCAGATTTAAATATTATCAAAAATCTTAATGTAACTATTGTGGGTTATGGTTCTCAAGGTCATGCACATGCAGCGAATTTAAAAGACTCTGGTGTCAATGTAACTATTGGATTGAGAAAAGATGGCTCGTCTTGGGAAAAAGCATCAAATGCAGGGCATAGCGTAAAAGAGGTTGCTGATTCAGTTAAAAATGCCGACGTTGTCATGCTGCTAATCCCAGATGAAACAATGGCGACAATATACAAGCAGCATATTGAGCCTAATCTAAAACCAGGGACAACGCTTGCTTTTGCCCATGGGTTTAATGTTCACTATAAATTTATTTCTCTAAAAGATGATTTGGATGTGATCATGATTGCCCCCAAAGGTCCTGGACATACTGTTCGGTCAGAATTTCTTAAAGGCGGAGGTGTACCCACACTGATAGCCGTTTATCAAAATAAATCTGGACAAGCAAAAGATAAGGCTCTCTCCTATGCAATGGCCAATGGAGGAACAAAAGGTGGTGTTATTGAAACCGACTTTAGAGAGGAAACTGAAACAGACTTATTCGGTGAACAAGCTGTTCTTTGCGGTGGGGCGGTTGAGTTAGTAAAAGCAGGTTTTGAAACACTCACTGAAGCTGGTTATGCACCTGAAATGGCATATTTTGAATGCCTTCATGAACTTAAACTAATTGTTGACCTGATGTATGAAGGCGGTATCGCTAATATGAATTATTCCATTTCTAATAACGCAGAGTTTGGTGAGTACGTCACCGGTAAAGAAGTTATTAATAGCGAATCAAAAAAAGCTATGAAAAAGGCTTTAGAAAATATTCAAAACGGTAGTTACGCAAAACGTTTTATTGATGAAGGTAATGATGGGTATCCAGAAATGACTATTCATCGTAAAGAGAACACTGAGCATGCTATTGAAAAAGTTGGGGCACAGCTCCGCTCAATGATGCCTTGGATTGCAAAAAATAAACTCGTCGATCAATCCAAAAACTAAATGAATAAAAATTTCCCTATTCTCGCAAGAGAGGGTTGGTCCTTTATTGGACTAGCCCTTTCGTTATTAATTTTATCAATACTATTTTGTCCCACATTAGTAATAATATTATTTTTAATTATTACCATTTTTGTGGTCCAATTTTTTCGAGATCCAATTAGGTTAGTAAATAATAACCTAAATGAAGTCACGTCAGCCGCTGATGGCAGAGTTATTTCAATTGAAAAAACGATGGATCCATTCAATAATCGAGACTCTTTGAAAATAAGTGTATTCATGAATGTCTTTAATGTACATTCGAATAAAGCTCCAATTTCTGGAAAAGTTACCCAAAAAATTTATAAGCCTGGTAGTTTTTTTAATGCGGCATTGGAAAAAGCATCTAATGAAAATGAATTGTGTGCAATTACAATTAAAACTCATGATAAAAAAATTATAACTTCAGTACAAATAGCAGGATTAATTGCTAGAAGAATTCTATGTTATGTAAGTGAAGGTGAAACCTTAACTAAAGGTCAGCGTTACGGTTTTATTAGATTTGGATCAAGAGTTGACCATTATCTGCCTGCAAATGCAAAAGTAAAAGTAAAACTTGGCCAAAAAGTAAAAAATACACTAACAACTTTAGCTGAGATTTAAAGTTAACTTACTGGCAATAAATTCCAAAGTTCATTTAGTGCTTGCGTATATATATCTTTTTTAAAATCAACTACTTCATTCAAAGGCTGCCAAAAGTTTTCCCATCGCCATTGATCAAATTCAGGTGCATCATGGGTATTTAAATTTATCATCCCATCATCACCAATAAATTTAAGTAAAAACCATATTTGTTTTTGTCCTTTATAGCGTCCCTGCCAATAACTTCTTACAAACTTTTCAGGGACATCATACTTAAGCCAGTCTTTTGAACGCCCAATTATTTCAATATTTTGTGGCTCCAAGCCAACTTCCTCATAAACCTCACGATACATTGCCTCTTCTGGTGTCTCACCATTTTGTATGCCTCCTTGAGGAAATTGCCAATTATTCTCATTTGTCCGTTTAGCCCATAGGACTTTATGATCCTTATTAATAATTACACTAGCAACGTTAGGCCTATATCCATCATCATCAATCATTGTTAGAATTCCTTGTGTATTCTTAATTTTTTCATAAATATTTAATTTGATAAACATATCTTTAAAAATTTTTTTTATTTTATACCTCATTATAAATTTGTCTGGATGTCAGAATTCCACCGTTGCCCTTATAACCAACCAAGGCGATGATACTGTCTCGATAGTTAATTTGAATGACCTTGAGGTAATCAAGACCCTTCAAACCGACAAAGGTCCTCTGGGCGTTGAATTTATTGATACTAATCATGCGGTAATTTCAAATACAAAACATCAAACCCTACAAGTCATAAATCTTAATAATTTTGAAATTACTAACCGAATCAAATTGGGATTCACTCCTTTGGGAATGGTTTCCATTAAAAAAGAAAAGCGGCTCTATGTATCCTCATGGTACGAAAACAAAATTTATCTATTTGATACACAATCCTGGAAGCAATTGCTTCAGATTGAGGTGGCAAAGACACCATCCGGCCTAGCTTACAATGACAAACATGGCCTCCTTATTTGTGCCAATCGTGATGAAAATATCGCAACCATAATAAAAGATAATAAAATTCTAAAGACAATAAAAACAGGCGAGCATCCATTTGGTGTCTATACACGTGATGACCAAGCTTTTACGGTAAACGTCTATTCAAATAATATTACTCAAATAGATTTAAATAATTTCTCAAGTAAAGAAATTAATTCAGGGAATCATCCCTACAATATGGTGATTCATAAAAATAAAATTTTTATCACCAATACACAAGACGACACGGTGAGTGTGGTCAACAAAACCACTCAAGAATTTATTGTTAACTTAAAAACCCAAGAGGTTCCAGAAAATATTGGTATAGATGAAACTAATAATCAACTAGTAATAACCAACTGGGGGTCAAACACAATTAGTATATTCGATCTAAATACTTTGAAATTAATTAAACATATTAAAACTGGAAAAGAAAGTCGTGCTTTTGGGAATTTTATTTGGTCAAAAAGATAAAATTCTGTTTAGTTATAGTAAGATGGAGTTTGTTATAAGAATAAATATTTAAGGATTTTAGATGAAAAAATTAGTTGTTTTTTTAACCGCATTATTTTTTGTTTTTACAGCTTTTGCTCATGGTCCAACACCACAAAAAGTTCAAAAATCAGTCAAAATTGCTGCGAGTCCAGCTACTGTATGGTCAGTGGTAAAAGATTTTGACAATGCTAACAAATGGCTCCCTTTTGTATCAGATATTAAAATTGAAACTAAGGGTGAAGAAAAGTTTAGAACTTTAACTCTTAAAAAAGGTGGCAAGGTCTTAGAAAAGCTCAAAGGAATTGATGATGATTTAATGAAAATTAAATTTGAAATTGTTGAGGGTGATGTTCCTGTTGCGGATTGTAATATGTACATCACAGTCACTAAAGGAGCAAATGACAACGAGTCTGAAGTTCAATGGACTGCTCGCTTTTACAGAGTATATAAATTAAATCCACCCATTCCTGAAGGTCAAGATGATGAGTCTGCATTGAATGCCATGAACTCTGTTGTCGATGCTGCTTTGCCAGAATTAAAAAAACTTATTGAATCACAAAAGTAATTTTTTAATTTATATTGCTTCAACTTAACAAAGGATCACATACCAAGGCCTTAATTATTTGGTTACACGGCCTTGGTGCAGATTCAAATGATTTTTTCCCCTTTTTTAATATTAAAGAGTTTGAGAACTATCATATTGTTATTCCCAATGCACCATTAAGACCAGTTTCATTGAATAAAAATATGCTGATGAGGGCATGGTTTGATATGAAAAATCTAACCCTTAAGAACTTTAACGAATCAGACTTTATTGATTCATCGCAGATCATTGATAAGATTATTAATGACTTCAATCATGATAAGGTCATCATCGGTGGATTCTCACAAGGTGCCGCCTTATCTTTGTATTATGGAGCAACATCAACCAATAAAATTAATGGGATTGTATGCTTTTCAGGATTTTTACCAAATTTTAGTTATGCCCATAAAAATATGGATACGCCCATCTTAAAAATTCATGGCACGCATGATGACATCATCGATATTGGAGTTTCTCAGCAGTCCATGTCTCAAATAAACTTTTCTAACCTTAATTCTAAAAGTTACAATATGGGTCATAATGTGGTTAATGAACAAATTTCTGATTTTCTTGATTTTTTGGAGAAATTATAATGGCTGATAAAAATAAAAGTTTTGACCTAATTCTCGAGGAGCTTGAATCTATAGTTGAATCAATGGATGATGGAAGTTTAAAGCTTGAAGAAACCATTGATTCCTATGAAAGAGGAATAACCCTGATTAAACAAGCTCAGCAAAGTCTTCAAGCCTTTGAAAAAAAAATAAAAATATTAAATGAACAAAATGAGTTAAAAGATTTTGATGAGCCAAATTGAAAAATTTGAAAAATTTAAATCCGAATTCAATGATTTCTTATTAGAGCGAATTCCAAAAACAAATAATGTCCTTCATAAAGCCATACGTTACTCTTTAGAAAATGGTGGTAAACGTTTTCGGGCATACCTCCTGTTTATTGTTGGAAGACATTTTAAATATTCTAAAAATCAGCTTTATTCCTTAGGATCTGCTATTGAAATGATTCATGCATACTCTTTAGTTCATGATGACCTCCCTTGTATGGATAATGATGACTTAAGACGCGGTAAAAAAACATGCCATAAAAAATTTGATGAGGCACAAGCACTCTTGGTTGGAGATGCCCTTCAATCAATGGCGTTTCAATTGCTCAGCTCTGACAGCATTAAAATATCGAGTGAGCTTAAATTAAAGTGTATTCATCTAATTGCAAATTCAATCGGCCCTGAGGGTATGGTGTTTGGACAGTCGCTTGATATGCTATATGAGAAAAAAAAGCCAAATAAAAAAATCCTTGAAATGATTCATTCCAATAAAACAGGTAAGCTGATTAGTGCTTGCATTCTCCTTCCTGCTTTGCTCTCAAATCTGCATAGGGCGCGATATAATAATTTTTCTATTTTAGCTAAATTATTGGGCTTGTTATACCAAATGATTGATGACTATTTGGATGCAACATCAAATAAAATCATCTTAGGAAAAAATCCCGGAAAAGACTTGAATACAAAAAAAATTACTTACTTTTCTTTGTATGGCCAAAAAAGATTAAAAGCAATTATAGAAATAAATTTTAAAGAAATAGCAAGATTAGCAAAAAATCTAAAACTCCCAACCGAGTTTACCTTTTTAATAACAGAAATGTATGGACGCATTGAATAGCAAACTTCTTGATCAAGTTAATTCTTTAAAAGATTTAAAGAAATTAGAAAAAAAACAATTACCTACCCTCGCATCTGAGATTAGAGAATTTTTAATAAAATCTATTCAAGAAACCGGAGGCCACTTAGCGTCCAACCTAGGGGTGATTGAGTTAACTATTGCCTTGCACTATATTTATAATAGTCCCAAAGATATTTTAATCTGGGATGTTGGTCATCAAACATATACCCATAAAATTTTGACTGGTAGAAAAAATCAATTTAATACATTGCGACAATACCAAGGGTTATCTGGCTTTCCAAAACGGGATGAAAGTGATCATGATCATTTTGGTACAGGTCATTCGAGTACATCAATTTCTGCGGCATTTGGTATGGCAGAAGCATTTAATAAACAGCGTTCAAATTCAAAGAGTATCGCTATTATTGGAGACGGCGCCCTGACTGCTGGCATGGCCTTTGAGGCCTTGAACAATGCCGGAAACAGTAAGAGTAATATTTTAGTCATTTTAAACGATAACGATATGTCCATATCAAAAAATGTGGGAGCCTTAAATAACTATCTAGCTAAACTTTTAAGTGGGAAAATTTATGGTGGATTTAAATCAACCAGTAAGCAGATTTTTGAAAAAGTACCCTCTATTCTTGAGTTGGCTAAAAAAACAGAAGAGCATGTCAAAGGGATGGTGACTCCTGGAACTCTATTTGAAGAATTTGGATTTAATTATATTGGGCCCATTGATGGTCATAATTTGGATGTATTGGTTGATACCTTAGAAAATATTAATAATTTATGTGGTCCTCAATTTCTTCATGTGGTTACTAAAAAAGGTAATGGGTTCTCTCCTGCTGAGAAAGATCCAAATAAATTTCATGGAATCTCAAAAAAAACTACTTTACCTACAAATCAAAAAACTTTCACTCAAGTCTTTGGGGAATGGATTCTGGATTATGCGAAAAAGGATAAAAGTCTTGTCGCAATAACCCCAGCTATGTCAGACGGAAGTGGGTTAACGGCATTTGCAAAAAAATATCCATCTCGATTTTATGATGTTGGTATAGCTGAGCAACATGCTGTAACTTTTGCAGCTGGGTTAGCTTTAAAAGGTTTTAAACCAGTCATTGCCATCTATTCCACTTTTATGCAGAGGGCCTATGATCAAATAATTCATGACGTTGCCCTACAAAATATCCCTATGCTATTTGCAGTAGACCGCGCAGGAGTTGTGGGAGCAGATGGTCCGACTCACAATGGTAGTTTTGATATTTCCTTTATCCGATGTATTCCAAATACCGTCATCATGAATCCTATTAACGAGCAGGAATTATGCGATATGCTTACCTTAAGTTATAAATTAAATAAAATTTGTTTCGTCAGATACCCAAGGGGATATGCGTCAAACTTAAAAACTACCGCCGTAAAATTTGGAGAATCTGTTGAAATTAAAAAGGGTAAAAAATTAGTTTTCTTATGTTTTGGTCCCCTCATAGAGAATGTAATTCCTATAGCAGAAAAATACAATTATGCCGTCATCAATATGAGATTCGCCAAGCCGATTGACCAAAAGTTAATTCTTGCCGCTGCTAAAAAATATAAATACATTGTGACTATAGAAGATAACACAATCGCAGGGGGTGCTGGATCCTCAGTATTGGAACTATTATCTAAAAATAATATCCAAATTAAAACTTTAGTGCTCGGCTATTCAGATGAATTTTCAGAGCATGGCTCACAAGGAGAAATTCATAAAAATTTAAACCTTGATACACGGTCAATAGAAAATAAAATTGTTAACTTTATATCCAAATGTTAGACTTACCCTATGAATAAATTAAAAGAAAATATTGAAGACGTTCAAAATACCCCAGATGAAAGACACCTAGACATAGACAAAGTTGGAATAAAATCAATAAGACACCCCATATCTGTCAAAGACAAAACTGGTGGTGATCAATCAACTATTGCGATGTTTGACATGTATGTTCACCTCCCCCATAACTTCAAGGGAACACATATGTCTCGATTTGTTGAAATCTTAAATGAAAATGAAAAAACCATAAGTGTACAAAATTTTGAAAAGATATTACGTGACATGCTACACCGTCTTGAATCAGAAGCTGGTGATGTTGAAATGACTTTTCCTTACTTTGTAAATAAAAAAGCCCCTATTTCTGAAGTTGAAAGCTTACTAGACTATGAAGTAACTTTTATTGGAAGTATTAAAGAGGATATATTTACCAATCAAATCAAAGTTATCGTCCCTGTTACGAGCTTATGTCCATGTTCCAAAAAAATATCTGATTACGGAGCCCATAATCAAAGATCACACGTAACGGTCACTGTAAAAACTAAAGAATTTGTCTGGATTGAGGATATTATCAAATTGGTTGAAGAAAATGCATCATCTGAATTATATGGACTCCTCAAAAGACCCGATGAAAAATATGTCACTGAAAAGGCATACGATAATCCTAAATTTGTTGAAGATATGGTGCGAGATATTGCAACTGATTTAAATAAGGATCAGAGAATAAAAAGCTATGTTGTTGAGTCAGAAAATTTTGAGTCCATTCATAATCACTCTGCTTATGCAATGATTAGAAGCAATTAATTAAATAATTTTGAAATACTGAATCGAGATTTTATCCCTACAAGTGCGATAAAAAAACCAATTAACGGAAATAATGCTGATAAGGTAAATGCTGTCGATGCTGAATACATCTGAATGACATATCCCCCGCCTAAACCTCCCAATGCTCCACCCACCCCATAAGTAATGCTGTTGTATAGAGCTTGTCCCTTAGCGTGATTTTTGCCTGAGAAAAACTGATGTATCATTTCAATCGATGCAACATGAAAAGAACCAAAAGTAAAAGCATGCATCATCTGAGCAATCAGGATTATCAATAAACAGTCGGCAAAAGAACCTATTAGGTAAAAACGAACCACAGCTATAAATAAACTAATTAATAAAATTTGTTTAAAATTTAAATATCGAGTAATTTTTGGCATCAAGAAAAAAATAAATATTTCACAAATAACGCCAAGTGCCCATAAAAATCCAATGATTGAATTAGAGTATCCTTGATCATTCATGTAAATAGAGTAGAAATTATAAAGCAATCCATGCGAGGTCACCATTAGCGCGCAGGCTAATAAAAGGCTAAAAACTTCTGGTTTTTTTAAAATTTTAATAAAAGAATTTTGAGTTAGTTTTTTTCGATGATAAGGTTTTTCTGGAACTCCATAACTGAATATAAAAATTAAAAACTGAGTGATACATAAAACAATTAATAAATAATGCATTCCCAAGCTATCTAAAATAAAACCAAAGCTTAATGCTGCCATGATAAAACCAAATGATCCCCAAGCTCTTATTTTGCTATAGTGACCGTTGGTTGAAGCTAAATGAGATAGAGTTAACGATTCCGCTAAAGGTAAGGTTGAGCTAGTAAAAACACTCATCGCCATCATTATTACAAAAATCTCGATGAAACTATCAGCCCAAAAAATTCCCATAAACCCTACAAATCCAATAAAAGCGGTTAGTCGAATCCAAAGAGATCTTTTTTCAGTATGATCTGCGATCCAGCCCCATAAATTTGGAGCAAAAATCCTGCTGAGTTGAAAAAAAGATAAAAGAAAACCGATTTCAATAGGGGTAAATGACTTGAAGGTTAAATACAATCCCCAGTAGGGTACAAAAAGTCCTACAAAAAAATAATAAATAAAATAAAATCGTGAAAGATTAAAGTGAAGATTTTTTACCAAGATAAACTATTTTCTTTTAACTAAATAATTCTGAGCTTTATCTCTAAGTAAATGATCCATTAAAACTAAGGCCATCATTGCCTCAACAATCGGAACAGCTCTGATGGCTACACAAGGGTCGTGACGTCCCTTAGTCTTCATCAAAATGGGTTTATTTTTTTTATTTACAGATTGTCGGTCTTGGGGGATACTTGATGTAGGCTTAAAAGCAACATTAGCAGTGAGTAGCTGACCCGTTGTGATACCTCCCAATACGCCACCAGCGTTATTAGTTAAGAATCCCCTCGGGGTGATTTCATCGCTATGTTCAGACCCTTTTTGTTCAATCGAATGAAATCCTGCACCTATTTCAACTCCTTTTACTGCATTAATGCTCATCAACGCATGGGCAATATCGGCATCCATTCGATCAAAGATTGGCTCGCCAAGACTGTTTGGTACATTTTTAGCCTCAACATGAATCATCGCTCCCACAGAGTCTCTATCATGACGAATATTATTTATATAAGCTTCAAGCTCAGGAATAATTTTACTATTTGGTGCAAAAAAAGGATTTTGGTTAACATACTTCCATGAAATAAAAGGGATATCTATTGTTCCAATTTTTTTTATACACGCCTGAATTAATACCTTATGTTTTTTCAATAGCCATTTTTTTGCGATTGCTCCAGCTGCAACTCGAATTGCTGTTTCTCTAGCACTGGATCGACCTCCTCCACGGTAATCTCTAATACCATATTTTTCTTGATAGGTGAGATCTGCATGCCCAGGCCTAAAGGTATCTTTAATGTCAGAGTAATCTTTTGAACGCTGGTCCTCATTAAAAATAATCAAGCCAATTGGGGTACCTGTAGTTTTCCCTTCAAAAACACCGGAAAGAATTTGAACTCGGTCACTTTCTTTTCTCTGTGTTACAAATTTTGAAGTCCCAGGTTTTCTTCGATCAAGATCAACTTGAAGATCTTTTTCAGATAATTCTAATCCAGGCGGACAACCGTCAACAACGCCTCCAATAGCAATGCCATGGGATTCACCAAACGTGGTAAGAGTGAATAATTTTCCGATCGAGTTACCTGACAATTTAAATCCTTATACTTTTTTTAATTATATCATTTTTCATTATTGTTCATTTTAGAACTTTATAATCACCAGGCTGCAGACCATCTAAAAAAAACATATCAATTTTATGTCGAATAATTCTTAATGTGGGATAGCCGACAGATGCTGTCATTTTTCGAACTTGTCGATTCTTTCCTTCAACTATTTCAATATTTATCCATGAAGTTGGAATACTTTTTCTAAATCTGACTGGTTTTGATCGTTCCCATATTTTTGGTTGTTCAATTAAATTAACCAAAGCAGGTTTGGTTTTATAATCTTTAATTATTACACCCTCTATTAGATTTTTTAGGGCTCTTTGAGTAATCTCGCCTTCAACTTGAACCCAATATCCTTTATACTTATTGTTGTTTGGTGATGAAATCTCATGCTGAGCTTTTCCATCATCGGTAAGAATCATTAAGCCCTCACTATCTGTGTCTAGACGGCCAGCAGGGTAAACATTAGGGATATTTATAAATTTTTTTAATGTTGGATGAATATCGTGCTGAGAAAATTGACTGATAACACCAAATGGTTTGTTAAATAAAATAATCATAAAAAATTAGGAACTCGATGAATCAAATTGTTTACGCTCCCCGGAATGGTCAAGCCATTAGTATAAAAAAAAATCATGAACTTAATATACCAGATTTTCCAATCATCCCATTCATTGAAGGTGATGGTATTGGTGCTGATATTATGCCAGCGATGCGATCAGTTATTGATGCAGTATTAAAAAAAATTTACTCTGGTTCAAAAAAAATTGAATGGCTTGAAGTCTTTGCTGGAGAAAAAGCGGCAAACTTGTATGGTCATGACCACTACCTCCCCCAGGAAACACTTAATGCTTTAGAAAAATATATTGTTTCTATTAAAGGTCCTCTTGCAACCCCTGTTGGTGGTGGTATGCGATCTCTAAATGTAGCTATGCGCCAAAAACTTGATTTATTTGTTTGCTTAAGACCAATTCAATACTATGAAGGAGTTCCCAGTCCTTTAAAAAATCCAGAAAAAACTGATATGGTAATTTTTAGAGAAAATACTGAAGATATATATGCTGGTATTGAATACCAACAAGGCACTTATGAGGTAAATAAAATTATAGCTCTACTTAAAGAGTTTAATGATGATGGTAAAGTTAGATTTCCTCATAGTAGCGCAATAGGAATTAAACCTGTCTCAGTTGAAGGATCCCAGCGTTTAATTCATAAAGCTATTCAGTTCGCCATTGATAACAATAGAAGATCCGTCACCCTGGTTCACAAAGGTAACATCATGAAATTTACTGAGGGTGGCTTTAAAGAATGGGGTTATGCGATTGCCAAAAAAGAATTTGGTGCGCAGTTAAATGAATCTGGTGAAATTGTCTTGAACAATGGAATTACCATTAAAGACTGTATCGCGGACGCATTTTTACAAGAAATTTTACTCCGCCCTGAAAGATATGATGTGGTTGCCACATTAAACTTAAACGGTGATTATATTTCAGATGCACTTGCTGCACAGGTTGGAGGTATAGGAATAGCTCCAGGTGCGAATTTATCAAATAATCTAGCAATATTTGAAGCTACACATGGAACTGCTCCTGATATAGCAGGTAAGAATATTGCTAACCCAAGTTCTTTAATTCTCTCAGCACAAATGATGTTATCCCACTTAAAATGGAATGAAGCGGCATTTGCGCTGGATAAAGCCTTTAGAAAAACACTTTTAGAAAAAAAAGTTACTGCTGATTTTTCAGTTCATATGGGTGTTAGTGCAATGTCAACAAGTGACTTTGCTCAGGCTATTATTGAGAATTTAGAAGGTTAAGCTTTTTGTATATTTGAAGCTTGCTTACCTTTTGGGCCATCAGTTACTTCAAAAGTAACGCGTTGACCTTCTTTTAAACTTTTATATCCATCACCTGTGATAGATGAAAAATGTGCAAATAAATCTTCAGATCCGTCATCAGGTGTGATGAAGCCAAATCCTTTTGCATCGTTAAACCACTTTACTGTTCCTTCAGCCATAAAACTTCCTACATAATAATGTTGGGGAGGCGCCCCTAAAAGTTTGTATTAAGATTGAGTGAAAACTTAATTGAGATTTAGAATACACAGGTAAACTTAATGCAAACACCTTGAACTGCTAAGGCTACGTAAATTTTAAAGTAAAGTCAAGCGATACTTACTACAACAAGGACTGAAATTCTTCTAAAGGTATCGCTCCGGAAATACGATTCCCATTTTGGAAAATAATAGTTGGGGTCGATTGGATGCCGTGCTTAAGAGCAAAGCCTTGTATCTGTCCTATTGGTGAGACACAATTTGCATCATTAGCGGGTAATTGAGCATTTGTCATAAAATTGATCCAATTTTTCGATGGATTATCTGAACACCAAATTTTTAAAGATTTTTCTTCTGCCTCAGGATGAATGGCCAAAGGAAAAATAAATGTATAAATTTCAACATCATCTAACTTCATTAAAACATCTTTTTCTAACTTTCTACAAAATGGACAGTCGATATCAGAAAAGACTGCTACTTTTTTGTGTCCATTCCCTTTTTTAATTTTGATAGCCAAGTCTTTCGGTAAACTTTCAAATGGAATTCTTTGCAATTCAGATAATCTATCTGCTGTAAGATTTTTTTTTGTTTTAGTGTCAACCAAATTTCCATCAACGATTAAAAATTTAAAAGATCTATCTGTATAAATGATCTGATTTCCTAAATAGACCTCATATAAATCATTGAACTGAGTTTTACTAATTCCTTGAATCTTTATATCTGGATACTGAGCTTTGATTGCCTTTTCAAGTTTATTAATGTCTGCATAAACGGAAGTTACAAAGAATAAAAGCACTGAACAAACAAATTTCATTAGATCATCACCTCGGCTAACAGTTTTTTAATTAAATTAGAGTTATTGATTACTTTTGCTGGTAACTTCATCAATGGTTGGAAAAAATCACCTTGCTTTATCATCATAGCATCAATTGTTGAAGTTAAATAATGGATAAACATTTCATCGGCAGCTCTTTTGATGTTGTATTTTTTAATAAAGTTAGCTTTTCCATAATCATGATATGAAGATTGATTGATCAGTGAATTAAAATCAGCAATATCCCCAAAACCTAAGTTGAGACCTTGTCCGGCAAGAGGATGAACTCGATGTGATGCATCACCCATTAAAATTATTCGAGATAAATTATTTTTTTTAACTTTTGATTGAAAAATTGGATAGGATTGCCTTTCGGTTAATAAGCTTATTGAAGATAGCCCGCAAATCTTTTGAATATTTTTTTCAAAATTCTGGTCTGATTGTGATAATAAATTTTCAATTACATCATTTTTTGCTGATAACACAATGGAAAACTTATTATCATCAAAAGGAAGTATCGCAAGAATTTGATTATGATAAAAATATTGATGTGCCTTATTTTCTAGGCTAGTTTTAGAAGAAAAAAAGGCCACAATGGCAAACTCTTGGGTGTTATCAACTTTTTCCGTCACCCCCAAAGATTCGTTTAAACGATGATCCGTATTAATAATTAAGTCACCTTGAATGCTTTGATCAATCAATGAAATATAATTTATATCCGTTTTCACTTTAATGTCATTAACTTCAATAGCAGTATCCAGATTAAAATGTTTAATTGTTTGGAAGATATCATCACTCTTTGTCATATTGAATAACGAGAAGGGTCTGGAGTGTTCATTAGCCAAAGTAATTTTTTCTTGTTTAAAATAAATATCAATATTTTTAATGGGATAAAATTTTGAAAAAGGCAATTTGAAATTATCTTCAAACCATTGATAAAAAGTTGGCTTTACTGCATAAAACCGAGTCTCTAAATTTTTTTTGGGCAAACATAAGTTAACGTAATCAATCTTTTGCTTATGAAGAAGAATTTTCAATATATTTGAAACAATATTATCTCCAAGCAAAATAATCTTAGTTTTTTCCATAACTAAATTTCTCTTTAAACATTTTTTTTACAAAAAAACTATTATCAAGTAAAAACATTCCAGATCCTCTTAGTAGATTTGCTCCAACCATTTGATTAGAAAACCCTTTCACTAAATGGCTCGATATTTTCATCATAGAACGAACCTCTCTTTTTCTTTCATCAGAATATTGTTTTAATAAAGTCTCAGATATTTGATAGTCATTTTTATCCAGCAAACTTAATAAAACCTTAAGATCACGAATAGTCAAATTTAATCCCTGTCCAGCAACTGGATGCATAGCGTGTGCCGCATTGCCTGACACTAAAATATTTTTTTGATAGGGCTGTCTAATAAATTGATGACTCAAGGGATAGGCATACTTTTCATCAATATGAGTCAACTTTCCAAGCCTTTCGCCAAAATGATCGGCAAATAAAGTTGAAAATGACTGCTTATCACAATTCAACATCTGCATAATGAAGTCTTTTTTTCCGGTCCAAACCAATTTGGACAGATTTTGATTCTCTAAAGGCAAAAGAGCTACCGGACCTTTAACAGTAAATCGCTCGTAAGCGCAATATTGATGGTTTAATTCTGTACGAATTTCTGCCACTAGGGCAAGTAACCCATCCATGTCTGGATCGGTATCAAATTCAAATGTATTGCTTAAAAGTTTGCCAATACCATCGGAAAACAAGAGGAAGTCATACTTATAAATTTTACTTTTATCGTCGGTAAAAAAATCTTGCTGATCGTTAATACTGAGGATTTCACTTTCAAATATTATTTTTATGTATTTGTTAGTTTTAACTCTATCAAGCAATAACTTAATTAAATTTTTATATCGAATGACATAACCCAATTCTTTACCATCATCCTCAATTAAAACTCTTCCAAAGGAGTTTTTCTGACTCGTATGAATTGTTTTTATCGGAATAAAACTGGAATCTTGATCCGGACTGATTCCTATTTCCGATAAAATTTCAATGGAGCTTGGAGACAATGCAAGGGCACGAGACTGCTGAGCAAAAAAACCCTCAGAATCTTTCTCATGAAGCATAATTTGAAAGGTTTTTTTTGCAGTTAAAAGAGCAAAAATAAGTCCAGCTGGGCCAGCTCCAATTACTCGAATTTGACTTAAATTATCCTTTTCCAATAATTGATTCCAAATCCTGAATTTCCTTTGGGCACTTTGCTGTCAAAACTATTGGTGAATTTCCATTCACCAATACATCGTCCTCAATTCTGATTCCCATACCCTGGAAAGCTTTAGGAATCTTTTCATTTTTCTGAAAATAAAGGCCAGGTTCTATGGTTAAGATTTGGCCATCTTTCAATTTAATTGAATTGTTTTTTGGGTCATAGTAGTTACCCACATCATGAACATCTAGGCCCATCCAATGTGAGGTTCGATGCATAAAGTATTTTTTATAAAGTTGTTTTTCAATAATTTCATTAATTGGTGATTTAATAATTTTTAAATCTTTCAATCCTTGGGCCAAAACCCTCAATGCAGTTTCATGAGGATCATTAAATGCATTATTCCTTTTAACACATTCAATTGCTTTTTTTTGGGCCTCTAACACAATCGTATAAACATCCCTTTGAGCCGCTGAAAATTTTCCATTAATTGGATAAGTTCGGGTAATGTCTGACGCATAGCAGCCATACTCACAGCCAGCATCAATTAAAATCAGATCGCCATTTATTAGTTTTGCATTATTTTGAATATAGTGTAACGTGCATGCGTTTTTTCCAGAGGCAACAATCGAATGATATGCCTCATTTCTAGCTCCATTTTTTGCAAACTCATATCTCAACCTAGCTTCAACTTGATATTCATATTGGTCTAAATGAATATTTGCCATGGCAAACTTATGGGCTTCACTAGAAATATTTGCCGCCTTTTGAATTATTTCAATTTCATTTTTACTTTTAATGGATCGCATCTCGTCAATCATAGTATTAAGTGAATGAATATGATTACTCATCACCGGACCTACCCTCTTGCCTTTGCTCGCAATATTTAATGCTTTTGACAGCATGGATCGCAAATCTAAATCTTCCTGAAGCAGATAAAAATTTGTGTGTGTTGAAATTAATTCATTTAAAAAAGATCTAAACTCTTTTAAATCAAGGCCTGCTTCAAATAAAAAGTCTTGAGCTGCTTTTTTTGGTCCATAGATAAAACCATCCCAGATTTCTTTTTCCTTATTTTTTGTTTTTGTAAAAATAAAAGACTGATTGAGCTTAGAGGAAATAACTAGAATAGATTCAGACTCAGGAAATCCTGATAAATAATGAAAATAACTATTTGAGCGATAAGGGTAATAAGTGTCATTTGAACGAATTTGGTCAGATGAGTTTCTGACAATTGCAATTCCTCTATTTAACAAAGCCGCTAGATGTTTTCTTCTTTGTCTATAAATCGTAGGTTTAATTGTCATATTTTGTATTTTCATATTTTAATCTTTCAGGGGTACCTACGTCTGACCAGTAACCTTGAAATAAAGATCCGCTTATTCTATTTTTTTTAATATTGTTTTCAAATATTGTTTTTAATTGAATTTTTTCACCTTTTATATATTCAGTAAACATCTGTTTTGTATAAATACCAATCCCAGAAAATGTTAAGTCTCTATTAAGATTGACTAATTCACCTGCTAAGCCAAAATCACCTTGGTCCTTAAAAATAGGATTTGGAACAAATATCAAATGAGCGATGATTCCATCTTTAAGCTGATATTTGATGATTTCCTCATATTTAAAATCAGTGAAAATATCAGAATTAGTGACTAAAAAAGGATTATCATCAAAAAAATCTAATGCATTAATGATGCCTCCTGCAGTCTCAAGTGGCTCTGTTTCAATCGAAAATGTTATCGAAACCTTATTTTCGTATTTAGTGGTGACAAAGTCGATAATTTGCTCATAAAGATAAGAAACATTAATTAAAAAATCATCAAAACCAGCTTCAATTAACTTATTAAGTTGAATCTCAATTAATGCTTTATCTTTAATCCTTAACAGGGGCTTAGGTATTTTATTTGACAAACTCCCCATTCTCACTCCCCTTCCAGCCGCAAGTATCATGGCTTTCATAAGCCATCCTGCTTTCTTTTTTCAAGAATGAGCTGTCCCACATATTTTAATTTTGGATAATTTGGAATGATGTCCAGAAGATATCCTTCGATGAGGGGAATATCATTTAAATACTGATGTTTACCATCTCTTTCAGAGAGTCTTTTGAAAATACCTAATATTTTGAGATGTCTTTGAACCCCCATCAATTCAAAATCAATAAAAAATTCAGAAAAATCATGGGTTAATCCAAATGAATCTCTTGCAAGCTGCCAATATCTGATACATTTATCAATAATGAATTGTGCATTTTTTTCATGATACGCATCTTTTAAGATGGATACTAGATCATAGGTTACTGGGCCAATGAGAGCATCTTGGAAGTCAATCACGCCAATTTCATTATCATTTATGAGTAAGTTTCGTGAATGAAAGTCTCTATGAACAAACTTTTGAACTTGAGACTCAGCTCTCTCAATTAAATAACTATATATTTCAAAAAGTTTAGCCTGATCAAAGTTGATATTTTTTAAATACCAAGTATGGAACAAATCAAGTTCATCTTTGAGCTTTTTATTATCGTAAGAGTTGATAATAAAACCTGAGCAATTCAATTGCATTTGGTATATCAACTGAATCAGCTTATCAAACATTTGATCTTCTTGATAATTTGAATCATTAAAAAATTCAAGCAGTGAGGTCATCCCAAGGTCTTGCATAATAACAACGCCAAGATTAGGATTAACTTCAAAAAGTTGTGGCGCATTGATGTTTTTTTCTTTTAAGCTTTTAGCTAAAAAAATAAATTGATCAATTGGCTCTTTATCTGGCGGAGCAGCCATAACGACATATGTTTTATCTTTAAAAAAGGCTCTGTAATATTTTCTAAAACTTGCATCTTCAGATGCTTTTGCAATCTCATATTTCGCTTTAAAATAATTATCTAAAAAATTTATTATTTTTTGGTCCAAATTAAGCATTTTTCACAGTGAATCTTGAAATCATTATTGTCTTAAAAATTTGTTATAAATTGTTGATTTTATTTGATTTGTTAAAAATATCATTTAAAATATATCCCCCGGACTCTCTGGAGTTATATTTTTAGAATTAATGATTTTTAATAAGCGCACACTCTTCATTTTAACCAAATCAGTTATTTTAGGTTATTTAGTTATTAGCAATTGCTTTGCAATTGATAACCCAAATGATACAGATTTAATTATTGAGGGTGAATCTCTTGAAAATACCATCGATAAGCAAATCAAAGCTTCAGGCAACGCTATACTTATTAAGTCTGGAAAGCGTATTGAAGCTGACACTATCATTTACGATCAAATATCAAATCAACTTGAAGCCAACGGTAATGTAAAATTAAAAAGCGGTAATACATTAATTACTGGGCAACAATTAATGTTGGATGTTGACGAATCCGTAGGAGAAATTCCTGAAGCCACTTTTGATACAGATACATCGAATCAGTCATCCATTAATCAATCTATAAGGGGTTATGCCTCTAAACTTTTAATAGAGGGCGAAAATAAAACAACTTTAAAAAATGCAGAGATTACCACCTGTGAAGTCGGTAAAACAGATTGGTTCATTAAGGGAAGTGAAATTAATATTGATAATAAATCAAAATCAGTTGATGCAACAAACGCTCGAATGGAGTTTAAAGGTGTGCCTATAATGTATTCACCGAAGGTAAATTTTTCATTCAACAATGAGAGAAAAACAGGGTTCTTAAGCCCAACATGGGGCACAACAACCCGAAGTGGTTTTCAAGTAAAAACACCTTACTATTTTAATATTGCCCCTAACCAAGATGCCACTTTAACACCAAGGTATATGGGGAAAAGGGGTCTGCAAGTTGGTGGTCAATATCGCTACATGACGGATAATTCGAGAGGTGAAGCAAATGCTGAATTTTTGAATAATGATTATATGACTAATCAGGAACGATATTTGCTAAATTTAAAACATAAGCAAAAATTTACAAATAATTTTTCTGGTTTTTACAGATATGAAAAAGTGTCTGACAATGATTACTTTGCTGATATGTCATCATTAGTATCAAGAACATCTAGGGTTGTCTTGCCTCAAGAGTTTGGACTTGATTACACATTCTCTGGATGGAATTCAGGCTTAAGGGTTCAAAAATTTCAATCTCTAACAACCAGCTCGCCCTATGAAAAATTACCGCAAGTTTTCTTAAATAGAAGTGATATGTTTATGGGCATTAACTCCACTTCAAAATTTGAATATACACAATTTGATACAAATAACTCACATAATAAGTTTATAAGTTCAGATTTAAAGCCTCTGGGCTATTCAGATGGAGACTTTAAACCTACCGGAAGCAGGTTTGTTT
>JAQCBB010000064.1 GCA_027621535.1 Pseudomonadota bacterium | reverse complement strand
ATCAGAATTTTTTCTTATCAAAATACCATTCTTGTAATGATTGATTAATTCTCTATTAACTCCAACATTCGAAGATATCGTTGGAAGGCCAGCTGAAGAATATTGCAACATCTTAAATGCACATTTTCCCTTACTCCAATTATTTTGAGCAAGCGGAGCAATTCCCAAATGAGATGAGCAGATATGTTTATACTGACTATTTTCCTCCCATTTAATGTTTTTAATAGTTATTAAATCACTGTTAATAATTACATCAGAGATATTTATTAATCGGAGATTACTTATAGATTTTTTGGCTTGCTCTAAAAAAGGCAAAATTTGAATTAAATACTTTGATGTACTTTTTTGACCAACCCATACAATATCAAAATATTTTTTAGATTTTACAGTCTTTAAATTATATTTATCAATATCTAAACAAGTAGGTATTAAGAATGTTTTCCTATTGTATTCTTCAGCATATTTTTTTAAAAATATATTTCCTGCAAATATTAAATCTGATTTCTTACATATTTTTTTGAATCGTTTGTACTTAGTTTCTGATAAGTTTCCATTACTCTTTAAAAAAATTGAATCATCGAAATCATAAATAATTTTCTTTGACAATAGTCTTAAGAGCCAAAAATAGGGATAATTTAATAACTTTCTTTGTAAAAAAATGATGTCATAATATGGAGCAAATATAAGAGCTTTTAAATAGTTAATTAAATTTTTCGACAAGCCTAAGTGTCTCAAAATAAATTTATCAGCTTTAAAGAGGTCTGAATATATTAATGCGCGATCTCGTGTTGAAGATGCCTGATGTCCTTTTGTTAAAAATAGAATTTTTTTCATATGGTTTATAATTTATAAATGAAAGTCTTGATTATCAAAACATCCTCCCTTGGGGACATTGTTCACACAAATCCTATTATAAGTGATCTTAAAAGAAATCTTGATGATATTGAAATTCACTGGCTTGTTGAAGAGTCATTTGCAAGCTTACTAAGCATCTTCCCTATCAATCAAGTAATCATTAGTAAATTTAGAACCTGGAAAAAAAATATCTTCAATAAAAAAACAATTTTAGATTTTATCAATTTATGTCACCAAATTTCTTCTCAAGATTATGATATCGTTATTGATCTTCAAGGCTTATTTCGAACAGGCATTTTATGTAAATCCGAAAATGCTTTTGGCTATGACTTAAAATCGATAAAAGAGCCCCTTGGTTCTTTATTTTATAAAAATAGAATACATGTAGAAAAAAGTCTTCATGCAATTGATCGCAATCGCTTATTGGTGAGTAAAGTGTTTAATTATAAAATCGAACTCGAAAAACCAATCTTTTCATTTAATTTGAACAAAAAGAATAATTTAAAGAATATTATTTTTTTTATTACCGGAAGCAGTAATGCTAAAAAAAAATGGTCAATTCATAATTGGGTAAAATTAGCTAAGCATTTAGAACAACTTAATTACCAAATTTTTATGCCTTGGGGCACTCCTGCTGAATACGAAGAGTGTTTGAGTATTTATGATCAAACGAACAATACAAAAATTTTAGAGAAAATGCGCTTAGACACTCTTGTTCAGGAGCTTAGTCAAGCTAAATTTGTGATTGGAGTAGACAGTGGATTGACACACCTGGCATCAGCCCTTGATATACCGACCTTAGGCCTATTTATGCACAGTCATCCAAATTTAACGGGTATTAAAAACTCTAACTCTACCGCGCTAAATATTGGGGGATATTCTCAGAATCCCGTCATTGATGATGTGATAAAAAATTTGAAGATTTGGGTTGAAATTTAAACTTTTATCACGATATTTAAAATGTTATAAATAACTTTTAATCCTTATGACTAAAAATAAATCAAACTCAAAAAAAAATGACACTGATGATATTCAAAATCAAGAAGAATTAAATTTGAATGAGGAGGGTATTTCTAAAGACAATACCTCAGCAGATCTTGATGAAAGTCAAACAGATCCAACAAATGATTATCAACAACAAATTGAAGAACTAAAAAATCAGGTACTATACGCAAAAGCTGAAACTGAAAATGTCAGACGAAGAGGCTTTGAGGAAGCTGAAAAAACTAGAAAATACTCGCTAGAGTCATTTAGTCAAGAATTACTTACAGTTAAAGATAGTCTTGAGGCATCTGTCAATTCTGAAACTATTGATTTAACCACCCTTAAAGATGGTGTTGAATTAACTCTCAAGCAACTCAATTCAGTATTTGAAAAATTTAATATTGATGAAATAAATCCAATTAATGAAAAATTCAATCCGAACGAACATCAAGCCATATCAATGATTGAGTCAGAGGATAAGGAAGGAAATACTATATTAAATGTACTTCAAAAGGGTTATAAATTGAATGAACGAGTAATTCGTCCTGCTATGGTGGTGGTTTCAAAATTAAAAGAATAACACTTGAAAAAAATAATTTAAGCACAATATTAATACTAGAAAAATTTTAAGGACAACAAAATAATGGGAAAAATAATCGGAATTGATCTTGGTACTACTAATTCATGTGTTGCAGTCATGGAAAATGGCAAACCAAAAGTAATAGAAAATTCAGAGGGCAATCGGACAACACCATCAATTATTGCTTATCAAGATGGAGGAGAGATCCTTACAGGCGCGCCTGCAAAAAGACAAGCCGTCACCAATCCAAAAAACACATTATTTGCAGTAAAACGTTTAATTGGTCGCCGCTTTGAAGAAGATGAAGTTCAAAAAGATATTAAACTAATGCCTTACTCAATCACAAAAGCTGATAATGGTGACGCATGGGTAGAAGTGAATGGCGAAAAAGTTGCCCCACCACAAATATCTGCTGAAATTTTAAAGAAAATGAAAAGAACAGCGGAAGAGTACCTTGGAGAAGAAGTCACTGAGGCCGTTATAACTGTTCCAGCCTATTTTAATGACAGTCAGCGTCAAGCCACCAAAGATGCTGGTCGAATTGCTGGCTTAGAAGTGAAGAGAATTATTAACGAACCAACCGCTGCTGCACTCGCTTTTGGTTTAGATAAACAAGAAGGAGATCGAAAAATTGCTGTATATGACCTCGGGGGCGGCACATTTGATGTCTCTATTATTGAAATCTCTAGTGTCGATGGAGAACATCAATTCGAAGTACTCTCAACAAACGGAGATACATTTCTTGGCGGTGAAGACTTTGATAACCAAATCATTGACTATTTAGCTGAAGAATTCAAAAAAGAAAATGGCGTTGATTTAACTCAAGATATGCTTGCAAAACAACGTTTAAAAGAAGCTGCTGAAAAAGCAAAAATTGAATTATCAAGCAGCACACAAACAGAAGTCAACCTTCCCTATATTACTGCCGACGCATCTGGACCAAAACACTTGGTAATTAAAATAACACGTTCTAAGTTTGAATCTTTAGTTGAAAATTTAATTGAAAGAACTGCTGCGCCTTGTATTCAAGCTCTTGAGGATGCTGGACTTTCAAGTTCTGAAATATCAGATGTTATTTTAGTGGGTGGTCAGACCAGAATGCCTAAGGTTCAAGAAAAAGTAAAATCCATCTTCAATGTTGATCCAAGAAAAGACGTAAATCCTGATGAAGCAGTTGCAGTGGGTGCTGCTGTTCAAGGTGGCGTTCTTCAAGGTGACGTAAAAGATGTTTTGTTATTGGATGTAAGCCCACTCAGTTTAGGCATAGAAACCCTAGGTGGTGTTTGTACAAAACTTATCAAAAAGAACACCACTATCCCAACAAAGGCATCTCAGGTTTTCTCAACCGCTGAAGATAATCAAAGTGCAGTCACTATTCATGTGCTTCAGGGTGAAAGAGAAATAGCAAATGGAAATAAAAGCTTAGGTCAATTCAACTTAACTGATATCCCTCCTGCTTCAAGAGGTACTCCACAAATTGAAGTCACATTTGATATTGACGCAAACGGGATATTAAATGTTTCAGCAAAAGATAAAGCCACAGGAAAAGAAAACAAAATAACCATTAAAGCAAACAGTGGTTTAAGTGAGGAAGAAATCAAAAAAATGGAAGAAGACGCAGCCAAACATGCTGAAGAGGATAAGAAATTAAAAGAGCTTGTTGATGCAAAAAATTCTGCCGAAGCCCTTATCCATGGCACTAAAAAATCTTTAACAGATCATGCAGATAAACTTGAAGGTGATGACAAAGAAAAAATTGAAGCCTCTATTAAAGATTTAGAAGAAGCTATTTCTTCTGATGAAAAAACAAAGATTGATGATAAATCTAAGTCATTGGCAGAAGCTGCACAAAAGTTTAGTGAAAAAATTTACGCGGCTCAACAAGGATCTGCCAATACTAACTCATCAGCAAATACTTCTGGAAAAAGCTCTGAAAAAACTGTCGATGGTGACGTTGTCGATGCAGAGTTTGAAGAAGTAAAAGAAGACGAAAAAAAAGAAGAAGATAAATAATCTTCATATTTTCAATTAGGCCTGATTTATTCAGGCCTTATCAATTAATAGGGATATATGGCTTCTAAGAGAGACTATTACGAAGTATTAGGTTTAAATCGAGACGTATCAACAGATGAAATAAAAAAAGCTTTTAAAAAGTTAGCTA
>JAQCBB010000016.1 GCA_027621535.1 Pseudomonadota bacterium | reverse complement strand
TATCCGAAATGACACTCAATAAAGCCGTAAATCTTTTAGATCATATAAAACATACAACTGATCCAGAATATGTTGAAAAAAATACTATTCCAATTCTTGAGGCTGGAATTCTAGCGATTAATAGCGGCCTAAAAAAAACCCATTTAATCAACAGGCATGTAAATGGATCGATAATTACTGAGTTATTCACAAATTCAGGTCAAGGTACAGTCATTACTCACGAACAAATAGAAAATTTTAGACAAGCCACGCTTTTTGATGCAAAAGTTATTGAAAAAATGATTAAGTCATTATCTAACAATCAAATTCTGATCCAAAGGTCCCTAGATATGATTGAAAAAGATATTAATCATTTTCATATTCTAGAGTTTGATAATAAGATTATTGGATGCGCAAAAATATCGCATTTTAATGATATTTCTGAAATAGCATGTTTTGCAATAAATGAGAATTATCAAAATATGGGTTATGGAAAAAAATTGTTAATGCACTGTGAAAACTATTGTAGCCATATAAATCAAAAAACCTTTGTCATGACAACTCAGTCTGCACATTGGTTTATGGAAAATGGTTACCACAATGCACAAATACAAGATTTACCCTCAGAAAAACAAAGTGAGTACTCAAAAGAACGAAACTCTAAGATACTAATTAAAAGAATGGAAAAAAAATGACGCCTAACGATAAAGCCAAAATATTAAGCGAAGCCCTACCCTATATTAAACAGTTTATTGATAAGACCATAGTGATTAAATTTGGTGGCAATGCCATAGTTGATGAGCAACTGAAGAGTTCTTTTGCTAAAGACGTAGTCCTACTCAAGCTTGTTGGAATGAACCCTGTTGTGGTTCATGGAGGAGGTCCTCAAATTAATGAACATCTCGAAAAAATTGGTAAAAAAGGTGAATTTATCAATGGCATTAGAGTTACCGATGAGGAGACAATGGCTATTGTTGAAATGGTTCTTGGAGGGCAAATTAATAAAGAGATAGTCCACCAGATAAATATTCATGGAGGTAAAGCAGTTGGCCTGACTGGGCAAGATGGAAATTTTATTCATGCTTCAAAACTGGAAACCATCTCTGAAGGGAAAAAAATTGATTTAGGTTATGTGGGTAAAATCGATTCCATTGATCCAAGCTTAATTCAATTTCTAGATACCGGTGATTTTATCCCAGTAATTGCTCCGATTGGGATAGGTCTCGATGGTAAAACCTATAACATCAATGCCGATGTTGTTGCTGGGAAGCTGGCACAAGCTTTAAATGCAGAAAAACTAATACTTATGACTAACACACAGGGTGTACTTGATAAAGAAGGTAAGCTTATCACAGGAATTAAACCATCAGATATTGAGAAATTAATAATAAATAGAACACTAAGTGGCGGCATGTTACCAAAAATAGAATCTGCTATGGATGCTGCAAAAGGGGGTGTGACTAGTGTTCATATTATCGATGGTCGCGTTGAACATGCACTATTGCTTGAAATTTTAACCAATCAAGGTGTAGGAACATTAATCAAAGGCAAAAATTAAAAAGACTTTGGGTTTTTGATTTAGACGATACACTACATTCAGCCAGCCCTGATGTATTTGAATTAATCAATCAAGATATGACCAAATATATTTCAGATGTCTTAAATGTTTCCAAAGAAAATGCAGATAAAATTCGGATAGATTATTGGCAAAAATATGGCTCAACATTAAGAGGTCTTCAAATAAATCATCGTATTCAAACAAATGATTTTTTGAAAAAAACACATAATCTTAAAAAAATAGAATCAAAAATCACACCATTAAGATATATAAAAAAAATTATGAAATCGATTCGTGAGGATAAAATTGTTCTCACAAACGCTCCAAAACATTATGCAAAGTTTGTGTTAAAAAAAATGGGTATTTGTCATCATTTTAAAAAAATAATTTGTATTGAGGATAATTTTTACATTCCAAAGCCAAATCAAAATGTTTTTAAGAGAGTGAAAAAATTACCTTATGAGAAATTTATTTTAATTGATGACAATAAAGAAAATTTAAAACAAGCTTTTCTATGTGGATTTATAACAATACATTTATCGAGCATTAGGGAGCAAAATAAATATATAAATTTCAGACTAAATCAATTAAATAAAATATTAAAATTGAAAAATATTTAATAGCTCAATTCTCTTTTTAGTCAGATATTCATTTATTGCCAGACCAGATATATTTTTTGGAAGTGAAATTGGATGTGAGGCAAAATGAATGCGTAAATGATCGAAATAAATTAATATTTTTGAAACGTCTATTTGATGTGCATCAGCATTTAATTGAAATAAAAGTAAAATTTCATTTAATTTGTCATCTCGCCCAAAAAAACCAATATCTTTTAATAATTTATATTTTTCATTAATACTTAAAGCAGAAAAATTCTCAAGTTTCTCTTGTAATTTAAAAAATAGATCGATAACAGCTTGGTCTTTTTTTGAAAAATTAGTTACATAATTTTTATTTAAAATGAAACTAAATTTATTTTGAAAATAAAGCCACAACAAATTAAATCTAACTTTTAAAAAAAATGGAGACATAAAGTATGGCTTGAAGCATTCAGATAAATTGTTTAACTCCTGATTTTTAGAGGTAAATAATTGATCACTTCCTCCAACATCATGTAATGTTTTAAAGAAAATATAACCATGTCTCAATAAAAATACTTTTTTTAACTCCAGCATTATCCGATCAACCGATAAAAACTGTAGCTCTTTGTTTGCTACCATATTTAATAAATACTTTTTTGTATCATTATCGATCTGAAAATCAATGAACTTTGCTTGAAATCTACAAACCCTCAATATCCTTAAAGGATCTTCTGAAAAAGCAGTTGAAATATGTCTTAAAACTTTATTACTAAGATCATTGACGCCATTAAAGGGGTCAATAATTTTTCCTGATTCATCTTTTGCAATCGCATTAATAGTTAAGTCTCTGCGTTTTAAATCCTCTTCAAGAGTAATCTTGGGGCTTGTATAAAATTTAAAACCCTTATAGCCCACTCCCTCTTTTTTTTCTGTTCTTGCCAAAGCATATTCTTCAAAGGTTTTTGGGTGAATAAAAACTGGAAAGTCTTTACCAACAGGTTTGAAATTATTTTTTACCATTTCTTCAATTGTTGACCCAACCACAACATAGTCTTTTTCAACAAAAGGTATGCCTAGTAGCTCATCTCTCACAGCCCCACCAACAAGATATATTTTCATAATTCCCTAATGTAGGTTTTAAGATCTTCTAAATCTGTTAAGAATTCATAAGCATGATTTACATCACAAATATTATCAACCTTAAGTGATTTTAAATTGTCCCTCGTTATTATTTTGTATGGACTATATTCAAGTAGACAAACTAATGGTAATTCTAGGCATTTAGGAAGTTTAATTAAAAAACATTTGATTTTTTTACTTTGTTTTAATAATTTTAAAATTTCATAAAAAGAATATTTTTCATGTCCACCCAGGTTAAACACTCGAGATTCAAACTTATTATTACCAATAAGCTGAATGATAATAGCATTTAAATCTTTAACAGAGATTGGCTGAAATAAAGATTGATGCGATATTACACCAAGCATAGGAACAAGTTTTATCAATTTATAAAAAAGATTTATAAAGTTATCATTTTTACCAAAGACGATTGAGGGTTTTAGAATAAAAGTTTTCATATTATTTTTAAACTTTAGCAATTCATGTTCGCCGTTAAATTTTGACTCTAAGTAATAACTTTGTTGTGTTTCAGATTTAAGTGAGCTCATATGAATAAATCTAGCTACCTTTGATTTAATACAAGCCTCTTGGATTATTTTTGGATAATCAGTGTGAATTTGTTTAAATGTATTAGATTTATTTTCATGCAGAATTCCGATCAAATTAATCACTGCATAAGAGCCTTTTATCAAATGTATTATTTCTTTTTGGTTGAATTGATTGATTTTAGAAAATTTAACGTTGGGTAAGACTTTGAAATCTTTTATCTTATTTTCATTACGTGAAACAATTTTAATTTGAAAATTAGGGTTTTTTGACAACTCAATTACTAATTCTTTTCCAATAAACCCAGAGCCACCAAAAATAGTTACTAACTTCATATCACAAGTGCGTTATTCGAAGAAACAAGTAAATCACTAAGATAATTAAAATAGCTGTGATCGTATAACGAGTAATTTTTTTTACTAATTCAAAATAATTTTTATTTTTAGTGACAACATATAGAACCATTAGTACGATTAATGAAATCGCAAGTAAAAATGCTATAACTCTCAAAATCATAATAACGCTGCCTCAAGTTTTTTTTCATATACTTTTTGGTTGTGCTGTTCGATCTCGGTAAATAATTTTTCATTTTCTTTTAACGTCACTATCTCAAAAGAATCTTTGTCATTAAGCAGTAAACGAAGCAATTGATTGTTTATCTCATGTCCAGATTTAAATGCCGTAAATTTACCTATAATTGAAAAACCGGCGAGATAAAGATCACCAAATGCATCTAGGACTTTGTGTCTCACAAATTCATCATCATAGCGCAGTCGATCATTATTAATAATTTTATACTCATCCATAACAATTGCATTATCCAGGGAACCACCTTTAGCTAAACCATTTGCTCTTAAATATTCCACTTCCTGCATAAACCCAAATGTCCTTGCCCTAGCTATCTCATCAAAATAAGAATCATTATAATAATCAATTGAAATTTGGTTGTTTCTATCGGCAAAAACAGGGTGGGGGAATTCAATTGAAAAATTAATCTTGAATCCCTCGTATGGCTCAAACATTGCAAATTTACCATCGATTTCGTATTTAAAGGCTTTCTTGATTCTGATGAATTTTTTTTCTACACCTTGATTAATTGGCTCAGCTGATTGTATTAAATAGATAAAAGGGTTAGAGCTTCCATCAAGTATTGGAATTTCCAAACCTGATACCTCTATCACTACATTATCTATCGAACAGGCATATAAGGCAGACATCAGATGCTCCACCGTCATGATTTTTGCAGCATCTTTTTGCAGTGTTGAACATAATCTGGTATCAGAAACTAAAAAAGGGTCGGCTTTAATAACAATTTTTTCTTTTAAATCAGTTCGAACAAATGATATTCCGCTATTAGGTTTGGCCGGCTTTAATGTCAAAGTCACTGAATCACCCGAGTGCAAACCTATACCCTGAATAGACACATTTTTTGAAATTGTTTTTTGGTTAATCATTTATTTCTTCGTAAAAATGATGGTATGTCGTATTCATCCTCCGAAATGCTAGAATTATTATTAAAATTGGAATCGTCAGCTCCATCAAAAAATACACTTGGAGTATCCGTATTATTTCCACTTATAGTTTTATATGAATGTTCTTGATCTGAACGATCAAGAACTTCTATTTTTGTATCCGAAAATTCTGTTTCTGATTGACTTTTTTGAGAACTGTAATTGTCATCTAACCCAGTCGCTACAATAGTGACTTTAATTTTATTCTCAAGAGAATCATCAATAACATTTCCAACAATAACCGTTGCATCATGGGCTGTAATACTTTTTACTTCATTCATCACATCAATATATTCTTTCATTTTAAAAGAACTGCTCGCTGAAATATTGACGAGAATACCTTTGGCATTTTTCAATTGTATATTTTCTAAAAGAGGGCTATTTATTGCTAACTGTGCTGCCTTAACTGCTCGATTATCCCCCTCAAAAATTCCAGAACCAATAATGGCTGAACCCATTTCTGCCATAACGGTTTTGACATCAGAAAAATCAACATTAATGAGTCCTGTGTGATTAATAATATCTGAGATACCAGATACAGAGTTATAAAGAACCTCATTAGCTGCAGAAAATGCATTTATAAACGTTACATCTGCGCCTAGTACATTCATTAATTTTTCATTTGGAATCACAATTAATGAATCAACATAATTTCTTAGCTCCTTGAGGCCTTGTTCAGCAATTTGATTTCTTTTACCTTCAAAGCTAAATGGTTTTGTAACGACGGCTACGGTTAAAATTCCTAGTTCCTTAGCAATTTCAGCAATCACTGGCGCGGCTCCCGTACCCGTCCCACCGCCCATGCCCGCTGTAATAAATAGCATATCTGCATCTTCAATGATACTTTTAAGCTTATCTTTATCTTCGATAGCTGCCTGTTTTCCTGAATCTGGTCTTGCTCCAGAACCTAGACCCTTGGTGAGGTTTAAACCAATTTGAACAATATTATTCGCTTGTGATTTCTTTAAAGATTGTAAGTCAGTATTAACCGAAATAAAGTCCACTCCATGAATATTTTTTTCAATCATGAAATCAACAGCATTGTTTCCACATCCGCCAACACCAATGACCTTGATAACTGCCTCTTGTTTTTTTGGTTTAATTACTTCAAACATAATTTTTTAAAAGTTTCCTTGAAACCATAACTTCATTTTTTCTAAGATCTGCATAAGAGAGTTTCCTTCAATTTTTCTTCTCTGATCATTCTCATAATCAACTTTTCCTCTCTTAATGAGCCCAATTGCAGTTGCATAACGTGGATTTTCAATAATTTGCCTTAACCCATCTACACCCTGCGGATACCCTATTCTAACTGATTGATTAAAATTTTTCTCAGCAATATCTGTAATATTTTTGATTAATGAAGAGCCGCCCGTAATGACAATTCCTGAGGCTATTTTATTGATCAATTTTGATCGTATTAATTCATTGGTCACTAACTCAAATAACTCTTTAACTCTCGGCTCTATTATTGAAGCTAACTCTTTTGCATTAATTTTTTTCGGGGATCTTCCATCAACTAAAGGAACATCAATAAATTCCTGTGAATTTGATTTCGAAATATCACAGCTTCCATAATTAATCTTTATTTCCTCTGCTGATTGTTGTGGTGTTCGGAATGCGACAGAAATATCATTTGTGATTTGATCACCAGCTATTGGAATTACAGCTGTATGCTTAACCGATCCGTCTTTAAAGACAATTATATCTGTAGTACCTCCTCCAATGTCAATTAAACAAACACCAAGCTCTTTTTCATCATTTGTTAATACTGCATCAGCAGATGCTAGTGGTTGTAGGATTAATTCCATAACATCTAAACCAGATCTCTTGATACATTTCACGATATTCTGTGCAGCCGCAATTGCCCCAGAAACAATATGGACTTTCACTTCTAACCTCATTCCACTCATTCCCCTTGGCTCTTTAATATCATGTTGATCATCAATAATGTATTCTTGAACCAGTGTGTGTAGTACTTGTTGATCTGGCGGTAGGGTGATGGCCTGAGCAGTTTCAATAACTCTTTCCACGTCTGAGTTATCAACTTCCAAGTCTCGAATTTTAATCATACCTGTGGAATTAATACTCCTAATATGACTACCTGCAATCCCAGTATAAACTTCTTTAATTTTACAGTCGGCCATTAATTCTGCCTCCTCAAGAGACCTCTGAATTGCTTGCATTGTGGATTCAATATTAACAACAACGCCCTTCTTAAGACCTCGTGACACATGTTGACCTATTCCTAAAATTTGAATATCGCCATCAGCTTTAATTTCGGAAACGATTGTTACTATCTTTGAGGTTCCAATATCTAGAGCGACAATTAATTTTTTTTCTTCTTTTTGCTTAATCATAGTTTATTTTGTATTTGATTACCTTTACTTTCCACCTCTATTGCAAATCCGTCTCTATATCTTAAATCAACATTTGATATTCTTTTATTTGTAGACTTTAAAATTTTTTGAAAATTACTTACGAATCTTTTTAAATTTTCTTCAGATCTTTCCTCATTTAATTTTATTTTCATCCCATCTAAAGTTTGAATCGTCCAATCTTCTTTCCTGGTAAAAGTAATTTTATGAATTTTGATAAATTCCTCTCCTAAAATATTATTAAATTTAACAAATTTATCTGTTATAAAAGCAATCTTATCTTTTGGTCCATATATGATCGGTAGATAATCCTCATATGCTGCGCCAAAATATTCCCCATCTTCATTTACAAGCCCTTGCATGCCATAGCGAGCAATTGGTTGATGTTGTTTGACTAGCATTGTAATTCTATTTGGCCATTTACGATATATATCCACATCTTTAATCCATGGTAATTTTCTCATCCCATCTCTTAATAATTGGATATTTAAAGTAAAAAAATTTCCCTCTAAATAGTTATTAGTTACAAGTAAAATTTGCTCTCTTTCAAGGTATTTGTAATCACCACTTATCACAATCTCGTTGATTGGGAACCAACGGTCAAATGTATAAGGAGTTACAATCTTGACTATCAAAATAAATATTGAAACTAAGCATATTCTAAAAAAAAACTTATAAAGTAATTTTTCCAAAATTTATTCTATTAAATTTAAAATTCGCTCAACAACTTGTTCAAAACTAAATCCTGCATTTTTGGCTGATAATGGAAAAAGGCTGTGCCCAGTCATCCCGGGAACTGTGTTGATTTCAATTAAGTAAAAGCTTGCTTTACAGTCCATAATAAAATCAACCCTTCCCCAGCCTCTACAACCAATGCTGCTAAATGCTTTAATGGCAGTGGTATATAAATTTTTTAATTGATCATGACTAAGATCTTTGGGTTGCAAGAAGATGGTTTGATCTGAAATATATTTTGCATCGTAATCATAAAACTCATTTTTAGGAATAATCTCTATAACACCTAGAGGTTCGTCATCTAAAATTGATACCGAAAATTCTCGGCCTTTTATATACTGCTCTGCAATAATTAAGGAATCGTATTTGCTTGCCTCAAGAATAGCTAACTCAAACTGAGCTTTACTTTTTACTAATGAAATTCCAAATGATGAGCCCGAACTAGATGGTTTAACTACAAAAGGACTATCCACTTTTCTTACGATATCCTCATAAGAACTATCTTTTTGAATAATTTCATATTCAGGTGTTAATAACTGATGTTTTAACCAAACAAGCTTTGAAAAAAATTTGTTCATTGATAACATTGAAGCTTGCGGATCTGATCCCGTGTAGGGAACTTCAATTAATTCCAAAAATGATTGTATCTTACCATCTTCTCCATTCTTACCATGTAAGCAAATAAAAGCAGCATCAAATTTTTTTAGTTCAAAAAGATCATCTGTTTGCGGATCAATTAATTCAGTATCATATTTTAGAAGTTTAAGAGCATTAAATACAGATTGTCCACTCTCAAGAGAAATAAGCCTCTCTTCAGAATTTCCTCCTGCCAATACTGCAATTTTTTTACTCACTTTTATCCCCGATAATTTTTACTTCAATTTGTAGATCAATATCATTCAGCTCTCTAATTTTCTTTTGTGCTAGATATATAAGCTGCTCGATATCATCAGCTGATGCATTCCCCATATTTTCTATAAAATTTGCATGTTTATCAGAAAATCGTGCACCACCAATAGTGAAACCTTTTAAACCAGCATCTTGAATTAATTTTGCAGCAAAAGTATTATCAGGATTTTTAAAGGTTGATCCTGCAGTCGGCCAATTAAGTGGCTGCGTCTCTCGCCTTATTTTTAAAAGTTTATTTATCCTCGTTATTTCATTCTCGTCTTGTTCACACAGATCTGGAAAATTAAACCAAGCGCCAATAAAAATATCGTTTTTTAAGTTTTTTACATTTCGGTAGCTTATTTCAAAATCATCTTTACTTTTTATCGCTATATTCCCAGCAAAATTAATTATTTTTACTTTATTTACAAAGTCCCACGTTTCATTACCGTAACAACCTGCATTCATTGCCAATGCCCCTCCAATGGAGCCTGGTATTCCAGCCAAAAAGGCGCATGTTTTTTTTTTATTTTTTGCTGCATATCTTGCTAATGAGGAGCACGAAACACCGCATTCTGCATAAATGGTATTTTCATCATTTTTTATGTCCTTCATGCCTCTTGATAGATTTATTACTGTCCCCTTTAACCCACCATCTCTAATTAAAACATTTGAACCAAGACCAATCACGGTTATTGGTAACTTAATTTTTTTTTGCTCTAATATCTTTTGAAGAGTCAATTCTGAACTCACTTCAATATAATTTTGTGCATTTCCGCCCACTTTCCATGAATTAAATTTTTTCATAGAAATATTTTGATAAATGACGTCCTTATTCACGATCATTTTCAATAAAATTTTGTGAGAACCATTTTCCAATTGACCCAGCTCCCATGACAAGCAAAATTTCATTAGAATTTATTTTTTTTTCTATAAAGTCTTTTGAATTGCTCATTTCTGGAAGGTAATAAGAATCACATGTTATTTTTTTTAATAAATTTTTACTTGATATTTTCGAGATAACTTTTTCACCAGCAGAATAAATATCAAATAGAAAAAGACGATCTACCTTGGATAAAACTTTTATAAAATCGTCAATAAGATCTTGTGTCCTTGAGTAGCGATGAGGCTGAAAAACTAAATTAATTTTTTTTCTTGGAAACCCCTTTTTTATTGATTTGATGACTGCTTGAATTTCAGTGGGATGATGACCATAATCATCAATCAGATGAACATTTTTTCTACCAATTTTAAAGTTTTCATAAAAATCAAAACGTCTTGCTACCCCTTTAAAATCAAATAACGCCTGCTTTATAACTTGATGATTAATTTTAAAATGATCAGCAACCGCAATCGCTCCCATGGTATTTAACACATAATGCTTTCCTGGCATTGCAATTTCAACCTTGAATGGTTTAAATTTATTTTGACTAGAATTCACCCTAAAACTAGATAAATTCTTTTTAATTTGAATCTGGTCTGCAAAAAAGTCAGCTTTTTTATTTAATCCATAAGTAATAATTGGTCTTTCGATGTGTTTTAAAATTGATTTAATATTTGCATCATCAATGCATACAAAAACTGCATTATAAAAAGGAATCTGATGAAGAAAATCTAAAAATGTTTTCTTTAACCTTTGCTCATCGTACCCATAAGTCTCCATGTGATCGAAATCAATATTAGTTAATAAAACATTATGAGGATTTAAATGAAGAAAAGAGGCGTCAGATTCATCAGCTTCAACAATCATATATTTGCTTTTTCCCAATCGAGCACTTTGTTTTAAGGAATTAATCCTTCCACCAATAACATAAGTGGGGTCCATTCCTGCTGTATTCATAATTGAAGCTAAAATACTTGTCGTTGATGTTTTGCCATGGGTACCTGCAATTGCAATCCCAACTTTAAATCTCATTAACTCTGCAAGCATTTCTGCCCTTGAAATTATTGGTATTTTTAGTTTTTTTGCAGCAACTAACTCACAATTATTTTTTGATATGGCTGATGAGATAACAACAACGTCGGCTTGACTTATGTTGCTTTCATCATGACTAGTAAACAATTTAATCCCTCTATTTTTAAGATGCTCAGTAACCGATGTTGATGAGGTGTCAGATCCTGTAATTTCAAATTTCATATTATGCATAATTTCTGCAATACCAGACATTCCTGATCCACCTATGCCCACAAAATGAATATATTTAATTTTATTTTCCATTATTTTCGATCTGAGTATAAATCAACGAGGCTGCATTTTTATGATTTGATGATTTTAATCTTTTTGCCATCTCAATGCATTTTTTCTTTGAAATTTTTTGGAGAATACTATCAAGCTTTAACGTGATATCTTGTTCTTTACATATTATCGCTCCACCTTTATTTGATATATATTCTGCATTTTTTTGTTGATGATCATCAATGGCATATGGATACGGAATAAGTACAGAGGGAAGACCTACATGCTCTAATTCAGCAATTGTCATTGCTCCCGCCCTGCCAATAACAAGATCTGCCCATTGATAATACTTACCCATATCCTCAATGAACTCTAAAACTTTTGCTTTTCCCGAATACATTTGATCAAGATTTATTTTTTTACCGGCGCCACATTGGTGAATGAGATTAAATTGTGGAAATTTTAATAAAATTTGAGGCAATTTTTCATTAAAAACTTTAGCCCCCAAGCTCCCTCCGATAACCAATACATTTATCTTTGTTGTTGTTTTATTAAAGTTTTTTTTAATATTAAGAATTGACTCTCTGATTGGATTGCCTGAAATGCATATTGGATACTTTGACTCAACCTTAAAGGCAGTAAATATTTTCTTTGCAAAGGGGGTTAAAAGCCTATTGCTTGTTCCATAAATTGTATTTTGTTCATGAATAAATAAATTCTTTTTCAAAATGATAGCAGCATAACCGGCTGGTAATGAAATATACCCTCCAAAAACTACCACATTGGACACCTTATACTTAATAATCCAACAACATGACTTAATAAGCGCATAAAAAAACTTAAGTGGATAAGCAATTAAAGTAAACAATTTCTTACCTCTAAAGCCACCTATATTTAAAGATACAAAAATCACATTATTTTTGTTGATTATTTTATTTTCCATCCCGTTTGGTGTTCCAAACCAGATGACTGTCCATCCATTAGTTAGGTATTTCTCAGCTAGGGCCCATGCTGGCATGATATGGCCACCTGTTCCTGCAGCTGCAATAATTATAGATTTTGGATTAATTTCTTTTTGCTTTGATTTTGTTTTCATAATCAATCCTCATTAGGATACCGCTTGCGATGAAAGTAACAAGCAATGCGCTTCCTCCATAAGAAACAAATGGTAGCGTTAACCCTTTTGTTGGGAAGAATCCTACATTTACTCCTATATTGATTGCCGCTTGAATACCAAACCATAACCCTATTCCTTGTGCCAATAAGGCTGAAAAATTGTTTCTTAATTGTGTTGATATTTTACTAATGCCAAAAATTCTTATAATCATTACGGCATATAAAACAGTAATCATCGTAAATCCTAATAAGCCAAGCTCCTCAGCAAGAATAGCCAGAATAAAATCTGTATGAGCTTCAGGTAAATATTGTAATTTTTGAATACTTTCCCCCAAGCCTACGCCAAAGAAATCTCCTCGTCCGATTGCAATCAAAGAATGTGATAATTGCCATCCTTTTCCATACAAATCTTCAAAAGGTGAAAGAAAAGTTGTTATCCGATCTACACGATAGGGTGCTATCTTGAGTAATGAATACATAGCAATTGGAACAGATAACATTAACCCAAATATTATTTTTAATGAAATTCCGCCAAGAAATAATATCCCCATTGATATACAGATCACTACAACCAAAGCACCAAAATCAGGTTGATAAATAAGTAATGATCCCACTAGTGCTATTGCAAGCGACATCGGAAGAAACCCCCTGGCAAAGGTTCCAATTTGACGAGATTTTCTTAAAACATAATCTGCGGCATAGATAATAGTTAATAATTTTACAAGCTCGGATGGCTGAAAATTCATTATTCCAATTGGAATCCATCTTTGGCTACCATTTACCGTTTTTCCTATACCGGGAACTAAAACTGCAATTAATAGAAGGATCCCAAATACAAAAAAAGTAGGGGCAAATTTTTGCCAAAAATTTATGGGTATCAAAAATGCAATCAAACCGCAAACTATTGAAATGGTTAAATAAATCGAATGTCGAAGTAAATAATAATAATTTTGGTATTTAGAAATCTGCTTTAAAGCAGCAACATCAACAGATGAGGAGTAGACCATGACCAAACCAACACCAGAAAGCATAATAATTATCCAAAGTAAAAATGGATCATAATTGGGCTGATTAAAACTATTTCTTAATTGCATTTAAACATCTCTACAACTAAACTTTTAAACTGATTACCTCGATCCTCATAATTTTGAAACATATCCTTACTGGCACACCCGGGTGATAAAAGTATGATTTCATTTCTTTTGAGTCTATTTTTTAAATGAGTTAAGACCTCTTTTAATGAATTGAAATGATTAATTTCAAAAGGGTTATTAAATTTATTCAAATAGCTCAAAATAGTCTCAGTATCCTTTCCAATTAAATTTAGGCTGACAAGTTTATTTTGAAATAATTTTTCAAGGCCTACTACGGATTGATTTTTTAACTCCCCGCCAAATATCAAATGAATATTATTTTCCAGCGAATTGAGTGCAGATGTCATAGAGGCAATGTTGGTTGCTTTAGAGTCATTAATAAAAATGTTCGGATGATTAATCTCTATCTGCTCAAATCTATGTTCAATTCCCCGCTGCGTATTAAAAAATAGTACTATTTTTTCTAGTGAAATCGACTTACACACACGTTCTAATAATTTGATGATGTAAAGTATATTTTTAATATTATGTATCCCCTTTAAATAAGGGGTATCTATCCTGAATTGTTTTTCTTGGTGTTTAAATTGAAAAGATTTTGCACCCCAACTTTGTAAAATATAACTCTCGTCAATTCCCAATTGAATAGCTTTATCAGGATTACTTTTGATCGGCGCTGATTCTTTATCAAACAGAATTACATCACAAAAATTCATTAAACTAATTTTTGTATCTCGATATGCTTCAAATGAATCGTATCGATCTAAATGATCAGGTTCAATATTCAGAATGACTCCAAAATCAAATCTTGTTTCCTTGTCAAGCAACTCAATTTGATAGCTCGATAGCTCGATAATGATAAATTCGCACTGTTCTTCCTCAGAAAAAAAAAGATCGAGGATGGGAGTACCGATATTACCCACTAATTTTGACTTCAGCTTATGCTGTGTAAAAAAGTTTTGTAATAATGTACAAAATGTAGTTTTGCCATTTGTTCCAGTTACTGCAATTAACTTCGTCTTTGTAGTGTCGACTTGGTTTAAAAAATAAGTATCATTTCTGAGTTGAATATGATTATCAATACATTCTCTAAAAAAAGATTTTCTTAGATCAATTCCTGGACTTACATAACAATTATCAAAATCATGAAAATTTTTTAATTGTTTTTCATCTTGTAATATTTGAATATTATGCTGTTCTAAAAAAAAAAGATCCTCAGGTAAAATTGGTTTATTTTCAATTAAGGTAATTTTTCTTTTTAATTTCACCAGGTATTCAACAATTGATTTTCCTGTGACGCCATACCCAAATACAATATCTGATTTTTGATTATTCATTATCGAATTTTTAAACTTGCCAATCCAATCAATATCAAGATCATAGTAATTATCCAAAATCTAATTACCACTTGATTTTCATTCCAACCTTTTTTTTCATAATGGTGATGAATCGGCGCCATCAGAAATATTCTCTTACCAACTCCATATTTAATCTTTGTATATCTAAAAAAGATGACTTGTCCAACAACTGATAATGTTTCGATCACAAAAATTCCGGACATAATAAACAATACTATTTCTTGCCGAACTAAAATTGCGATTGTTCCAAGAACAGCCCCTAAAGATAGTGAGCCAATGTCTCCCATAAAAACTTCTGCTGGATAAGCATTGAACCAAAGAAAACCTAATCCAGCCCCTGCTATTGCCGCACAAAAAATAGTTATTTCTCCTGCGCTGCGAATAAAAGGTAACTGCAAATATTCAGCGAAAATTTGATTGCCTGTCAAGTATGCAAATATGCCTAATGCGGAAGCAATCATGACTGTGGGCATTATGGCTAATCCATCCAATCCATCAGTCAGGTTAACTGCATTGCTACTTCCAACAATTACAAAGTATGACAACAAGATAAATCCAAAAGTGCCTAAATATAGATAGGAGGACTTAATATAGGGAATAAGTAAATTTATTTCCTCAAAGCTCGAGGCATTGTTATAAATCCATAAAGCCAAAACAAGAGCTACAGCAGATTGTAAAAAATATTTTAATTTCGATGAAATTCCCACCGAATTTTTTCCTTTAATTTTTTTAAGATCATCGAAAAATCCAATTAAACCAAAACCGATTAGAGCAAATAGTAGCTGCCAAATAAAAATATTACTCAGGTCACACCAAATTAATACAGATAAAACGATTGAGATAATAATCAGCAAGCCACCCATCGTTGGTGTTCCCATTTTATTTTGATGATCTGGACCAAATTGTCGAACGTATTGAGAAAAACTATATTCCCCCATAGTTTTTATAAAAATAGTTCCAAAAAATAAAGAAATACCAAGAGAAGTTATTATTGCCATGACTGATCGAAAAGTTATGTAGTTAAATACATTTAAAAAATTAAATTTCAAACTAAAAAATTGAATTAAATCTAAAATCATTTAAACCTTTCTTTCAATTCAGAAGCAATAACATCAAATTTCATAAAACGAGATGCTTTTATTAAAACGATTGTATCTTTTTTTATCAGCTTAAGGGATTTCTCAATTAAATGATGTATATCATTAAAGCAATAGATATTTTTTTTCATATTTTTTACTTTGCTTAAAGCTTGCGTAATTGAACTTCCGTGGGCAAGAATGGTATCAATATTTGATTCTTCAATTTTTCTCACAATTTGATCATGGTATTGTTCACTAAACTCTCCAAGCTCTCCCATATCTCCAATCATCAGGATTTTATGTTTAAGTGAACTACTTATATAATCAATAGCAGATGACATCGAGGTGGGATTTGAATTATATGAATCATCAATGATATCTATATTATTTTTCATAGATATTTTATTAAACCTTCCAGCTGTTCCTGAAAAATTTTTAAATCCATCTTCAAATGAATCTAAATAAAATCCTAAATTAATTAATACAGCACAGGCGATAATAAAATTTTGAAGATTATGGGCGCCCTCTAAAGGTGAGTCGAGAACAACTTGTTGATTTAGATAAATAAATTTGATCTTATTTGGTCCTACATATTCATAATTTAAACGATTAGCTTGATTTGAATAATCTGATGAAATAACAAACAACTTTCCTTTAGAATTATTAAGTTCTGAAAAAAAATTAATGTTATCTGGAAGTATCTTAATATCTTCCTCGTTATGATAATGAAAAATTTGTTTTTTTTCTTTTGCAATCTCTGCTTGAGAACCAAAATTACCAAAATGAGCATCGCCAATATTTGTAATCACAGCAATGTGAGGTCTCACAATATCTGTTAACCATCTAATTTCACCTGGATGATTTGTTCCTATTTCTAAAACTAGATATTTCTCATTTCCATGAATTTTAAATATTGAGAGTGGTAAACCAATATCATTATTGAAATTTCCATAGGTTGCTGCCACATCTTTATCACCCACCTTATTTGTTAAAAAATGTGTGATTAAATTTTTTGTAGTTGTTTTCCCATTACTACCAGTTATTGCAATTTTTTTTGATGATGTTTTTTTGATGACAAGCTTAGCAAGATCAATTAAAAATTGTTTTCCTGAATCTACAAGTGCATAAGGTATTTGATTGTCTATGTTTGTTTCTGAAATAATAAATAATGGATTTATCTTCAATACTTCTTGAATAAAATCATTCCCATCAAACTTTGCACCTTTAATTGTTATAAAAATTTGATTTGTTTGAACTGTTCTAGAATCGATGTTTATATCTGATGTTTTAAAACAAACATCATCATCCAGATTAGATACCTTAGAAAATAAATGCTTTATTTCTTTAATAGAAAGATTCATAGCTAACCTTTAAAACTTTTTACAACTTCTTTATCAGAAAAAAATATAGTTTTATCTTTTAATATTTGGTGATTTTCATGCCCTTTTCCAGCTATCAAAATTACCTCATTTGAACGTTGCTTTAACGCCTCTTCAATTGCTTTTTTTCGGTTGATAACAATTTTTTTATTTATCGTCACATGATTAGATATTTGTTGGGCAATCTTCATTGGGTCTTCAGATCTTGGATTATCTGAGGTAATAAATACATAATCCGCATATTGATTTGAAACTTGACCCATTAGCTTTCTCTTACCTAGATCTCGATCACCCCCGCAACCAAAAACTAATGTTAATTTTTTTTTGTATTTTGATTTTATAGTTTCAAGTACATTTTTTAAACCATCTGGGGAATGTGCATAATCAATAAATATTTTTTTGTTTGTATTATTTATTTTCTTATTGAACATCTCTAATCGCCCCTCTGGAATAGGTAGTTTTTTTACAGTTTTAATTAAAGCACTCATGGAAATTTTTTTTAAATGGCATACTGCGAGGGCGCCAACAAGGTTTAAAATATTAAAATTACCAATAATATTAGATTCAAATTGATATCGTTTATTTTTAATTTCTAATTCAAATTCTGTCTCACTTTTGCTCATTGAGCTTGCTGAGCTATGAATAATTTTGATATCTGCATGTTTCGAATAACCAAATGTTAAAACTTTCTTATTTAATGTTTTTAAATTTTGATACAGTCTGGCACCATATTTATCGTCAATGTTAATTATTGAGCAATTCTTGACATTCTCCAGAAAAAATCTTTCTTTCACACTAAAGTAATTTGTCATTGTTTTGTGATAATCCAAGTGATCTCGACTTAAATTTGTAAAAATTCCATATTCAAAATTTAATCCTTTTATCCTTTGCTGATCAATTCCATGAGAGGAAACCTCAAGTACAAAATTTTTAATCTTATTAATATTTTTATGAAATAGATCATATAAAACAAAAAGGTCAGGTGTGGTATTTTGAATATTTTTTTCTTTTGAAATGGTCCCTATTAATTTTGAAGGTTGAATATGTTTATTTATAAGAAAATCTAACCAAAATCCTGTTGATGTTTTTCCATTGGTTCCAGTGATGCCGATTAATTTAATGTTTTGATTTAAATTACCATAGAAACTATCTAAAATTTTTTTTTGGTTAGATGCGATATTTTTAAATCTAATGATATTTATTTTAGGGTAATTTTTTTGTAGAAGCTTTATCTCTTTAGCAGCTTCAATAAGAATAAATTTTGCTCCCTTCTCGATTGCATCTTTTATAAATTCAGCGCCATCAAATTTTTTGCCAGGATAAGCGCAGAATACATAATCTTTTTTTACATGATTGCTGTTATTCGTTATCCCCTTGGCTTCTTTAAAAAATCTATACTCTGCTATCTTCATTAGTAGCATCCATCTTTGTATCTAATAAATTCTCATTCAATTGTTTATCATAGGGGACATCATATAGTTTAAGGGCTTCCTTCATAACCTCTTTAAACACCGGGCCAGCCACAGTTCCCCCGTAATAACTATCTTTTTTTGGATTATCTATCATTACTGCCATGATAAATTTTGGATTTGTACTTGGTGCCATGCCTATAAATGATGCCACATATTCTCGGGTATACTCTCCATTTATAACTTTTCTAGATGTTCCAGTTTTTCCAGCAACCGAATAACCTGGGATTCTTGCCCTAAAACCTGTACCCCCATCCTCTTCTACGACTGCTTGCATATAGGTTTTCATTTCATGGCTTACGTTTGGTGATAAGACTTTCTCACCAATCACAGATTCTTGATTCATATAAATTTTAGGGTGAACTAAAAAGCCCTCATTTGCAAAAATTGAATAGGCTTGAGTCAATTGTAATAAATTTACACTTACCCCATAGCCATATGGCATTCTTGAATGATCTACATCTCTCCAAAATGAGTAGTTACTGAGTCGACCACTAGCTTCTCCTGGTAAACCGATATTTGCTTTTTTTCCAAATCCCAACTTATCATAAACTCCCCATAGTTCTTTCGGTTCTAAACGGGTACCTATAATTGATGCGCCAACATTAGAAGAAGTCTTAATTACATCTTTTATTGTGAGTTCATTTTCTGGATGGTCATCTCTAATAAATGTTCTTCCCACTTTTAATAAGCCATTATTTGTATGTATTATCTCGTTAGTTTTTACTTTTTTTCTTTCCATCGCATAAGCAACCGAGATTGGTTTTAATGTCGATCCCGGTTCAAAGGTATCCGTGACTGCTCGATTTCGCATTGCATCCAAATTTGTGATTGAGGAATTTGGGTTATAAGATGGATAATTTGTCATGGCAATAATTTCACCAGTTTTTGCATCCATTAAGATTGCAGATCCGGCTATGGCCTCATATCTTTCGATATATTTTTTTAATGTTTCAAATGTTGTATGCTGAAGCCTGCTATCAATGGTGGTATGAATGTCGGATCCATTTATTGGTAATTTAAAGTCCTGTAGATCATCAATTATTCTTTTGCCGCCATCAACTAGGACTTTTTTATGCCCAATCTCACCTGTCAGGGTTTTGTCCCATAACTTTTCTAGACCTTCATTACCTAAACCATCAATATTTGTTTTCCCAACTATATGAGCGGCTGACTCACGATTTGGGTAGAAGCGTCGATATTTTTTCTCAAGATTTAACCCCGTTACCTTAAGGTCAGTTAATTTTTTTGCTTTTTCTGGAGAAATGCTTCTTTTGATATAGATAAACCCTTTATCCTTTTTTTTAATTTTATCGATAAGTTCTTGTTGATTTATATCAAGGAGATTTGCAATTTCCTTTATTTTGGATAGATCAGGATTTTCTTTTATTGATATTCCTACATCATAAGTGGGGCCACTGACTGCTAAAAGCTTATTGTTTCTATCATAAATTTTTCCTCGATAAGAATGCAAAACTTCTTTACGAACACTGAAACCATCACCTTTTGATTGTAAAAATTCTTTTTGTATTTGTTGGAGATACAATGCTCTTGAAAAAAGCATTGAAAATAAAATTAACACTACAGCAAGTAGAATCCTTCTCCTTGTTTTTGAAAGCTCAAAAATATCACTTTGATGGCTAAATTGCTTCATTGGCCTTCCAATTGAATAATATTATTTTGACTAGGATCAATCATTTCCAATTTCTTTTTTGCAAATTCTTCAATTCTGTTATTCCCAGATTGGTCGGTATTTTCCAATTCAAGCTTTGTTTTTTCTTCTTTTAATTCAATTTCTCTCTTTTGCTCAGAATCGAGAATAGAAAAATTCTTTCTATATAAATGCTCTGTATTGACCTTTAATAAACAAAAAACAATGAGAACAATGAATAATAAAATATTCAATTTCATCATTTTTTTTCAATCACCCTTAAGCGTGCACTTCTGGATCGTGGATTTCTTGAAACCTCACTATCAGATGCAGCTTTTGAGCAAATACTAATTGCAGCTGTTTTTTGATCAATATCTTCATCTTTAATTGGTATGAATTTTGGAATATTATCGACTGGAGGCTTTGTTAATTGCTTGAAATAGTTTTTAATTATTCTGTCTTCTAAAGAATGAAAAGTTAAAACCACAAACCTTCCCTTATGTTTTAAAGCATCAAATAATAAAGGGAGAGCCAAAGATAATTCATTTATTTCCTGATTTACCTCGATACGAATCGCCTGAAATACCCTTGTTGCTGGATGTTTTTTTTCTCGAGAAAACGGTACAGATTTTTTGACTATTTCGGATAATTGAAATGTTGTTTCAATTTCTTTTAATGCTCTTGTTTTACATATATTACCTGCAATTCTTTTTGCAAAGCGCTCTTCGCCATACTCTTTGAAAATTTCAACCAATTGAGTTTCTTCATAATAATTGACAATATGCCTTGCATCTAAAATTTGATCTTGATTCATGCGCATATCTAAAGGTCCATCATGCATAAAACTAAACCCTCTTTCAGGATCATCAATCTGGGGTGATGAAACTCCTAGGTCCATAAAAATTCCATCAAAACTTTTTTTTTTAAAGTTTTTGCATAATCAATTATCGAAGTGTGAATAGAGCCAAATCTTTTGTCGTTTATTATCTGAGAGTGAGTAATTGCTTCTTTGTCTTTATCCAGAGCAATTAATTTTCCATCCATTGATAATTTTTTTAATATTGTTGTTGAATGTCCGCCGCGACCAAAAGTACAGTCTAAAAATTTACCGTGTTGATTCAAAACTAAATTATCAATAACTTCGACTTCCATGATTGGCAAATGCTTCAGTTCTGTCATAGAGAAAACCCACCCAATTCATTAATATCCGCTAAATGCATTTCCCCTATAGAATGGTTAATTTTCGTATCCCATTTATTTTTATCCCAAATTTCAAAATGAGATCCCTGTCCAATAATGATTATTTGTTCTTGAATTTCTGCAAATTGCTTAAGAGACTGGGAGATAAGAATTCGTCCTGCTTTATCTTGAGCTAATTCTTCCGCATAACCCACAAGTAATCTTTGTAGCGAGCTGATTTTTGGATCAAAACTTGATAGAGACATTAATTTTTTTTCAATAGGAATCCATTCAGAAATGTTATATAGGATTAGACATTTTTCGGGATGTGCTGTTAAAACAAGGTTAGGAGAATTCTCAAGAAGCTTTTCCCTAAATTTTTTTGGGATTGCTAGTCTATTTTTATCATCCAAATTAACAATACTTGAGCCTCTAAACATTCATTTATCCTTTTGTAAAGAGGGGTTGGTCAAATAAGTAACAACCCTTAGTTTTGTTAATTATTTCCCATAAATTACCACTTTTTCCCCTCAATTACACTATAGGCAAAAAAAAAGCGCTTTGCAAGCGCTTTTTTAATCAATTCAATAAGTTAGCCTATAAGCCGGGTTCTGTATTTGTACAGTCATTCATCTTGTTTAATGATTACTCATTAACTCTAGCGGCCTACCCGGTAATAGTGCGAGCAGCACTGTAATTACCCTATTTGGCCTTGCTCCTGGTGGAGGTTACCGCGTTTCACCGTAACTTAATACGCTCGTCTCTGTGGCCCTATTCCTCATCTCACGATGGTTGGCTGTTAACCAACACCATGCTCTATGGAGCCCGGACTTTCCTCTATAAATAGCGACTGTCCAGCTAACTTAATTAGAATTATAACTCGTTTAAAATTTTCCAGGGAATTGTTTGATTGGCCATCAACGGGATTAGCTCATGATTTTCAATAGTGAAGGCAGCGGGAATAGTGTAGTTAGACTTTTCAAAGGTTATCTTGATATCCGAAGGTTTTAGTCCATAAAAATCACAGCTATTGTGAACAGCAAAATTTTCAAAATTATCAACCGCATTTTCAGCCTCAAAGTATTGTAAATAAATTTCAAGAGCGCCAATTGCGGAAAAAATTCCTGCACATCCACAGGAGCTTTCTTTTTGACTTCTTGGGTGCGGAGCACTGTCGGTACCAAGAAAAAACTTTGCATTCCCCGAAACAGCTGCATTTGCTACAGCAATCCTGTGCTCTTCTCTCTTCAATACAGGTAAACAGTAGTGATGCGGCTTCAGGCCACCCGATAGAAGATCATTTCGATTAAGAATCATATGTTGGGGGGTGATTGTTGCAGCCACATTTATTGATGATGCTTCAATAAATTGAACAGCATCTTTTGTTGAAATGTGTTCAAAAATTACTTTCAATGTAGGAAACATTGAAGTAATTTTTATCAATTCATCAATAAATAACTTTTCACGATCAAATATATCAATTTCTTTATTTGCAACCTCCCCATGAATCAGCAAAGGGAGTTGATGCTTTTCCATTAACTCAAAAATTTTATAACATGCTTTAAGATCATTAACCCCTTTTTCTGAATTTGTGGTCACCCCCGCAGGATATAATTTAGCCCCAATAATTCTCTTATCTTGCGAAGATAGCCGAATATCTTCCTCCGTTAATGAGACAGTCAAATATACAGTCACAAGAGGTTCAAAATGTTTAAAACGAGAAACCTTTTGAATTTGATCATAATAATTAATTGCTTTGGAATAAGAGGTAATCGGGTCTTTTAAATTTGGCATCGCAACCGCTTGATGAAAATTTTTAGCTGTGGCATTGACTGCAAAATCAAGAAGAGCTCCCTCCCGAAAATGAATGTGCATGTCATTAGGCAATGAAATTGATAATTTATTTGTCATTTTTTATTATTTAAACCTAGTTTATATAAATCCTTTTTATTTCTTTTAAAAATTTTGGCCACAATATTAGCTGCTTTTTTTAATGGTAAATCCTCACTCAGCATTTTTAACATTTCAATCTCTTGATGAGTTAAAACTTCTCTATCATCTGATTTTAATGGATTAATTATAATAACAAACTCACCCTTTAAACTCTTTATATCGCTTTTAAAAAAATTGAATAAATTTTCAGCAGAATCGGAATAGTGAGTTTCATATATTTTTGTCATTTCTCTGGCTATAAACATTGGGGTTGACGGATCAATTACATCACAAATGCTCTCTAGTAATGCAAGCACCCTGTTTGGAGATTCATAGAGTATAGCTGGATGTTGTTCTTGTTTTATTTTTATCAAAAGGTCTTCTGAATTTTTTTTCTTATTTGGTAAAAATCCATAAAAATTGAATTTACTATCCGTTATTCCACTTATTGAATAAGCAGCAATTACAGCTGAGGGTCCGGGAATTGAGAAGACTTCGATGCCGAGATTCCTAGCCACATTTATTAAAAAACCTCCCGGATCACTAATACAAGGAGTTCCAGCATCAGTCATGTACGCTATGTCAGCATTGTTTGCAATTATGTTTTTTAATAAAATCTCAGATTTTTCTTTTTCATTGTGCTGATGAATTGAGAGCATTTTATTTATTTTGATACCAAAGTGATTGAGTAATTTTCTTGTATGTCGGGTATCTTCACACAAAATATATTCAGTTTTTTTTAGTGTTTCAATTGCCCTTAGGGTAATATCACCTAAGTTACCAATTGGTGTCGCGATTATAAATAATTTTGATGACATTTTTAACCAATATTGTTTTCTCTAGTATACAATTTATATGGAATTTAAAATTAAAGTAAATTAAGATAATGATCAAACATTACATATCCCTGACACTTATATTGTTCACGCTGGCAGCATGTGCTCCAACAGGAATCATCGCTATACCTACCTCTATTGCGGATAGAAGAACAACTGGTGTCCAAGTTGAGGATCAAACGATAGAATTGAAAGCATTGTATGAATTTCAACAAATACCAGGCGATTTCAAAGCCAGCGTTACAAGTTATAATCAAAATGTTCTAATAACGGGTGAATCTTCATCACAAGAGCTCTATGACAGAATTCAAGATGTTGTTGCAAAAATTGAAGGTGTAAAGTCAATTTATAATGAAGTTTTAGTTACCAACCCTCTTTCCTTTAAAGAAAGAGCTAAAAGCAAAGCCAAAGATTATGGTATCACTACCAACGTATTAGCAAGGCTCATCAAAGAAGAAACCAAATCCAATGTTTCTCCTGTTCATATAAAAGTTGTAACTGAAAAACAGATCGTTTACTTAATGGGATTGGTAAGCCAACAAGAAGCAGAGGAAACTCAGCAAATTGCAAAAACCAGTAAAGGTGTCTTGAAAGTAAAATCATTTTTTGAAATTAATAACAAATACAAAAAGAATTGATTTATTTTTTCAAAAACTTTATAATCTAAAAAACTCCCCAAAAAATTTCCAAATTTTATTGTTTAACCTTTTTGAAATCTATTTATGAATGAAAATATAATTAATGTAACTGATTCAACTTTTGATGATGAGGTTATTAAATCTGAATTACCAGTTTTGCTTGATTATTGGGCCGAATGGTGCGGACCTTGCAAAATGATTGCGCCAATTTTGGACAATATTGCAAATGAATATATCGGTAAAATAAAAGTTGCTAAGATAAATATTGATGACAACCCTAATACACCTGCCAAGTTTGGTGTTCGTGGAATACCAACTTTGATGATTTTTAAATCAGGCTCTATAGAGGCCACAAAGGTGGGTGCCTTATCAAAATCACAATTATCAACCTTCATTGACTCAACAATTTAAAATATATGCAAATTTCTGATTTAAAA
>JAQCBB010000063.1 GCA_027621535.1 Pseudomonadota bacterium | reverse complement strand
GGGTCTGTAGCTCAGCTTGGTTAGAGCGCACCCCTGATAAGGGTGAGGTCGGTGGTTCGAGTCCACCCAGACCCACCATTTAACTAGTAAACTACTGTAATTTCATCCAAGATATTACTAGCTTTTTCCATCTCATCTAAAGTCCAAAGTAAATACCTCGAATCAACAGATATTGTTCTTGCTTGAGGAATATATTTATAGTCTGCAATAATCGTCTCAATCATCCCATCAAAGGCAAGACCCACTAGCTCAAAATTTGAATTTATAGTTGCTGATCCAGAGTTTCCATTAGTAATATCCAATGTTGATATGAAGTTTACAGGGACCGAGTTCACTGACTCAAAAAAATAATCCCCGTATTCTTTTTTAGAAATCTTTTCCAGCAAATTTTTACCAACATTAAAAGGATTCACTCCTGTATGTTTTTCAGCTATACCTTCAAGGGTAGTAAAAGGTTTATAAAAAGAACCATCCCTCAGGCTAATTCCTGCCACATTTCCATAAGTTACTCTTAGTGTTCCATTAGCATCAGCATATATTTCCCTATTAACAGAGTTATTATACTTCCTTAAAAGCTTGATAAAATTTGATTTTAAGAATTGTCTTCTAGCATTTCTTTTTTCATACTTTTCTTCATACTTCAATGACTCTTCATAAATCTCTCTTACAAAAGCAATTAATGGGTCATTCAAGGAATTCAATTCCTTTAGGCTCATATCTTTTATTTTCAACATGCTTGTGGATGTTGTGAAGTTTGAAGAGTAAATCTGGTCAACTTTCTTTTGTGCTTTATCAAAGGCAAAGGACTCGTCTAAAAATAACTCTTTGCTAAAAACAGGTCTGCGAAGATCTTTAGAAAAATTCTTATAACTCTCAAGCCTATTTAAAAAGATGGCCTTATCTACTGCGCTATCAAATGAAAAATCCATGCGTTTGATGCTATTACTTAACCTTTCTTGATCTCGGTTTTGATATCCTGGTTTTCTCTCTGAATCAGGCTTTGTATTTTCAGCAGCATTTCTATAAATCCTTTGAGCCATAGAAATTAAGGTTGAATTACCGTAATACCTTTGTGCTAGATCTTCAGCAAGAGACTCATCAATCAATGCTAATAATTCTTGAAGATACTTAGCCTCTTGCTCGCTAGCATTTTTTTCTACAAAAGTTAAAAACTCTTCCCACTTTGCTTTCTCTGTTTTTAAAAGCTCAAAGTTTTTTGCCCCTTCATTTTGACCAGATATTTTTTTGTAATAATTTTCAAAACCACTTTTTCTGCCTCTGTATTTGAGTTTTGTTCCACTTTTTTCGTCTGTATTTTCTTCAATTAATTTTATACCCTGATTTAAAAACTTAATTGACTCATTGAAGCCAATATTAACGTCATATTCTATTTCGTTGTATGTAAGGAGTCTGTTAGTTCTTCCTGGATAGCCAAGAACCATTACAAAATCACCGTCATTCACACCCTTAGCTGAAATTTTTAAATAGGAGTTAGACTTATAAGGTATATTGTTTTTACTATATTCTTTGCTAGATTTATCTTTACCAACATAGGCCCTTAATAGGGCAAAATCACCCGTGTGACGAGGATACATCCAATTATCTATTTCTCCTCCGAACTCCCCAACATATGCTGGAGGAGCATATACTAATCTCACATCTTTAATTCTGAATAATTTTTCTAATTTATAGGACTCTCCACTAAAAAAAGTTCTTACCCTGCATTCAATTTCCTCAGAATTCTCGCACTCTTTAATGATGCGTTTTTTATTATCTTCTATTAATTTTGATCGCTTTAAGCTTTCTGTATTATCATCAATGCCAGCTAGGACTTCATTGGTAATTTCTTTGCTTTCAATTGTGATATAAACACGTCCACCTGGAGCTGACTTTTTTTCTTCATCCCTTGATCTTGCAAGGAAGCCAGTTTCAAAAAGGTTTTGTTTATCAGATGAATTGTACTGAAGAAAAGAGCTTTCAATGCAGTGATAATTAGTTGCTATCAGACCTTCGGGTGATATAAATGCGGCCGAACATCCGCCTAAACTCACTATCGCACTCATCGGATGCTCAAAAAGATTGCTAAGTTCAGACACGCCTTTGGTAAAACCAGATTTCCTTAGCTCACTTTCTAATTTCGGAAGCTCATAGGGCTCCCACATACCTTCATCGGCAATAATATCCAAATTTATTGTTAGCAAAAAAAGTAATAGAAGTTTATATATCATAGAATATTTTTTTATTTAAAATGGAGAACTACTTTATACCTTTTGACTTTTTTCATCCAGCTTAATTCTTACTTATAAAGTTCAAAGCTGTTCCATAAGTATCAGCAATTTCAGAAATTTGTTTATTTCGTGGTTTCCCTGAGCCGTGCCCGGCCCTTGATTCAACTCTTAGCATTATAGGGTTTTTACAGCCTTGAAGATTTTGAAGTCTTGCGGCAAATTTATATGAGTGCGATGGAACAACTCTATCATCTCTCTCAGAGGTTGTGATAAGGGTGGGAGGGTAGCAGATACCTTCTTTAATATTATGATAGGGTGAATAGGAGTATAAGTTCAAAAAGTCCTCCAATTTTTCAGGGGAACCATAATCTGATTCCCACCCCCATCCAATAGTAAATTTGTTAAAGCGAAGCATATCCATTACACCAACCTGAGGAATCGCAAATCCAAATAAATTTGGATTCTGTAACATTACCGCTCCTACCAACAAGCCTCCATTGGAGCCTCCTTGGATGGCTGTAGATTTAGGAGATCCAATTTTTTTACTGTGGAGAAATTTTGCCGCATACGCAAAATCGTCAAAAACATTTTGCTTGTTAAGAAGCATTCCTTGCTCATGCCATTTTTTTCCATACTCAGAACCACCTCTTAAATTCGCTAGCGCAAAGACACCTCCTTGATTCATCCATGCAAGAAATCTTTTTGAAAATCTAGGAAGCAAAGAGACGCTAAAGCCCCCATAACCATAGAGTAAAACTGGAGTATCTGGGGTTATCGTTTGGTTTTTTCTGTGAGTTACATGTAAAGGAATGAGGGTCCCATCCTTAGATGGGTAAAACATAATATTTGATAGATAGTTCTCAGGTTTGAAGTTTTCTAGTTTCTCCTCCCAATACAGTTCTTGGGAATTGCTTGAAAGGTCCAGCTTATATATTTGTGATGGCTGCGTAAAGTTTGTGAAGCTATAAAAAACTTCAATATCATCATTTTTTCCACTTAAGCCAGAAATAGTTCCAGGCAAGGTAGTTTCAAGGGATCCATTCTCTTCACCCTCTAGAGTAAAATATTTAATATTTGAAAAAGTATTATCAAGATATTGAACAATTAAATTTTGATTGATCATATCCACACTTCTTATTGGCATTTCAGACTCTTCAATAATATCTTGAAAGCCTGCATCAAGATTATTGAAATCCAGGCGAACCACTTTTCCATTTGGAGCTTTGTGATTAGTTAAAAAAAACAAATCTCCATTATTGCTATTAATAAATGAGAAGCTTGCCTTGAATTCATCAATAATTGGAATGAATTGTTCATTGTATCTTCCTACAGATATTAAGTTTCTTTCATCTGTCCCTTTGGTGGTATATAAAATTTTAAATTGACCATCATCTGAAACAGAAATAGACCATGATAACAATGGATTTTCTTTATCCTCAATAATTAAGTCATCTTGCAATTGGTTAGTTTGCAGCAGGTGATACATAATTGCAGGGGTGCTGTTGACATCACTCAGCTCCTGATCATTCGGCTTGGGATACTTTACATAGAAAAATCCTTTTGAGTCTGGAGACCATTCTGCGCCTGAAAATTTAGACCATCTGAGTTCATCGGCTAACATTTGACCATTTTCAATATTCATTATTTTCCATGTTCGCCAATCTGACCCTCCATCTGATTTTGCAAAAGCTACCCACTTACCATCCGGGCTAACACTTGTTGTGGCTATGGCTACTGTCCCGTCAATAGAAAATTGATTTGGATCAATCAGAACCCTTTCTTTGCATGCATCGCAATCCTTTACCATGAATATATTTTGCTGCAATTTTCCAGTATTGAAGTAATAAAAAGTTTTACCTTGAACCTTATATGGGGTGCTTAAATATTCACTTGTCCAAATAGATTCCAAATCTTTTTGAATATTTTTTTGATATTGATTATCAATAAAATTGCTAGAAAAATTATTTTGTAGACTTACCCACTCTTTGACTTCATCAGTCGTAAATTTTTCTAGCCATCTGTAGGGATCATTAATTTTTTGTCCATGGTACTCATCATAATGAATAATGCTTCTAGTATTTGGGGCACTAAACTCTTGACCACAACCATAAAGCAAGAAAAAAAATAAGGTACACACCACAAAATTTTTTGTACCTAAGGTACATAAATTTAAAATAAAGTTTTTCATTTTTTAAGTATATTGAAGATCAAAGTATTATAAAAATAATATTCATTAATTCTTTTTTGGGTAGATTATTTTTTATTAATTTAATATGCTCCTCTTTAATTGCAAAGGGGTGGTAATTCACCTGAGACCATAACCGGAACCCTTTGAACCTGATCCATATAATAATGGCGGAGGAATTGCATGAACATCAAAAAAAATATCTTTTTATTAACTTTTTTTTCCCTACTAAGTATAGATTTATCATCTAATGATATTGAAGAAATAATTGTAAAGGGCAGCTGGCGTGATGCAAAGGT
>JAQCBB010000062.1 GCA_027621535.1 Pseudomonadota bacterium | reverse complement strand
AAATGATTAAAAATAAATTAATTTTGCTTAGAAAATTTTTGGACTCTATGAGTTGTCCAGAGATAAACATTACATAATATGCTGGGATTAGTCCCCAATATCCATCTTGTAAATAAAACGTTTTTGATACATCAAAAGCGGCAGACCCAAAATCAATCAGACTTCCTAAAATAAAAAATAAAAAAAACAAAATTAATGATGGTGCAAAAATTCCAAGTATTAAAAAGATCAATAAAGATGCATCTGGCAAACTCAACTCAGTTAAAAAATGATTGCCTCTAGTAAAAAGCATCAAAAAAATTAGAAATAATATCGATATTAAATTGTATTTATTAAATGTTTGAATCATATTTCAATTTCCATTCCGATAAACCAAGTTCTTCTGAAATTATACGGATATGTTGTTCCATATCCATAGCCGTTTGTAACTGTTCGTATGCCATTCTTTTGCTCAAATATATTATTTACTGATGCAAAAATATTCAGGTTATTAAATTGTAAAACATTTCTTAAATTATATCTCACAAAAGCATTGGTCGATTCATAGGACGGCGACATCATATTGGCATTGTTATTAAAGTCATCCAATATATAACCTCGATCTCGCCAAACATGATTGATGTTAGCGCTCAAGTTATCATAATTGTAATTAAGGGAAAGATTGATAGAATTCTTTGGCACCCCAGGCAATAATTTTCCACTTGGAAAAGTAGAGCTGTCAGTATCGTTGAGTATTTTAGCAATTGTATAGCTGTAATTAAATTTTAAATCAAAGCGTTCATTTAGTTTACGCATTAAAAAAACTTCATAGCCATACTTATTAGTACGATCTATATTTTCATTTTGGAAAGTAGACGGGTTAAAAACAATTTCATTATCCAGGTCTGCGTAAAAGGTACTGATTTTTAATTTTTGAATAACATCAATATAATTTAGACCAAAATTAATAGTTCTACTTTGCATAGGTTTGATATTTGGATTTAAAGTATCATAATTACCCGAATAAAAATTGTAGGGAAGCATGCGGTCAATATCTTGTGATTGCATGCTTTTGGAAAAATTAGAAAATAAATTAATTTGATTATTCACAATATAATTTACTCCAGTTTCAAACATGGATAGACGGTCAGACTGGTCTTTATTAATACTAGTGTTATTGAATTTAGTGATTACCTTTTCTGATCTCGCCCCATAAGTAATGGACAATTTATTATTTTCATCTATTAAGTGCTTGGCTTGTAAATAGATTGCGTCGTTTTGCTTATTTGCTTGATTTACAAGTAAGTCTGAATTTTGAAAGACGTTTAATTCTCTCTCATTTATGGATACCCCTGATGTAAGATTAAAATTCTTACTGGTTAAGTCAAACTCAACACCATTCACTAAGGCGCTTGTTTTTCTTAAGTTAGTTGCGTAATCTCTAGCATCATATTTTTTTCTTTGACCTTGGTGATAAAACTTTACTGAAAAATTATCTGTAAAATGTGTGACATAATCCAATCCCCAGATATCGTCGTTGTAGTCAAACTCATTGTATGAAGATACACCTGCCCTTGAGGGATCTCTTTGAAATTGTGATCTACTAAGAGCGGAGGGAAAAAGTGAATTTGATTCCGTATTCGAATATTTAAAATTAATTTGTGAAAAATCATCCGGTTCATAACTGACTTTAATTATTTGATTGGATGAAACGCTTTTATCTTTATTTCCTCTCGAATCTTTTTGACTGAAGCCGTCATTACTCTCGTAACTTGTTGATAATGATATTGAAAAATTATCTATGGTTTTCCCCGTACTGAAGGAATGATTCTTTTGCCCATAATTGCCAAATGCAGATGATATGCGTGTCTTTTTATGATTTTTAGTATAAATATTAATAGAGCCTGCATTGGATCCATCTCCATGAACAACAGATCCACTGCCCTTAAGAATTTCAATACGATCGATATCCCTTGTGTTTATCGTGCCAAGGAAACTAGGTGCCATATCAATGTTATTAATTCGATACCCATCAACATTTACAACAATATTTTGAAATCCATTTTCAAGACCATACCCTCTCATGTCGATAGATGGCGCTGCTTTATTTCCAGAATAAGAGGAAATATTTAATGATGATTTGTTAGATAGAAAATCAAATAAATTATTAGTGCCGGATTCAATAATTTCTGCATGATCATAAACCTCAACATGATGCGTTGAATTTTTTTCGGAAGTATAAAATTTATTTGAGTAGACTATGACTTCTTGGGTATTAAGGTCTTCGGCAAAAAGATTAAAACTGAATATAAAAAGGAAAAAATAAATAAATTTAAAAAACTTCATAAGTCCTCCCAGACATTAACCATGATGATTAAGCAGAGAAAACTTGCTTAATACTCACCCGTATTGAATTGCTGAATGGCCGGTATCCGGACTGAAGAGACAAAATATTACGTCTTCCCAAGAAAATTCTCAGTGACTTAATGTAATATCCACACTCTATGACCGTTGCGGGGGCAGTGCTGGATTTTCACCAGTTTCCCGATTATGCCTGTTAAGGCCACCACTCAAAGTTGTATTGACGAGCATAAACTATAAATACTATAATTTAAAGATGGTAATTAAAAAAATTTCATTTTTGTTGATATTATTTTTTGTATTGATGCAATTTTTTGCGATTCAACACAATATAAGTCATATCGAAGACAATCTTGTTTTAGCTCATTCTGCAGACGACAATCATGAGCAAGATAACAAGGTTAACCATTGCGATAATTGTCATGTATTTAATCAGCTAGCTTACGCACAGTTAACTGATTCTGATTATGATTTCTATCATGCGACAAAGTCTGAAATAAATAATAGTTATCGTTTATTTTCTTATACTCATTTCTTAACTAGCAATTCAGCCCGAGCCCCACCTTATACCTCTTAAAATTTTAAGTTTTATTTTTTTAAATTTTTTATAGAGGTTTTATCATGATTAATTATAAAAAATTATTAAGCGTATGCTTAATAAGTGCATTAAACGTATCTGTAAATGCAGAGCAACAATTGGATTTACCGACAACCCCAGTGACTGCAAATCCTTTGGGCGTCAGTTCAGATGAGTTTGTTATTCCTTTTTCTGTCCTAAACGGTCGAGAGTTGGATATCCGAAGAAGTAACACCTTGGCAGAAACTTTAGAGAATACCCCAGGAGTTTCATTTTCAAATTGGGGCCCTTCGATTGGCAGGCCAGTTATTCGTGGGATGGATGGGGATCGAATCCGTATTATGCAAAATGGAATCAATGCTCTTGATGTGTCCTCCTTCAGCCAAGATCACGCCATCTCAATAGATCCTCTGATTATCGAGCAAATTGATGTGATTCGAGGACCGGCGACCGTACTTTATGGTGGGGGAACCATTGGAGGTATTGTGAATGCCATTGACCATCGCATCCCCAGACAAAAAATCAGCGGTATCACAGGTCGAGCCATCACTCGAGCTGGCGGTGCAAATAGCGAAAGAAGTTCTGCAGCCGTGATGGACTTTGGGATAGGCAACTTTACTATTCACCTCGATGCTTATACAAAAACCACAGGAGATTTAAGAATACCTGGTTATTCTGTTTCAAGCAGACTGGCTCGCTCTGATTCGGAGGTCACTCGGACCGAATATGGAAAGAAAAATGAGTTAAGTAATTCTGGATCCGATATCGAAGGCGGTGCAATTGGAGCATCTTATTTTTTAGACAAAGGATATGTGGGTCTATCATATGCAAAACATGATTCGGAGATAGGTAACCCAGTTACGACCTCAGGTTTTTTTGATCAAAGAACACATCGTTGGGATCTACATTCTGAATTTCATGATTTGGATGGTTTCTTCAATCACTTTAAATTTAAAATGGCCCATACAGACTATCAGCATGATGAACATCATGAGCCAGGGGAAATAGAAGCCACATTTAAAAACCGGGGTTTGGATGGTACGCTGGAATTAGGGCACCATGCGATTGCTGGGATGAGTGGTGTTGTTGGCCTTCATTTTGAAAATACCATGTTTAAACAACCCACAGGGGTTCTGTTACCTAATGCAAACACCAATTCACAATCGCTTTACGTCTATGAGGAGCTGCCGATTGATGAACATAAGTTAACCTTAGGCTTGCGTCGTGGCAATCATGATGTCAAAAGAAATGCTTTTACCGGCGATGGTGGCTGTACGACAACATACTCAACAGCTGTGGGGTGCGGAGAAGGGGGTAATCTTGGCGTAGAAGATGCGCCGGAATTTGGCATCACAGAAAAAAGCTTCCAAACCAATAATGTCTCTATGGGTGGCGTTTATCAATTTAATCAAAGTTGGTCTTTAAATACAAATTTAGCCCATTCGGAAAGAGCACCCGCTTTTTTTGAATTATTTCCATATGGCTCACATCACGCCTCTGAACAAATACATAAAGGTAACGAAAATCTCAACACGGAGCTCTCCAATACGATTGATATGAAACTAAAATGGAAAAATAATGGCCATGCTTTCAATATTGGCCCTTACTATACTAAATTCAATCGATTTATTGGGTTATTTAATACGGGAGATGAGCTTTATCACTTGCATGAGGGTGAGGATGATGCGGAGGCAATGAGTGTGTTCCAATACAGATCTGTAGGAGCTACATTTAAAGGAATTGAATTTGATGGGATGTATAACATTAACGATCAGTTTAATTTTTCTTATCGAGGAGA
>JAQCBB010000061.1 GCA_027621535.1 Pseudomonadota bacterium | reverse complement strand
AAAATAATTTATATGACTTTGAAATAAAGTAAAATATATCTTTATTTTTATCACCAAAAAGACGCATGTTCAAAGGAAGTTTTGTTGCCATTGTCACTCCCATGTTCAAAGATGGGTCAATTGATTATAAATCTCTGCATAATCTGATTGATTTTCATTGTCATAACGGCTCCGATGGCATAGTCATTGTAGGAACCTCAGGGGAATCGCCGACGATTACTTTTGATGAACACACTAATTTAATTAAAGAAACCATAAACTACACCAATAATCGTATCCCTGTTATAGCTGGAACTGGAGCTAATTCAACTGAAGAGGCTATATACCTCACAAAATCTGCCAAAGACCTAGGAGCAAAAGCGGCATTGATTGTCGCTCCCTACTACAATAAACCGCCGCAAGAGGGACTTTACCAGCATTATAAAAAAATTAATGATGAGGTTCAAATTCCTCAAATCTTGTACAATGTTCCAACGAGAACATGTTCTGATATCAGCAATGACACAGTAATTAAATTATCAAAACTAGAAAATATTATTGGGATTAAGGATGCTACTGGAGATTTATCAAGGATAGAATGGTTAAAAAATAGAGTGGATGGTAGTTTTTTATTTTTTAGCGGCGACGATAGTACCTCTTTTGGATTCTTAAAGAGGGGAGGTGATGGAGTCATCTCGGTTACGGCAAATATTAAACCCAAAGAAATGAGTATGATGTGTAAGCTAGCTAATGAAAATCGATTTGGTGAAGCTCAAAAAATTAATCAAACACTTGATGAATTACATCATATTTTATTTGTTGAATCTAATCCAATACCAGTGAAATACTTACTTAATAAGATGGGGCTAATTGATTCAGGAATTAGACTCCCGTTAATTCAGCTGTCTTCAGAATTTCATTCAAAATTTGAAAATTATGTTTAGATTTTTATTATTAGTTTTTTTACCAATACTTCTCTTAGGATGTATGTCCTTAGAAGAAATCCCAATCATTGATAAAGTTACACAACCTGATTATGTGAGTTCCAAAAAATCAAAAAAATTAGAAATTCCCCCAGATCTTGATGAAATAAATACTTCGAATGAGTACTCAATTTCTGGCCAGCCCACTTCGCTTAAACAATACCAGAATAAAGACGAAGCAAAAGAGGCGGCTAATCTTTTACAGAACAAAAAGGAAAAGATTAAAGTTGTGAAATCAGGAAATATGAGGTGGCTGTTAATTCCGGCGTCACAAAATCAAGTTTGGCCAGTGATTGAGAGCTTTTGGGAAGAAATGGGCTTTGAAGTGAGCTCATCAAAGAAAAAGGGAATTATTGAAACACGTTGGATTGCAGAATCTGACTTGAAAAAAGAAGAAACGACATTGGGAAAATTTGATGCGTGGCTTGACGCATTAGCTAATACAGGAACACGAAGAAAATTTAGAACAAGAATTGAAGATGGTATCGAAGAGGGAACAACGGAAATATATTTGTCACAAAGATCTGTTTTGAAGGGTCTCGATGAGCATTATGAAAGAAAAGCAAAGCATTATGAGGGCACTGTAAATCCGGATACCGTGTATAAGATTCAGGAATATAAATCTGATGATAAAGAAAAAAATTTAGAAATTAAGAGTAACTTTATGGAAGACGATCTTGAAATTCAGTATGAATTGCTGCGCAGATTAATGGTTAAATTGGGCAATACTGATTTAGATGCTAAACAGCTACTTGACAATGCACAAGAAATTAAAAGAGCTGAGTTGGTTAGTGATGATAGCTACAAATATATTATTCTCTCAGATAATTACAGTCGTTCATGGAGAAGATTAAGTTTGGCAATTGATATGGTGGGTTTTATGGTTGAGGATAAAAATAGAAGTGACGGCGTTTTTTACATCAAATACTCTAATTTAGAGATAGATGCTACCAAGCCGAAAAAGAAAAAAGGAATTATTAGTAAATTAGCATTTTGGCAAGATGAAACAGAAAACGAAGAAGATTCGGAGGGTCAGGAAAAGTATAGAAAAGAAATAGAAGGAGAGGAGCAGGGGTCCCAAAATAGCAAAAAAAGTTGGTCAGAAAAGACATGGGAAGAAAAATTTCCTTTCTTAGCATCTTGGGGTAATGAAGACGAAGAGAATGTTCCAAAAGGTGAGAAAAGATTTAGAGTGAGAATTGTTGAGTTAGATAATGGATCTAAGGTTTATATTGACTACCCAGATGAATCTATCAACAAAACTAAAACCGCTCAATCAATCATAAATATTCTTTATGATTATTTAAAATCATAAATGTTGAGCTTTGCCTCTTTAGGAAGCGGAAGTGAAGGTAATTGCTATCTAATCAAATCAAATGAAGCCATAATTATGATCGATTGTGGTTTTAATTATAAAGAAACCACAAAAAGATTAGCTCGTCTTGATCTTACTTTCTCAGATATAAATCACTATTTCATAACGCATGAGCACGAGGATCATATTAAAGCCGCTCCTATGATTTATAAAAATGAAAATATGCATATTTCATCAACTTACGGAACAGCAAAAAGACTGGGGATGGAAAAGCAGTTTTCATTACTAAATTATGAAGAGATAGTTGATATTAACGATATTAAAGTAAAAGCGATTCCTGTGCCTCATGATGCAATCGAGCCTTGTCATTACACTTTTGAGTCGAATAACATTAAAGTTGGAATAATTACGGATTTTGGCTCAATTACCGAAAAAATTATTGAAGAGTATTCCAATTTAGATATGCTGGTAATAGAAACCAATCATGATTTACAGATGCTTGAAAAATCAAATTATCCGATTAATTTAAAAAATAGAATTTCTGGTCCTTATGGACATACAAACAATGCATTAACGAGAGATTTATTTGAGAAACTAAATAAAAGTCGACTTAAAAAAGTAATTTTTTGCCACTTGAGTAAAAATAACAACACACAAGAACAAGTCCGAAAAGAATTTGAACCCTATTTTAAGAAATACCAGTGCGACTTTATCGAGCAGGATAGCGTATTTGATTGGGTAACAATTAAAAATTAAACATTCTTTTGAATGTGAGGTAGCCTTTTAAATATAGTTTATGCAATATTTCAATATTAACTGAAGAGTTGTTAATAAATCTAAACTTTTTCTCATTAAAAAATTTTTTCATCATTACATGAGATTGTCCATCAATATTTATTTTCTCGCCGTTAATAAAAAAGTGATTATCATAAAAACATACCCGAGACCTTTGATCTATAAAAATAGGATTTTCTCGACATCTAGCAATAAATTTATCTTTAGGCATACTCCTTCTGGAGAAGAGACTTACATCCACAGAAGTTAGGTAATGCCCAATAAAGTCCGAATAAATTAAGGGTTTATAATCAAGATGATTTTGGAAAAATTTCAAAATATCTAATGACAATAAACTTTTAATATTAGAAAAAGAATTACTTTTAAAAAAATCTGTTTTCTTAGAATCAAGCTTATCAAAAATAAAATTATTGAAATCTTCTTGAATGCTTAGTGTGTCCGGAGATCTAAAACCAATAGAGTAGGTATTACAAATATCACTTTTACTGATTCCATAGTGAAACACATTGGGCGGTACATAGAGAACATCTCCTTCATAGGCCATAAATTTTAAAATTTTATTATCTTGGTATATCCTCCATTCCTTACAACCCTTACCTTGAATTAAAAAGACACTATAATTATCCTGATGCTTTCCAACAGATCCATTTAGCGATGAATGCGAAATCATTACATCATCGATAAGATAATCTGGGATAAATGTGACTAAATTTAAAAGCTCATAAGAGAGTTGATGAAAATGATTGGTTTTAAAAATTAAATGGGCGAAAGCAGTATTTTTTGAAATACTTTTTGAAACTAAATACTGACGGTATTGATTTTTTTCTTTAGTATAAACTTTGGGATCAAGATTATTTTTTATGGTGTAGTTAAAAAAATCACTAAATACAAAATTATCCTCCAAAGTATTGATACCTTTTGGAATGAAAATAGCTTTTTTCTCCCAAAAATTTTTTAAGAATAACCTCTTATTTAATATAAATTTCATTAGTTTATTTTAGATGACATTAAAGATAGAATGTATATATGTTATACAGAATTTCTCGATATTTTATATTTTTATTGCCCCCAGAATTTTCCCATCATTTTGTTCTTAAGATTCTTAAAATAGTAAATTTTTTTCATTTAATAAAACTAAAAAAAATACCATCTGAGAAACCAATTTTATTGAATGGTTTGCTTTTCAAAAACCGTATTGGATTAGCTGCAGGATTTGATAAAAATGCAGAGCATATTAATATTTTTCAGAATCTTGGTTTTGGCTTTCTCGAATTGGGAACAGTGACACCAAAACCACAACCTGGAAATCCTAAGCCAAGAATTCATAGAGATATTAATAAATTAGCAATTATAAATTCCTATGGTTTTAATAATGTGGGGCTAAAAAAATTTATAGATAATATAAAAGCATCAAATAAGTCTGTAATCATAGGCGTAAATATCGGAAAAAATGCTACCACCCCATACGAAAAGTCTACAGGTGATTATTTAACATGTTTGAGACAGCTTTATGTTCACGGAGATTATATTGCAGTGAATATCTCATCACCCAATACTCAAAATTTAAGAAATCTTCACAACATAAAAGATTTAGAGAATCTAATTGAAAAAATTGTAAATGAGAGAATAAGACTACACAAAAAATTTAAAGTATTAAAGCCTATCTTCATAAAGTTATCTCCTGATTTGAATTTAAAAGAAATTAAACCGATAATCAACTTACTGGTTCGTCATAAAATAGATGGAGTTATATTAACTAATACAACTATTGATAAATCACTTGTATCCAAAGCTTATAGAAATATTCCTGGAGGTATTTCAGGATTACCTCTTAATAA
>JAQCBB010000015.1 GCA_027621535.1 Pseudomonadota bacterium | reverse complement strand
ATAAGTTATTATAAGGCTAAGGTAGTGCTTTAAAATTTTTTAATCTCTCCTTATGTTCGCCTTGAATAATTTCTTTTGAATTTTTATCAGTTCTAAAAATAATAGGTTGTGCTTGCAATCTTTCATTTTTAGAATCTTCGAGAGCTTGATCAATTAAATGTCTATGCGGTGATTTAGTACATATTGGGTCAGCAGCTTCTGCATCACCAGTCAACAAAAATGCTTGGCAACGACATCCGCCCAAATCATTTTCTTTCTCAGAGCAAGACCTGCAAGGTTCTTTCATCCAATCATCGCCTCTGTACTTATTAAACGCTGAAGAGTCGTACCAAATTTCTTTCAAATCATTATTAGTAACATTAGGAAAATTCATATCAGGTAGAACTCGAGCTGAGTGGCAAGGTAATACATCACCATTAGCAGTTACAATCATAAAAACTTCGCCCCAGCCATTCATGCATTTTTTTGGACGTTCAGCATAGTAATCGGGAACAACAAAAAATATTTTCATTTTATTACCAATATATTTCCTAAACTCATTTGTAATTTTTTCAGCCTCATCAATCTGCTCTTTTGTTGGCATTAATTGATTTCTATTAATAAGCGACCATCCGTAGTACTGCGTATTAGCGAGCTCAACATAGTCAGCGCCAAGTGCTTCAGCCATCTCCAAGATTTCTTTAATATGTCCTATGTTATAACGATGTATAACCACATTTAAAACCATTGGATAATCTCTATCTTTAATCATAGCAGCTACTTTTTGTTTTAATTTAAATGTTGAAGTATCTGTTACAAAATTTGAGATTTCTTCGGTAATATCATGCATTGAAAGCTGAATATGATCTAAGCCTCCAGATTTGAATGCATCAATTCTTTTTTCAGTAAGGCCTACACCAGAAGTAATAAGATTTGAATAATAACCTAAATGATTAGCTTCAATGACAATATCTTCAATATCATCACGGAGTAGTGGCTCCCCACCTGAAATACCTAATTGTAATGCTCCTAGTTTTCTGGCATCCCTCAATACCTTAATCCATTCTTCCGTACCTAATTCATTTTTAGTGTAATCCGCATAATTTGTAGGGTTGTAACAAAAAGCGCAATGCAATGGGCATCTGTACGTTATTTCAGCAAGCAACCACAAAGGTTGGGTTTGTGTTACGTTTGATTCAACACCATTATTAAGACTTGCCATATTAATCCTTAGTAATCCATGCTTTTTCTAAAGCAAATTCAAACATCGAAATGATATCTTTATCAATATCTCCAGCATCTTTAAATTTATTTTTTAAAGATGAAATTACATCTAATACCGTATTTTTTCCATCTACAAGGTTAAGAATTTCTCCAGCACTTGGGTTTAATTTAACCATTCCTTCAGGAAATAATATTACATAACAATTTTGAGCCTCTTCCCACTGAAATCGGTGGTGGGGAGAAATTTTATATACATCACCATGTTCTATGATCATATTAATATACAGGTTGCTTTAAGTAATCTTTACCATCCATGGTGATTTTAGTTGATTGCAACATAATCGAGTCAGCAATCACCCACAGAACATTTAATTTAAACTGTAAAATTTCTAATGCTTTCTCTTGCATTTCCCTACTCTGACTAAAGTAATCAAGCGTTACATTTAAACCCTGCTCAACATCTCGTCTTGCTTCAGTTAATCTTTTTTTAAAGTATTTCAAACCAGCTTTATCAACCCAAGGGTACATTTCTGGCCAAGAGCTAATTCTTTGTTGGTGAATGTGTGGAGCAAATAATTCAGTTAGGGACGAGCATACTGACTCTTGCCAAGGTCTTTGTTTAGAGAAATTAATATAAGCATCCACTGCAAATTTTACACCCGGTGAGACATGTTTCAAAGAAACAACATCTTCGCGAGTCAATCCAACAGCTTTTCCAAGCTCAACCCATGCTTCAATGCCACCATAAGGCTCCTCAGGTGTCCCGTCATGATCCGTGATTCTAACAATCCATTGCTTCCTAACTTCTACATCAGGGCAATTTGATAAAATAGAAGCATCTTTCATTGGTATTCCTATTTGATAATAGAAACGATTTAAAACCCAAGCCTGGAGTTGCTCTTTAGAAAGCTTTCCCTCATACATTGCAACATGGAAAGGATGATAAATATGATAACCCTGTCCTTTAGTTCTTAACTTTTCTTCAAACTCTTTTCTTGACCATGGTGCCGCCATTTGTATACCTTTCTAAACTAAATAATAATATCCATTCCATCATATGACACCTCAATACCATGAGAATTCAATACCTCTCTCTCAGGTGAGTCCTCACGAAGAATAGGATTGGTGTTATTAATATGAATTAATATTTTTCTTGGTCTTTCAAGTGAATTTAGGGTATCAATAATCCCACCTTTACTTGATTGATCAAGATGGCCCATCTCGCTTGCTAACTTATCATTAATACCAAATCGGGACATTTCATTATTAGTCCAAACAGTCCCATCAACAAGTATGACATCAGCATTTTTCATAAAGTCATAAACATGATCTTCAATCACACCCAAACCTGGCGCATAAAAGAGATTTTTACCTGTATTTTTATCTAAAACACAGTAGCCAACATTATCACCTGGAACAGTGTTGTGACGGTGAGGCGAATATGGCGGTGCCTCGCTTTTAAGGGGGACTGCGGTAAACTCTAGATTTTCTGCTTTTGGAATTTCAAATGGTTTTAAATCTGTTTTTACTTCATGCCAATTGACACCTCTAAAATGTCCAAGAATATTAAATATGGGAAAACCGGTAGTCATATCATCATGAACTGATTTTGTACAATAAATATCCCAAGGCTTATCATGTTCTCTGAGAATAAGAAGGCCTGTGGTGTGATCAATTTGACCATCACAGATAATTATCGAGGCAATACCAGTATCTCTGACTTTTCTGGCCGGTTGCAGCGGAGGAAATGATTCAATTTGAGCTCTTATATCCGGAGATGCATTAAATAAGATCCAGTCTTCGCCATTGCTGCTCACGGTAATAGAAGATTGTGTTCTTGCAGATGACTTGATGTTATGTTGACGTAAACCTTTGCAATTTTCGCAATTACAATTCCATTGCGGAAAACCGCCACCTGCTCCTGATCCTAAAACTCTTATGTGCATATAAATCTCTTAATTAATTCAACGAGTATGAATGACTTTTAAGATTACCCTAAGGCAAAAATATGCAAAAAAAACTCATGGAATTCATGAGTTAAGACTATATTTTGCGATTCAGTATAGAAGCGATCTGACTTAATTCAGACATTAGTTTTTTTAATTCTTCTGGATTAATAGCCTGATCAGCATCACACCAAGCCTCACATGGGGTTGGGTGCATCTCAACAAGTAACCCATCGGCACCTGCTGCAATTGCGGCTCTTGCTAATGATGGAACCATCCAAGCTTTTCCTCCAGCATGAGACGGGTCAATAATCACAGGTAAATGCGTCTCTCTTTTTAATACCGGAACAGCAGTTACATCTAATACATTTCGATATGCGGTTTCAAATGTTCTGATTCCTCTTTCACAAAAAATAATATTATGATTTCCACCAGAAGCAATATACTCTGCTGCCATAAGCCATTCAGAAATAGTTGCCGAAAGCCCTCTTTTCAAAATGACTGGAGTATGAATTTTACCCACTTCCTTTAATAGTTCGAAATTTTGCATATTCCTTGTACCAATCTGAATAACGTCAACCCCTTTTTCCAAAAATGTATCAAGGTGTCTGACATCAAGGAGCTCAGTTACAATTGGTAAATTTTCTTTATCTGCAGCGTCTTTAAACATATCAAGCCCATCAAATCCAATGCCTTGAAAAGAATATGGACTAGTTCGCGGTTTAAATGCTCCTCCACGCATCATTCTAACCCCTGCTGCTTTAACAGCTGTGGCAGATGCTGCCATCTGAGACGGAGTTTCTACGGAACAGGGTCCTGAGATCACCTGTATGTTCTCACCCCCTATTAAATTACCTTTAATGTCAATTATAGTATCGTCGCTATGCCATTCCCTTGCTACAATTTTATATGGTTTAACAATGTGTAAGGCCTGCTGAACACCTGGGAGTGACTCTAATAACTCCGGGTCAAGAATTCTTTCATCGCCAATTGCACCAATAACGGTTTTCTCAATTCCTTTTGATACTGAAGCATCAAGACCTTTATCTTTGATTTTTTCAATAACATTATCTATCTGCTGTTGTGTAGCAGATTTATCCATAACAATGATCATTTAGTGTTTCCTATAAATTCAGTCAATTTTTCAATAAAGATTTTATTCTCTTTCTTAGTACCAATACTAACTCTTAAAAATTCAGGCATTCCGTAATTGGAAATTGGACGTAATATGATACCTTTATTTAATAAATATTCATAACATCGACGTGCTGTGGATGGTGAGCCCAAAGAAAAACTAACGAAATTTCCATAACTTTTAATAAATGATAAATTTAAATTATTAAAACTCTGCTCTAAGGTTTTCTTTTGTTCATTATTTTTAAGAACACTTTCTGCTACAAATTCTAAGTCAGTTAAAGATTCAATCGCAGCAATCTGAGCGAGTGAATTTACATTAAAGGGTTGTCTGATTTGGTTTATTTTTGAAATAGTTTTTGATGATCCTACACCGAAACCAACTCTTAATGCAGCAAGCCCGTAAGCCTTAGAAAAACTTCTACTCACAATGACATTTTCAAACTCCTCTAGCCATAAAAAAGCTTTTGATTTCGAATGAGCCTCTAAATACTCCTCATAAGCTTCATCAATGACAACAAGAATATTTGATGGTACTTTTTGAATAAACTCATATAAACTTTGTTGCTTGATTAATGTTCCTGTTGGATTATTTGGATTAGCAATAAAAATTAATTTTGTTTTCTTTGTAATTGCATTGAAGAATCCATCCAAATGATGCTGAAAATCTAAAGCTGGAATAATTATTTCCTTGGCACCAACTGCCTTGGTTACGAGGCCATAGACCGCAAAAGCATGCTCAGAAAATATAATTTCTGATTCATGATTTGCCACCACTCTAGCACATAATTCTAAAATATCATTTGAGCCATTACCCAATACAATTTGATTTGGTTGAAGATTAAATACCTCAGATATTTTATTAATTAGCTCATAACCAGAACCATCCGGATATAAAAAATACTCCTTATATTCAATAATAGCTTTATGAACTTTTTTACTAAAACCATAAGGATTTTCATTTGAGGCAAGTTTAATTATTTGATCTTTGGGAACCCCAATTTTTCGTGACAATTCCTGAATTGGCATTCCACTAACATAGGGTTCAATTTTTTCAAGATTTTCTAAAAAAGATACTGACATGAAAATTTAATATCTTGGGTAGGAACCAAGATGTTTTAAAAAACTCGCTTTTGATTCTAGTTCTAATAATGCTTTTTTTATATTCGCATCTTCCCGATGTCCCTCGATATCAATAAAAAAAACATACTCCCACATTCCAATTTTTGCTGGGCGCGACTCAAGTTTTGTCATACTTATTTTATTCCTGGCAAAAGGTTCGACAAGATCCGAAATTGCTCCAGGTTTATTTTTTGTTGCAACGACAATTGATGTTTTATCATAACCACTTCGCTTTGTTTCTTGGGTTGAAAGCACCAAGAACCTTGTGGTGTTTGATTTTTCATCTTCAATATTTTGCCTCAAAATATTCAATTTGAATAATTTTGAAGCTCTCTCGCTTGCAATTGCTGCAGCGCCTTTTTCATTTTTTGATAATTTAGCACCCTCTGCATTACTCGATACAGCATGAGTTTCAACGTTAGGAAGGTTATTCATAATCCAATTATGGCATTGTGCGAGAGATTGGCCATGAGCGTATATTTTTTTTACGGATTTTATATTTTTACAGCTTGAGATGAGATTATGATGAATAGGAAGAATGATTTCACCACATATTTTTAAATCAGTATTGAGCATTAAATCTAATGTTCGACTTACAGCCCCCTCAGTAGAGTTTTCAACTGGAGCAACGCCATACTGGCTCTCATCTGATTGAACATTACTAAAAACCTCATCAATACTCAAAGTAGGTATAAAGTCAATTTTATCTCCAAATTTTTTAATCGTCGCTTCCTCGCTAAATGTTCCAAGAGGCCCGAGAAAACTGACCGCTAACTTTTTTTCTAATGCTCTACAATTTGAAATAATTGATGAAAAAATTGATCGGATACTCTCAGCGGACAGGGGTCCTTTATTATTATCAATAAGTTTTCGATATATTTGTGCTTCTCTTTCTGGCTTGTATATAACACCATCTTTTTTTAATGATCCAATCTCTTTTGCATATTTTGCTCGATTTGAAATCAAATCCAAAACCTTATTGTCTATAGTGTCAATTGCGATTCTTAGTTTGTCTAATTTTTTCATTTAAATTTAGTCTCAAATTCAATCATAAAATTAATTAATGCTTCTACACCTTCAATTGGCATTGCATTATAAATAGAAGCTCTTAATCCACCAACAAGGCGATGTCCTTTTAATTGATAGAGTCCAGCATTTTCTGCTTGCTCAACAAATTTCATTGTTAAATCATCATTGATTATTTTAAATGGAATATTCATTCTTGAGCGATTTATTGGGTCTATATCATTATAATAAAAATTAGATTTATCAATAAATTCATAAAGTAATCTTGATTTTTTTTGATTTTTTTCTTCAATAACTTTTAAACCCCCCATATTGAGAAGCCATTCAAAAACTATTCCAGCCATATAAATACTATAGGTTGTAGGTGTATTAATCATCGAATCATTTTCAGTTTGAATTTTCCAGTTATGAGTTGTTGGAGTTTGTTTATGATTAAGTCCCAACAGATCATCTCGAACTATTACGATTGTTAAACCTGCTGGTCCAATATTTTTTTGTGCTCCAGCATATATAACTCCGTATTTCGATATGTCAATTTGCCGCGATAAGATTGTAGACGACATATCAACTACCACGGGAATATTGATATTAGGATCATCGAAATATTCAACGCCATGAATTGTTTCATTTTGACAAAAATGAATATAGCTATCATCTTCCGAGTATACCCATTCATTTTGATTAGGTGCTTTTACATAATTATTAGATTCTGATGTTGCTGCTAGTTTGATATTTTTAAAGACCTGAGCGTCATCATATGTTCGTTTTGACCAATAACCAGAGACTATATAGGAGGCAGATTTATTTCCAAGCAAATTCATTGGCACCATAAAATTTTGAGTAATAGCGCCTCCCTGAAGAAAAAGTATTTTGTAGTTGCCAGGGATATGAAAAAGTTCTCTAAGATTTTTTTCAACTTTTTTATAGATACTCATGAACTCTTTACCACGATGCGACATCTCAAGAACCGACATCCCGGTATTATTCCAATTTAGAAACTCTTGATGTGCAATTGTCATAACCTCTTTTGGAAACATTGACGGTCCTGCAGAGAAATTATATTTACAAGGAGTTTTAGCTGAATCTAAAGGATTCATGAAACAACATCCTCATCATCGTGATCACTTTCAGCAACTTTTTCGAGTCCACGTAGTTTTTCATTAGGTCCTAAATTTATAAGCGTGACACCTTGAGTAGCTCTTCCTAGCTCACGAATTTCACTAACTCTTGTTCGAATTAAAACCCCTCCCGTTGTGATTAACATCAATTCATCATGATCGCCAACTAATTTGGCACCAACAACAGACCCATTTCTTTCACTTACTTGTATTGCTTTGACGCCCTGTGTTCCTCTTCCAGATCTTCTAAATTCGGATAGTTGTGTTCTTTTTCCATAGCCATTTTCAGTTGCAACCATAACCGATTGAAATTCATTTTCAGCAATCAATAAAGATAAAACTTCAGATCCATCGCTGAGCTTCATACCTCGAACACCCCTGGCATTTCTTCCCATGCTTCTCACGTCTGACTCACCAAACCAAACTGCTTTACCATTATTGGAAACCAAAACGACATCATTCTCACCCTTAGTAATTGCCGCGCCAACCAAATAATCACCATTATCAAGTTTTAAGGCTATGATTCCAGATTTTCTTGGATTAGAAAAATCAGATAATGGAGTTTTTTTCACTGTACCTTTTGCTGTCGACATAAATATAAATTCATTATCAACAAATTCCTTAACGGTGAGAATCGTATTTATTTTTTCACCTGGCATTAACGGAAAAAGATTAACAATAGGTTTACCTCTACTAATCCTACTTCCTTGAGGAACCTCATAGACTTTCAACCAATACACTTGTCCGCGACTTGAAAAACACAAAATATTATCGTGAGAGTTTGCTACAAACATCTGGTCTATAAAATCATCGTCTCTTGCAGCCGTAGCTTGTTTTCCTCGACCACCTCTTTTTTGTGCACGATAATCATCTAATGCCTGAGCTTTTATATACCCTGTATGAGATAAGGTGACAACCATATCCTGAGGTGCAATTAAATCCTCAATAGATAAATCCTCTGCATTTTCAACAATTTCACTTCTTCTTTTATCGCCGTATTCCTCTTTTATTTCCAATAACTCATCTTTAATTATTTTTGTAACCCGATCAGGTTTATTAAGGATATCAATTAAATTTGATATAACATCCATAATCTCTTTATATTCTGTAACAATTTTATCCTGCTCAAGTCCTGTTAATCTTTGCAGTCTCATCTGAAGTATTTCTTGGGCCTGAATATCGGATAATTTATAGCCTTTTTCTTTTAATCCATAGATAGAAAGTAAACCTTCAGGCTGGTATTGCTTTGGGTCGTCTTTTTTAAGCATAGATACAACCACATTTGAGTTCCACTCTCTTTTCATTAACTCGAGCTTTGCTTCATTTGGCGAGGGTGATGATTTTATAATTTTAATCATTTCATCAACATTTTCTAAGGCAACTGCCAAACCTTCTAAAACATGACCACGCTCTCTGGCTTTTCTTAATTCAAATACTGTTCGTCTGGTTATTACCTCTCTACGATGATTTAGAAATGCATCTAAAACCTGCTTAAGATTGAGCAACTTTGGCTGACCATCAATTAAAGCAACCATATTTATACCGAATGAGTCCTGAAGCTGGGTTTGTTTATATAGATTATTTAAAATAACATCAGGAATTTCACCGCGCTTTAACTCAATGACAACGCGCATTCCATCTTTATCAGACTCATCCCTTAAGTCAGAGATACCCTCAAGCTTCTTATCATTGACTAATTCTGCAATCTTCTCCAGTAAATTCTTTTTATTTACCTGATAAGGTAACTCATCAATAATAATTACCTCTTTATTACCCTTCTCTGCCTCTTCAAAGTGAGTTCTTCCCCTCATCACTACCCTTCCACGACCTGTTTTATAACCTTCTCTAATTCCAGAATTGCCATGAATTATTCCTGCAGTAGGAAAATCTGGCCCGGGAATAAACTCTAATAATTCATCAATCGTGATATTAGGATTATTTAAAACCTCGATACATGCATTAATAACTTCGGTGAGGTTATGTGGAGGAATATTTGTTGCCATCCCGACCGCTATTCCTGAACTACCGTTAATCAATAAATTAGGAATTCTTGTCGGCATGATAAGAGGTTCATTTTCAGATCCATCATAATTAGGGCCAAAATTAACAGTGTCCTTGTCAATATCAGCTAAGAGCTCATGAGATATTTTAGACATACGAATTTCTGTATAACGCATTGCTGCAGCATTATCGCCATCTATGGATCCAAAGTTACCTTGACCATCAACTAACATATATCTGAGACTAAAGTCTTGAGCCATTCGAACTATAGTGTCATATGCCGCTGTATCGCCATGGGGGTGGTATTTACCAATAACATCACCAACAATTCTTGCTGATTTTTTATAAGGGCGATTATAGCTATTACTCAGCTCATGCATTGCAAATAAGACACGTCTATGTACAGGTTTTAGTCCATCACGAACATCTGGCAGAGCTCTTCCTACAATCACGCTCATTGCGTAATCAAGGTAAGACTTCTTCATCTCACTTTCAAGACTTACAGGTATAGTTTCTTTGGCAAATTGAGTCATCGTTTTTTTTTGAAATAGCTATGAATGTAGCTTATATTTTAGCATGGGTTAGCCTAATTATAAGGCTTAATGACATTTTAAATATTGAAATTAAAGCTTAAGGTCTTCAATAATATCATTAACATTTTCAAGTCCAACAGCAATACGAACTAAGCTGTCAGATATGCCAGATTCATCCCTTTCAATCTGAGTTAATCTTGAATGTGTTGTTGTTGCTGGATGTGTAATCGTAGATTTGGTATCACCTAAATTTGCTGTGATTGATAACATTCGGGTTTTATTTATCAATGACCAAGCCTCTTGTTTCCCCCCTTTTAAATTAAAAGACAAAACAGCACCTCCCATACTCTGCTGTTTTTTTGCTATACTATATTGAGAATGACTTTTTAAGCCTGGATAATAAACTTTAGAAATATTTTTATTCTTTTCTAAATACAAAGCTAAATCTAAAGCATTCCTTGATTGTTGTTCCATTCTAATTTTTAAAGTTTCTAGTCCTTTTAAAAAAATCCAAGCATTGAATGGGCTCAGAGAAACCCCAGTATTTCTTAAAAAAGTAAAAATCTCTGACATGACTTTTCTTTTTCCTAAAACTGCTCCTCCAAGACACCTTCCTTGTCCATCAAGATATTTTGTTGCCGAATGAATAATAATATCTGCTCCTAGACTTAAGGGTAACTGTAAAGCCGGAGTGCAAAAGCAATTATCAACAATCAATTTAGCCTTAGTAGATTTGGTTAGCTCAGCTAATTTTGAAATATCAACTATTTCAGTAAGAGGATTTGATGGGGTCTCGACGAAAAAAAGTTTTGTATTTTTTTTAATCGCCTTTTTCCAAGAAACTAGATCAGATAAATCTACAAAAGAAATATCCAAGCCCCATTTTGATAAAAAATTATTAAATAATTGAACCGATGTTCCAAAAATACTCTTAGAGATAATTACATGATCTCCAGGTTTACAAAGAGCCATGAAAATTGCTAATATTGCTGACATTCCTGATGATGTAGCGATACACTGCTCGGCACCTTCTAATGCCGCAAGTCTTTCTTCAAACATATTAACCGATGGATTTGTAAAGCGACTATAAACATAACCTGGCTCATCGCCAGAAAATCGACGAGCTGCCTCTTGGGCGTTCTGAAAAACAAAACTGGATGTTAAAAATAATCCCTCAGAGTGTTCACCAAATTGTGATCTTTCAGTTCCAGAGCGAACTGCATTGGTTTCAAATTTTTTACTATATTTTTTCATATTATCCTGACTGAATCAGGTTATATCCTCAGTTTAGCTATTAATTGTATGCGCTAGCAAGCTGGTGCAAATCAACGCGAAACCATTATGGACAAAAAAATTTAAATGGTCAACTTCAGCTATCTAGAGTTCGATAACATCATCTAAAGTATTATTGTCTTCGCTTGTTATTAAATTCAAGTCCAATTGTGTTATGGAGCTTTTTGGCTTTGTGTGATTAACTGAGTCAGCACGAATGGACTCAATCAAATTCAAATAATTTTCATCAATATCTTGTGTAATATAATTACCATCAAAACATGATGCGTCAAATTGATTTAATTTTTTATTTTCTTTAGTAATATTCGCTTTGAGATCATCTATATCTTGATAGACCATGCCATCTGCGCCGATATCCTTACAGATTTCATCTTCAGATTTGTTGTATGCAATCAATTCATTTCTTGATGGCATATCTATTCCATAAACATTTGGAAACTTTACTGGAGGAGCTGCTGAAGCTAAAAAGACTTTTTTAGCCCCAGCCTCTCTTGCCATCTCTACTATTTCTTTTGAGGTTGTACCTCGAACAATTGAATCATCAATTAATAAAACATTTTTATTTTTAAATTCAATGCGTATTGGATTGAGTTTTTGGCGTACTGATTTTTTTCGTGTTGCCTGACCAGGCATAATAAATGTCCTTCCAATATAGCGATTTTTTACAAATCCTTCTTTAAAATCAATTTTTAACTTCAAAGCAACCTGAAGTGCAGATGGCCTGCTGGTATCAGGAATTGGGATTACCACATCAATTTTTTCATTTTTAAATTTGTCTTTTATTTTTTTCGCCAGTGAATCGCCCATATTTAATCTTGTTTGATAGACGGAAACTCCATCTAAAACTGAATCAGGACGCGCTAAATAAACATACTCAAAAATACATGGACTCATAGGCTTATTTCTAACACATTTTTTTGAATAAAAATTTCCATTCAAGTCAATAAAAATAGCTTCTCCAGGATCAACATCTCGCAAAAGATCAAAACCCAAAATATCCAGAGCAACACTCTCAGAAGCTACAACATATTCGGGGCCATCACCTGTCTCTCTTTTACCAATCACAAGGGGTCTTATTCCATGAGGGTCTCTAAAAGCGAGCAATCCAAAATTTGCAATCATCGAAACAACTGCGAAGGCTCCACTGCACCTCTGATATAGTGAAGTAGCTGCATCAAAAATAACATCCGTTGTAAGAACATTTTTTTTTGATGATTCAACTAATTCATGCGCAAGAACATTAATTAAAACTTCAGAATCAGAATTAGTGTTGATATGACGAAGATCTTGTTGAAACATTTCCTGTTTTAATTTTGTTGAATTTGTTAAATTTCCATTATGTCCAAGAACAATTCCATAAGGTGAATTTACATAAAATGGTTGTGCTTCAGCAGCAGATGATGAACCTGCTGTAGGATAACGAACATGGGCTATTCCAGCATTTCCAATTAAATTTTGCATATGTCTAGTTTGAAAAACATCTTTTACCAGACCATTATTTTTATGCATATAAAAACGATTGCCATCAGTTGTCACAATGCCGGCAGCATCCTGGCCTCTGTGTTGAAGAACCAACAATCCATCGTATAACATCTGGTTAACTGGATTGTTTGAAACAATTCCAATAACTCCACACATTATATGTACTCCTTGGTTAAAACAGCATATTCATATTCTACATGGGTTACTTGATATTTTGGCAAATAGTCTAAGATAAATGAAAAGATTGGATCTAAAAAAGGGAGCACCAAAGACTTATCTTGATTAATCAAGCTTATAAAGGGTACCAATTGATTTAAATAGACTAAAATCAAAATAATAATTAAGCCCCTTGCTAAACCAAAAATAAAACCAAAAAAACGGTTCATTAAAGAGAGTCCTGCAAACTTTAAAACTTTATTCATCAATTTGATTAAAAAAGAAGTTAAAAGCAATGTGCCTACAAAAATAATTATGAAAGCAATAACAATGATAATTTCCGATTTATCTTGAACAGGGATCAAGCTTGCAATTGAGTCATCAAAAGTAGAAGCTAAATAAAATGATAACAACAAGCCAATTAAGGAAAGAGATTCTTTTATAAAACCACGAATTATTCCATATACTGAAGAAATTACTAATACAGTAATAATGAAATAATCAAATGAGGTCATGAATTATTTTTTTTTATAATGCCGCTAAATTTATTATTTTTTAAAACATCAAGAGCTGCTTCAGCATCACTGTAATTATTATAGATTGTAGTTTTTACTAAATATAAATTTTGGTTATCTTTTGCAATTTCATCTATTAAGCATTCAATTCCAAAAGATTTTATTTGAGTAATTAATTCACTGGATTTATTTTTATCTGAAAAAACTCCCACCTGGATATAGTAATTATTGAAGGAAATCGTTTTTGATTCTCTGTCAATGACCTCGTCTAAAGAACCATCATATTCATCAACGAAGGAAATTTTTATATTTTGTTTATCGGTAATTAATCTATCCTCTAAAAAAAAGTAGGACAAAATCAATAAAATTACTAAAACTACTAAAGCTCCAATCAATCTTTTTTTTGCTTTTTTTAATTGTATTGCTTCCGAAAAAGGATCTTCATTTGCCATCATAGTCATCCTTAAAAATTTCACTAATTACATAAAAACTTCCAAACACCACTATTCTATCATTTTTTTGAGCTTTATTTGTCGCATGAATATAAGCTTCTTTTATCGATAAAAAAGAATTAAACATAAATTTATTCTCACTTAGAATTTTTGATAATTGATTAATATTTTCTGTTCTTGAAGAATTGAGAGGAGCAATAAACCACTCTATCTGACTTCTTAAAGATTTAAAGATTGATGCATAGTTCTTAAAATTTTTGTCTTTTAATATCGAAAAAACAAGATATGTTTTTTTAAATTCAAGAGTGCTTATAGAGTTTACTAAGTTTTTTATACTATCTTCATTATGGGCTACATCAATAATAATCTCTGGATTTTTAGATATTATTTGAAATCTTCCAAAAAATAATTTATCAAAAAAACCATTCTCATATACTAGTTGCCTTATTTCACTGAATCCAAAATTTTCAAGCGCATATACGGCACAGGATAAATTTTTCTTTTGAATAATTGATAAATTGTGGGTTATCTTATTAGGAAATAAATTATCAAAACTAAAATGATTATTATAAATATATAAATTTGATTTTTTAAGCTTAGATTGTTCTACAATCATTTCATTATGGATCTCCTCACCACACACACAAATTTTATTTTCACGCATTACACCAGACTTTTCATATGCTATGTGATTAAGGGTTGAACCTAGATAATCAGTATGATCCAATCCAATTGAGGTAATGATAGAAATATCAGGATCAAATGCATTAACAGCATCTAGTCGACCTCCAAGACCAATCTCTAAAATAGCGATATCAATATTTTTTTTATTAAAAATCAAAATTGCAGCGAGTGTGGTTATTTCAAAAAATGTTAAACATGATTCAGGGTCATTCGCTAATACAAAATTAATTGCCGAAAGTAATTCTTTATCATTACATTTTTGATCATTAATTATGATCCTTTCATTGAAGCTAAAAAAATGTGGTGAAGTGTAAAGGCCAACATTAATATTTTGTGTTTTCAGGAGAAGATTATTTAGATAGAAACAAACACTTCCTTTGCCGTTTGTACCAGCAACTGAAATAATTTTAAATTTTGGAATTATGTTTAATTTTTTTTTGATTTTTATAAGTCGATCTAAGGATAAATCAATAACTTTACTTTGCCTATTCTCAAGCTTAGCAAGAAGTAAGTTGAGCTCGCCTACCAAGGGACTACCTATGAAGTTTTGTAATGATATTTACTAGTGATTTTCGCATTTCGCGACGATCAACAATAAAATCAATCGCGCCATGCGAAAGTAAAAACTCTGCCCTTTGAAATCCTTCAGGAAGTTTTTCTCGAACAGTTTGTTCTATTACCCTTGGACCAGCGAAACCTATTAATGCGTTAGGTTCAGCAATGATAATATCCCCTAGCATCGCAAAACTCGCAGAAACTCCTCCCATAGTTGGATCCGTTAAAACTGATATAAAAAGTAATTTTTCTTTACTAAGTGCAGTCAATGCAGCACTTGTTTTTGCCATTTGCATTAATGAAAATAAACCCTCTTGCATTCTTGCGCCGCCGCTTGCAGAAAAACATATCAAAGGTGTCTTATTTTCAATTGCATATTCAACCGCTTTAACGAATTTTTCACCAACTGCTGAACCCATAGAGCCTCCCATAAAAGAAAACTCAAAAGCGGCAGCTGTAACTTTTAACGATTCTATTTTACCTGTAATGACAACAAGTGCCTCACCGATTTTGAGATGCGCTTGGGCTTCCGTAAGTTTTTCATGATACGGTTTAGAATCCACAAATTTTAAAGGATCTTTTGGCAAAATATTTTGAAAAATTTCTTTTTGACCAATAGAATCAAATAGGAGCTTTAATCTTTCCCTAGCAGGCAACCGATGATGATGATCACATTTAGGACAAACATAAAGATTTTTTTCTAAATCATTGTTGTATAGAGCAGTTTTACAAGATACACATTTATGCCAAATACCATCAGGAACACTTTTTTTTACCGAACCGACAATCTTTTTAATTTTTGGAGGAAAAACGTTTTTTAACCAACTCATATCAGATTACCTGCTTTATTGATTTTATGATCTTACTTATGTTTTCAAGCATATTCGATTCATTAGAAGCTTCAATTTCCTGAATAATGCGACTGCCTATAACAATTGCATCCGAAAATTTAGCAACATTTTTTGCTGTTTCTGAATCACGCACACCAAATCCAACACCTATAGGAAGATCAGTCAAGGATTTAATTTCACCTACTCTGTTTTTGACTTGCTCAATATCTATGTTTTGGGCCCCTGTTACTCCCTTAAGAGAGACATAATACAAAAAACCAGAAGCTTGTTTAATAATTCGCTCAATCCTCTTTTTTTCAGTTGTTGGAGCCAATAAGAAAATTGCATCAATGTCATTTTGTTTTAATTTCTCTACATAAGCTTTTGACTCTTCAGGGGGGTAATCAACGGTAATTACTCCATCAATATCAGAAGATTTGCATAATTTTAAAAATTCATCAATTCCTATCGCCTCAATAGGATTCGCATAACCCATTAAAATCAGAGGGGTAACTTGGTTTTGCTTTCTAAACTCTTTTGCTATTTCCAAAGTTTTCCTGATACCCACATTTTTTGAAAGCGCTCTTTCATTGGCTCTTTGAATAACTGGACCATCTGCCATTGGATCAGAAAAGGGAATCCCTAGCTCTATCATATCAGCGCCTGACGTAACTAGTTGGTGAAGAATTTTAATTGTCATTTCTGGTGAAGGATCACCAGCAGTTACAAATGGTATCAAAGCTTTTTGATTACTCATTTTTAAAGTATCAAAAGTTTTTCTGATTCTACTCATTTATATTTTTATCCCAGCCATACCAGCTACAGTGTTGATATCTTTATCACCTCGACCTGACAAATTTACCAATATTATTTTATCTTTTGATAAATCTCTTGCAAATTTCTCTGCATAAGCAATTGCATGACTTGTTTCAAGTGCGGGAATAATTCCTTCAGTTCTGCACAAATTATGAAAAGCAGCTAAAGCCTCTTCATCATTAATAGCAACATACTCTGCTCTTTTTGTATCTTTAAGCCAAGCATGCTCTGGACCAACGCCAGGATAATCCAAACCCGCTGATACTGAATGAGTTTCAATTATTTGACCCTCATCATTTTGCATCATATAAGTTCTATTTCCATGTAAAACTCCAACTGGACTATTTGCAGTCAAAGGTGCCGCATGTTTTCCAGTTTCAATTCCATGACCTGCAGCTTCAACCCCTATTAATCTTGTATTCTCAAAAGGTATATAGGGATAAAAAATTCCCATAGCATTAGATCCTCCTCCGACGCATGCAATAACTGCATCAGGTTGTTTTCCGACTAATTCATCCATTTGGACTATAGACTCTTTCCCAACAACCGAATTAAAGTCTCTAACCATCATTGGATAAGGATGAGGACCTGCGACAGTTCCAATAATATAAAACGTATTGCTTACATTAGTAACCCAATCTCGTAATGCTTCATTTAACGCATCTTTTAGAGTTTTTGATCCACTTTCTACGGGAACAACTTCTGCCCCCAATAGTTTCATGCGATAAACATTGGGGCTTTGACGCTTCACGTCTTCAGACCCCATGTAAACCACACAATCCAAACCTAAGCGAGCTGCAATAGTAGCTGTTGCTACTCCATGTTGTCCAGCTCCAGTCTCTGCAATAACTCTTGGTTTTCCCATTTTTTTTGCGAGTAAAGCTTGACCAACAGTATTATTAACTTTGTGTGCACCCGTATGATTTAAATCTTCTCTTTTAAAATAAATCTGTGCACCACCAATTTTTTTTGTTAAACGTTCAGCAAAATAAATTGGACTTGGTCTTCCAACAAAATGTTTTAGATCGTGATGAAATTCCTTTAAAAAGTCTTTATCCTCCTTGAATTGCTCGTACATGACTTTTAATTCATCTAACGCTTCAATAAGTGTTTCCGCTACAAAAGTTCCACCATAAGGACCAAAATGGCCATTTTCATCAGGAAAATTATAATTTTGCATTTTTTACAACCTTAATAAATGAATTTAATAGTTTATGGCATTTTACACCTTTGACGCCATCCTCTACACCCCCGCTCACATCCACAGCATACGGCTTATAATGACGAATTAGTGTTTTAACATTTTCAACATTCAAACCGCCTGCAATTATGATAGGTTTTGCTGTATCTTTGGGTATTAACGACCAATCAAATGATTTACCTGAACCGCCGTAATGTTTTGTATCAAAAGTATCAAGGAGAATTGAGCTTGCGTCAATAAATTCCTCACTAATTTTAACAATATCTGTACTTTTCCTAACAGGAATAACTTTAATAAAGGGAAAATTAAAAGATTTACAAAAATCATTACACTCATTTCCATGAAATTGAATCACATCAATTATATTTTGATCAAGAATATCGCGAATAAAATTTTTATCATGATTTACAAAAAGTCCAACTTTCGTTAAAAACGGTGGTGTTTTTTTACTAATTAATTTGGCATTTTCTGGTGGACAGTATCTTTGGCTCCCCTCAAAAAAAACAAAACCAATTGCGTCAGCCCCTGCCACGGCTGATGCTAGAGCATCTTCTAGATTAGTAATTCCACAAATTTTTATCTTAATATCTGTCATACAAGTATTTTATTATTTAATGTTGGTATGTTAAATCTTTTATCATATACAACATTGGCTAAATAAAGCCCATCTGGTGAAAATGTATTTGACGCTTTAGCCCTGTCTTTAATATCAAATAAATAATCTATGTAATTAATTTCTCTTTTTTCATTAGCTATATCCAAGATTACACTCATCATATTTCTAATTTGGTGGTGCAAAAAGCCGTCTGCTACAAATTTAAAAATTATAAAATTATCTTTTTTTGAATAGCCAATTTCATAAATTTCTTTAATTGGTTTTTTTGACTGACATTCGCTCGATCTAAAACTGCTGAAATCATGAATACCAATGAATTTAGATAAAATGGAGTCCAGCATATCCATATTTATTTTATAAGGATAAAAACCACTGTGCCTTTCCCATATGGCAGATCGATTCTGGCTACAATAAAGTAAGTATTGATATTCCCTGCGTACCACGCTAAACCTTGCATGAAAGTCATCACTTACTTGAGAGGCCCACTTAATTACAATATCTTTAGGTAATAAAGAATTTACTCCTTTGATCCATGAATGATTAGCTCTTTTTGCAGTTGTGTCAAAGTGAAAAACCTGTCCTAAAGCATTAACTCCAGCATCAGTTCGTCCAGCTGCTTCAATCTTCACGTGATGATTTGCTACTTCAGACAGTGCTGATTCTAAATGATGCTGAATAGTACTTACGTTTGGTTGTATCTGAAAACCGCAATAATGTGTGCCCAAATACTCAACTATCGCTGCAATTCTCATAATAATATTAAAGATCCAATATATAAAACAATGAAGAAATAACCCATAGGATTAATCAAGAATTTAGTATATTTAATTTTAATTTGAGTTTTATCTTCTAATAAATTTTTTAATGACATTATTGGTTCTTTAAAATTAAATCTTTTTTTTGAGAAATTTTCAAAATAAGTAAAAGTTAATATCATTACTTTATGAAGTCTTCGAACATTTAAAGAAAATAGTTTTAATGGATATATGAAATACATCAGAGAATTAATTACAGAATAAGAGGACGTTGTAATCAAATAAAGCTTGGCCAAAAAAAAAAAATTTAACAATTTGACGCACTGCTCAGACCCAGAGATAATTCCCTCCTTAGTAAAATTTAAATTCATTACATTTAATATAATTTCGCCTGGTATTGATAAGGGATAAATAATAAAGATACTTAATAAAAAATACTTTAATTTAAAAATTAATTTAATTGGATTTAATTTTACTAGACAGCAAACTAATATTAAAAAGAAGAGTACTAATCCGTTACTGTAAAATGGAAATGCGTGAATAAACTTGAGACAAACCAATACAACTAGAAGTTTTAAAAGCTCAATCACTTAAAAATTATCTTTATTTTCACCTGATGTCGAAAGATCATTAGTGATATCTCTCTGAATATTTTCCTCACCACTTGCGGAATTAAATAAAGATTTTTCACTTTTTCTTTTCACTGAAAAATAAAAAACTATTCCTGAAATAATAACAATTACAAATAAAAGAATTAAAACAATCAAAAAAATATTTGGTTTATTTTCATTGTCATCAATAATACTTTTTTTATCAAGTTCTGGTTCTAAAGAAATTGAGGAAGTAAAAACATCATTGCTATTTTTAGTATCATTATCACTTAAATTAATTTGTTCAATTTCAAAACCATCAACAATATCAGATTGATTTATTGAATTATTTTTTTCTTTACCAGCATCAGAATTTTTATTAGCCTGTTGTTTGATGTCAACTTGAGTTTCTGATTTTATTTTTGACTCATTTTTTGGTTCAGATAATTGTTTCAATTTTTTCTCAGCTTCAGCTAACTTAGTTTCTAATTCTTGAATTTTATTATTCTCTAACTCAGTTGGCTGTTTTTTTTGGGACTCACTAGCCTCTGAAATATTAAACTTTTCTTTCCACTCATTATTTTGGGCTTTTAAAATTTTTCGAGCTTCCAGATGACTTAATTCCTCAAAAAATTCCTTTGAAGGCAATATAAGTAATTCATTTTTATTTAAGCCATTAATATTTTCATCTTGAAAGGCCTTTTTGTTTTTCAGATATATTCCTACAACCATCTGTTCGAGGGTAATTCCCGAAATGCTACTTTCTCGACCAATTTGGTATAAAGTTTTACCTGAAGTTGCTTTTACAGATTTAGCTTCTGGTTTAGCTTCTGGTTTAGCTTCTGGTTTAGCTTCTGGTTTTTTTACATCAATATTTTTTCCTTCAGCGATTGCTTTGGATGGTTCTTTTATTTCTTTTTTCGGAGAAGCTTCTTTTTCAAGCGTCTCATTTATCATTTTATCCATTGGATCAGGTGGATCCAAAAGAACAGTATATTCTCTGTAGTTTCTTCCCTTAGGTGAATCAATTTGAATTAAAAGATCGAGAAAAGGATCTTTAACAGGGTTTGAACTTTTTAATTTTAAATAAATTTTTCCTTCAGAATTTTTTACAAAATTTGCATTAATATTTGCATGCACAGGTAGCCTCTCAATGCCTTGAGATTCAAAATCCTCTTTAGACGCGATGCTTGGGACTAATTCTTTTACATCATCAGCTTTTGTGAGAATAACTTCAATATCAGCGTTTAAAGGTTGTTCTTGTTTGGAATTAACAGAAATTTTTCCAAGTTGCAGGGCATTTACTGATAAAACATTAAAAAGAAAAATGATAAATAGTAGATTTTTAAAAAGTGTTTTCATTTTACAGTTATTATACTTAAGATTCTTCTTAATGGTTCGGCAGCGCCCCACAATAATTGATCGCCTATAGTAAATAATGAAACGATATTTTCATCTAAATTCAGCTTTCTAACTCTTCCAACCAATATATCTAAATTTCCAGACACTTTTGTAGGTGATAGATTTTGTATCGTTTCATCTCTGTTATTTGGAATAACCTTTACCCATTCATTTCCATTCGATATCTTATCCAAAATATGGTCTTCTGATAAATTTTGATTTAATTTAATTGTTAAAGCCTGACTGTGACACCTCATTGTTCCAATACGAACACATAAACCATCGACTTTAATTGGGTAATAATGTTGATCAAGAATTTTTAATGTTTCATTTTGACCCTTCCATTCTTCTTTACTTAAGCCTCCACCGAGATCACTATCAATCCAGGGGATGAGACTTCCTGCGAGAGGAACTAAAAAATTTTCTTTTGGAAAAGATTGATCTTGAAAAGTATCAGTAATGGTTTGATCAATGTCAAGAATAGAGCCATTTTTATCTTCAAGAAGTTCAGATACATTCTGGTGCAAATATCCCATTTGCTTGAGCAACTCTCTCATATTGTTTGCCCCAGCACCACTTGCAGCCTGATAAGTCATTGATGAAACCCATTCAACAATATTTTCTTTAATAAGGCCACTGATGGCCAATAGCATGAGGGATACGGTACAATTTCCTCCCACCCATGTCTTGTTTCCAGTCTCTAGTTTTTTATCTATCAAGTCTCGATTGATTGGATCTAAAATAATTACAGAATCCTGATTCATTCGCAAGTAAGAAGCTGCATCAATCCAATGACCCTGCCAAGAATGATCTCTTAATTTTTGGTAAACTTTTTTAGTAAAGTCACTGCCCTGGCATGTCACAATAATATTCATTTTTTTTAAGTCATCTAAATTATTAGCATCAAATAATTTATTTGACTCAGAAAATCTAAATGGGCAATCTTCTCCAGCTTGTGATGTAGAGAAAAAAAAAGTTGAAAAATTTTCAAAATCTTTCTCTTCAGTCATTCGTTTGATAAGAACCGAACCAACCATTCCTCGCCAGCCAACAATCCCTACTTTATGCTTAATCATTAAATAAATTTCCTAAAATTATATCACCCATCTCTTCACAGCCAACTTCAATAGAGTGCTCGCTTATAATGTCTTTTGTTCGGTATCCCTGTGCTAAAGTTTTTTCTATTGCTTTTTCAATTAAATCAGATTTATCTGATTGATTTAAAGAATATTTATACATCATTGCTGCAGACATAATTGTAGCAATTGGGTTTGCTAAATCTTTACCTGCAATATCTGGTGCAGATCCATGACTGGGTTCAAATAAACCTTTATTATTTTTATCTAATGATGCCGATGGAAGCATGCCTATTGATCCTGTTAACATTGATGCCTCGTCTGACAAAATATCTCCAAAAATATTACCTGTGACCATCACATCAAATTGTTTTGGATCTCTGACTAACTGCATAGCAGCATTATCAACATACATATGCGTTAAAGTGACATCAGGATAGTCTTTTGAAGTCTCAATCATGACCTCACGCCAAAGCTCGGTCGCCTCCAAAACATTGGCTTTATCTACAGAGCATAAACTTCTTTTTCTTAGACGAGCTAATTGAAATGCGACTTCTCCAATTCTCCTGATTTCATTTTCTGAGTATCGCATTGTGTTGAAGCCTTCTCGCTGACCCTTATCATTTGAGTGAATTCCACGTGGCTCGCCAAAATAAATATCACCAGTTAATTCTCGAACAATCAAAATATCTAATCCTGAAACTATTTCAGGTTTTAGTGATGAAGCATTAACAAGATCATCAAATAACATAGCTGGTCTTAAATTAGCAAAAAGCTCTAATTCGGAGCGAATTCTTAACAAGCCTCTTTCTGGTCTTTTTTCTCTTGGAAGTTTGTCATACTTCCAATCTCCCACTGAACCCATAAGAATCGCATCGGCTTTGACAGCTTTATCAAGAGTAGTTTTTGGTAATGGATCGCCATCTGCATCGTATCCTGCACCACCAATCGGTGCTGAATCAATAGTAAAATCTGGTGAAAGAGCTTTAATAATCTTTATAGCTTGTCTTACAATCTCCGGCCCAATGCCATCACCTGGTAAGGTTAATAAATTCATTTTTTTATTTGTCTCGCTTATTTTAACCATTGGTATAAGTCATAATAACTTTTTTCGAAATTTTTAATTTCTTGAGTTTTTTCAAGAGTAAGGCTTATTTCATCGAGTCCATTAATCAGTGAATTTTTTTTAAATTCATCAATCTCGAATTCAAAAAACTTATTAACAAGAAAGTTTATACGCTGATCAGGAAGATCTACTTCAATTTCAAGTTTTTGATTGCTCGAAACTTTAAACAACTCATCAATATGACTTTTTGACAGAGTGATTGGTAAAATTCCATTCTTAAAGCAGTTGTTATAAAAAATATCGGCAAAACTTACTGCTAAGATAACTTTTATTCCAAAATCTAATAGAGCCCATGGAGCATGTTCACGACTAGATCCACATCCAAAATTTTCACGAACAAGCAAAATACTTGCATTTCTAAATTCAGGTTTATTTAGCACAAATTCATAATTAAGAGGCCTGGATGAGTTGTCCATTCCAGGCTCACCATGATCAAGGTATCTCCATTCGTCAAACAAATTAGGACCAAATCCTGATCTTTTTATAGATTTTAGAAATTGCTTTGGAATAATTGCGTCAGTATCAATATTTGAGCGATCAAGGGGAATTGCTATACTTTTTAGTGTTACAAATTTATCCATTAATTGACCTCGCGAATGTCTACGAAATGACCATGAACTGCTGCTGCTGCTGCCATAGCAGGACTAACAAGATGAGTTCTTCCGCCTTTACCCTGTCTGCCTTCAAAATTCCTATTAGATGTAGAAGCACAACGCTCCCCGTCTTCGAGTCTATCTGCGTTCATAGCAAGGCACATCGAACAACCAGGCTCTCGCCATTCAAAGCCAGACTCCATGAATATTTTATCTAACCCTTCAGATTCAGCTTGTTTTTTGACAATTCCAGATCCGGGAACAACCATAGCTAGCTTAATTGAAGAGTTAACTTTTTTTCCTTTAATGAATTTGGCTGCCTCTCTTAAATCTTCTATACGAGAATTTGTGCAAGATCCAATAAAAACTTTATCAACACGAATATTTGACAAAGGAGTATTTTCCACTAAACCCATATACTTTAAAGCTCTTTGAAAATCTGGTTGTTTTGAGCTATGAATATCTGAGAGTTTAGGTACTGCTTGAGTAATGCCTGTAACCATTTCGGGTGAAGTTCCCCATGTGACTTGAGGTTCAATCTCTGAAGCATTGATGTTGATTGTTTTATCAAAGCTTGCATCTGAATCTGATTTTAAGGTTTGCCATTCTTTAACTGCTAATGACCACATTTCTTCTTTGGGGGTAAATGGTTTATTTTTAAGATAATCTATAGTAGTTTGGTCAACAGCAACCAATCCAGCCCGAGCTCCTGCCTCAATAGCCATATTACATAGAGTCATTCTTCCTTCCATGGTGAGCGATTCAACCGCATTACCACAAAACTCGATCGCATGTCCTGTTCCTCCAGCAGTTCCAATTTTACCGATTATAAACAAAGCAAGGTCTTTGGCAGTTATAAATGGGTATAACTTACCTGAGACTTGAATTTTAAATGTCTTGAGTTTTTTTTGAATCAGGCATTGTGTAGCCATGACATGCTCAACTTCAGATGTTCCAATACCAATCGCCAGAGCACCAAATGCTCCATGCGTACTAGTATGAGAGTCTCCACATACAATAGTCATTCCAGGTAAGGTTAAACCTTGTTCAGGGCCAATCACATGAACAATACCTTGTCTTTCATCACTCATTTTAAACTGAAGTAAATTATGAGTTTGACAATTTTCATTTAAAGCATCCACTTGTATCTTAGACACAGGATCTTTAATTCCTTCATCTCTAGATATTGTTGGTACGTTATGATCAGGAACTGCAACAATAGATTCTTTTCTCCATAGTTGGCGGTTATTGATTTTTAAACCCTCAAATGCTTGAGGACTTGTTACTTCATGTATAAGGTGTCGATCAATATAAATTAAATGTGTGTCATCAGAAGATGAAACTAGATGCTTATCAAAAATTTTTTCATATAAGGTTCTACCCATAAACTTTAATCTCTGAAATTTTCAAAGTTAAGCGGATAATCTGTAATCTGATTTTTTAAAAGAGCAATGGCTTCTTGCAAAACATCTCGCTTTGCCCCAGAAACTCTTACTGAATCACCTTGAATTGAACCCTGAACTTTTAACTTACTATCTTTAAGAAGTTTAACAATTTTTTTGCCTAGATCTTGATTAATACCATGAGTAATTGTTATATCTAATTTAACATTATTCCCAGATACTAATTCTAAAGTTTTATCTACTAAACGTTTTGTTGAGTCGGGTTCTTTTTTTTCCAATGATGGATAAAGAATATCTTTAATTTGATTAATTTGAAAATCATTATCCCCATAAAGAGTAATAATCATATCCTTATCATTAAAGTCGATTTTTGCACTGGTATTTTTAAAGTCATAACGGTTATCAATTTGCCTACTGACGACATCAATTGCATTTGCTAAATTGACTTTATCAGCCGATGAACTTATATCAAAACTGGGCATAATTACTCCTTATTTTTTTTTCCTAAAATTTTAAGTCTTAATGCATTTAACTTAATGAATCCCTCAGCATCATGCTGGTTATAAGTTCCACCATCATCTTCAAATGTAGCAATATTTTCATCAAAGAGAGAGAGTGAGCTAGCTCTCCCAACAACCTGTACAGAGCCTTTGTAACAAATGAGCTTGACATCGCCTGTCACATTTTTCTGTGTATGATCTATTAAAGTTTGCAAAGCTTCTCTTTCTGGAGCAAACCAAAAACCGTTGTAAATTAATTTCGCATAGCGTGGCATTAATTCATCTTTTAAATGAGCTACTTCGCGATCTAAAGTAATTGATTCAATTGCACGATGAGCCTTAAGCAAGATCGTTCCTCCAGGCGTTTCGTAGCAACCTCTAGATTTCATACCAACAAATCTATTTTCAACTAAATCTAGTCGACCAATCCCATTTCTTGATCCAATCTCATTGAGTATATGAAATATTTCATGAGCTTTTAATTTTTGATTATTAATTGCCACCGGATCCCCATTGATAAAAGATAAAGTAACCAACTCCTCTTTATCAGGGGCATCCATAGGAGATTTTGTCCATCTCCACATTGAATCCTCAGGGGGATTATTAGGATTTTCTAAATGACGGCCTTCATAAGATATGTGCAATAAGTTTGCGTCCATACTGTAAGGACTTCCACCTTGCTTATGCTTCATTTCAACAGAAATTCCATGCTGTTCGGCAAAATTTAATAACTTTTCTCTACTTAATAAATCCCATTCTCGCCATGGAGCAATCACTTTAATTTCTGGATTTAATGCATAGGCACTCAATTCAAACCTCACTTGATCATTACCTTTACCAGTAGCCCCATGAGCAATTGCATCCGCTCCTGTTTGCTCAGCAATCTCAATTAATCTTTTTGCAATCAATGGTCTCGCTATAGAGGTTCCAAGCAAATATTCTCCCTCATATAGCGTGTTCGCTCTAAACATCGGAAACACATAATTTTTTGCAAAGTCTTCTTGAAGATTTTCAATAAAGATTTCTTTTACACCAGCACTTTTTGCTTTTTCTCTTGCTGACTCAATTTCATCAGTCTGACCAATATCAGCAGTAAATGTAACTACTTCGCAATTATATTTCTCTTTAAGCCATTT
>JAQCBB010000060.1 GCA_027621535.1 Pseudomonadota bacterium | reverse complement strand
TCTTTATAGTAATTAAATAAATTAATAATAATGAATGAGCTCTTGATAAAAAGTTTTTTAATTAACACCTATTCCTTAATGAATTTATTACCAGAAGCAATAAAAAAAATAACTCATTCAGCTGATCAGCATAACGACAAATTTTTATTTAAGAATGCTCTTAAAGATATTGAAGACTTTTATCCTTTATTTACTTTAAAAGCTTTTCAGGAAAGCCTCACTAATGCTAAAAAATTGAATGAAAATGAGTGTCAGATTTATTTAGCCGCTTTGCAAGATAAATTTCAAAATATTTATAAGGCGAATGCAGTTGTCGCTCTCCATGAGCCATCATTTCTTGAGCAAATAGACATTAAAAATAAAGACACCGAGGTACAATTTTTTAATACATTTTAGGAATATAAAAATATAAAATAAATCAAATAAATGAAAAAGGAAAATTATGATTAAATGGATCAGTACACTTTTAGTTCTAACAGGAATTCTTCTAACAAATTTAAACATTTACCCGCTAAATATTTACATTCATGGATTAGGGGTTATCGGGTGGACAATTGCAGGTTTTATAAAAAATGATAAAGCTATTCTTGTAAATTTCGGTTTACAAATTCCTTTATTTACCATGGGTATATTCAAAACTATTATTTAATTTTTTTTTAAAATGATTGTTTATAGTTATATAAAATTAATTACCACACAGTTTCAAACAGAAGTATGGAATCCAATAAAACAATTTCTATATGCGAAACTTCAATGCTTCAGAGTTGACCTACAAACAGTTGACCCTACAATTTTTTCCGTATATGCCAAGAATGACTCCTTGTAGTCAAGCGTGCTTAATTTTTTAATGCAGAGGATATCTACGGAACAACGTTAATCTTAATTTTTTTTGAAACAACAACAGGATCATGCGGAACATGCACGTGATCACCAAGAATTAACTGCAATGAATGCTCTCCGGGTTCTAATTCAATTACAGTTTCTGTTTGCCCCTTGCCAAAGTGCTTATGATGCTCGTCACTTGGGATTGGTAAATTAATATCCGGTAGTTCAGGGACATCAATCAGTAAATGGTGATGTCCTGTATTATTATATTTTATGCCAGCTGGCGCAACACCCATGCCGTTTAAACCAAATACTATCTTAACTGGACTTGAAACAACTTCACCATCAGTAGGTGAAATAATATATAACTCAGCATCATCTGATGCTATTGATTTTTCAACAGCGTGCAAAGGTAGAGCAAAAAATCCTAATAAGAAAACAAGATTGATAAAAAAATAGTTTTTCATTTTTGATGTTCAATATTTTAATAATTAACATTAATAACTTTATAGACACTTAAATTTTATTAATGTTCATAGTTGAGCTAACATTTGTATGCTAAGACCTGGATACAAATTTTTTTGTCAACGCCTATATTTAAGACAATTTAACTTTACGATATTTGTAGAATTTTTTTCATACGAATAATCATTTTCATTTATGAAAGTGTTAGGTGAGCAGTGCATGCTTTGTTGTATTAAACCCTATTCTCAAAACATTAATTTTGATGCATTAAAGCACGATAATGTCGCCAACAGGACACTCTGCATTAGCTTGATTAAATAATTGGATATATTTACTTTTACTTTCGAAAGCATATTCTGAAAATAACCAGATCCATACCAGGAAAATATAAATAAAGATTAATTGCCAGAGTTTATTTGTTTTCATACTATGAATGATTACCTATTGGTTTATTGATTTTCTTTTTTATCGAGTTCTTCATTTTTGATGTCTGAATTTTCTGAGACCATTTTTTCACCGTCCCATCTTTGTCCACACCAACAAACCCCTTCAAAATTTATAATACAAGTGCCACTCCCACAACAACGTTTATCTTCCATATTCATTCCAATTTGATTCATTCCTAATATTATCGTCTATTTATTTTTTTGTTCCTATAGTAATCATAAAGTTTGGTATAACAAGGGCAAAATGCCCACATAATAAACCAAGTCAATAAAATTGCATTTGTCATATATCCTGATGCAAACCACTCCATAATCTAGTCTCCATTTATTGATTAAACACTAAGAAAGACGATAAAATTTACAAACAGTTCCTCCCAACAAACTCCTATCAAGCTGTATAATAAAATTTAATTAACAATTATGGAGATTAATATGGATTGTGGTTGTGGAAGAAGCCCAACGGGAGAATGTATTGGTTGGCATAATCTTTCTGAAGAGGAGTATCAAAAAAAGCTGAAAGAATACGAAAAAAATAAACCCGAAAAAGATTAATGTCGGCTGAGATTGCTCAAAGTGTGTCAAAAAAAATAATAAGCTGTTACTCGATCCATTCTTAAGTAAAATATGAATGTATACCCTATAAGAGAAATAAATGACTTTTGTTACCGTTAATATTCTTGAAGGTAAAAGCAAAAAATATAATTTAAAAGTAACTAATACTCTGAGTGATGCTTTTATTGAGACTATGATTTTTCATCAACACTGATAAAATGAGTTATGGTTTATCTCATATTTAAATACGCAATCACTAGCTTTTTAGTAGTTTTGATTTCCGAAACTGCTAAGAGAAGTGACAAGCTTGGGGGTTTGATTGCGGCATTACCACTAGTAAGTGTTTTGGTGTTATTTTGGCTTTATTTTGAAAAGCAACCCACTGAAAAAATTGCCAATCATGCTTGGTATACATTCTGGTTTGTCATTCCCACCTTACCGATGTTTTTGATTTTTCCATATGTAATTAAACATCATGGTTTTTGGATTGCGATTGTTGTTTCTTGTTTAATAACAATTTTATCTTTTGTTGTATTTGCAAACATCGCCAAAAGGTTTGGTATCCACTTACTTTAAATAAATTGATAACTTCATAGATATGATGATTCTAATAAATTTTTTTAAAGATGTTATTTAATGACTAAGAAACCAGAGTTATGCAGCGTCTGTGGGCATCATGAACGAATCCTTTATAAATCAAAGTATGCTAATAAAGATTGGATATATTTATGTCAACAATGTTTCTTTGATATCAAATCACAAAATCAAGACACATTCGAAGTAGACGAAACATGGAGAAGTTTTTAAATCATGGTGCTGAAAGTATTATCAAAGGTAGTTCATAAGGTAGGGTAATATAAATGCAAAAGTAAACCCAATTGTTAGTATCACTACAGATACAAAATAAATTACTAATGATAATTTTCTAGCTCTCAAACATTGAGCAGCCAGTAATTTATTCGCTGGGCAAGGTAATTTTCTGGAATGCCACTGAAAGTATCCAGAAAGAATAATTAAGATAAAAGCTACTGTGAAAATATACTCTTTATATTTTGACACCCAAACAATTTGTGGGAATGTTGATATTAAGGAACTCAACGCGGCCCCTGCCCCAATGGTTACCAATAATACTGGCAAGGCACAACAAAGAATCGTTCCAGAACTGGTAAGTAAGGTTAAAACAGACAAATTTTTAATATTACTTAATGTTTTTAGCTCACTATTGTTTTTCATATCGCTTTCTAATGACATCAGCCGTTTCATTAATCAAGGAAATTTGAGTGACATCATAACCGGAATCCATAATGATTTTTTTTAGTTTATCTTCACTTACTCCTTCACTGGTACTTTCAAGAATAACAAAACCCTCATCTAAATTCACATAAATATCTTTAGTCGTTTTAATTTTAGATAAGCTTTTCTCAATCCCTTGTGCACAAAAAGCACACACCATTCCATTAATCTCAATTTTTTGAGTTGCAGCAAAAGCGCTGACCGATAAAAAGGTAATTAAAATAAGTATTTTCTTCATCACAATCTCCTATTATTAAAATGTATACATCACATGTATTTTTGGATTACCCATATTTGATACTCCACCCTCCAAATACAACGTCTTGTTAATTAATCTTATTGTTGGGGTAATTACTATTTGAGGCGTTATGCCATTAATATTTGTCATTTCTAAAATAAACCAAGGTTGGGTTTGTTTATAACTGGTCTCGTAAAATGAAAATCCTGCTTTTAACGAGGTTATGTCATGATTGAGTGAATCACCCCTGACGAGTTGATGACTAGCAAGTGCATATACTTTTTTAGTTTCATAATCCCATTGCAACCCAGGACTCACAAAGGCAGTACTTAAGTCTTTATCATTGATTGCCTCATTTGAACCTTGTAAATAACCTATTCCGCCTAACAACCACCAATTCATTTGAGAGTGTTTTTTATTTTGCCTAAATAGGCGATGGATGTGATTTATTTCGATGCCATCTCGAATACGATTGTTATTGTCCAAATGAAATAATTTAACTCCTATCGCGCTTGCTGCTTCGTAGGCATAATTTGTTTCGATAAAGCTATATATTTTATTAATACTAAGCATTGAGTTAACAGAACCTTTGGAGCTCATCGGTGCTGCGAAAAGCAACGAGGGGAGGATTAACAAAAAAGTAAATAGTAATTTAAACATTTAACTTATTATTTTTTATATAACTTTGTTAGTTCTTTAATTTTTTGTTCTTGGCTTTTTTTATCATTCGAATGAAATGCTTCATAAACACAAGATGCCAAATGTTTTTCTAATAACAAAGCCTCTACTGATTGACATGCAGAACTGACCGCTTTTAGTTGTGTGATTATTTCTGGACAATAACGATTCTCCTCAATCATTTTCTTTATTCCATTTAATTGACCAATAATTTTATTAATTCGTGGTAATTGCTCATTGTGGTTTGGATGTTTGCATTCACTCATTAATTACTCCTAAATTTGTATACTATATACCCCTATACGGTATATGTCAAACAAAATTAATTCGATAAATTAAGATAAGTGTGCCCAAATCATGATTTTTAGATGCCCTCGTATCACCCAGTTTTACTTTAGGAAAAAATGGGTGATCCTGTGCGCAAAGGATTC
>JAQCBB010000014.1 GCA_027621535.1 Pseudomonadota bacterium | reverse complement strand
GCTGTTTATATCAAATTTACTGGCCGTAAGGTTTAGCTTTTGATTCATCTTCAGCTGGCTTTTCTTTTTCCTCTGTTTTGTCAGCATCATCAGCCATCATTTTTTTATGGTCATGATCTTCAGCCTTTTCATTATGTTCACCTTTTTTATGATGTTCAGCTACTAAAAAAATATGATCTGATGTCGCATCACCTTTGTTATCATCTGGTTTCTTGTCAGCATAGCTGAGATAAATTGATTTTTCAGCTTTTTCATCTTTTTTCTCATCAGTTAAGTCAGTTTCAACTCCAGCATAGATGCTCATTGATGCAGTTGTTATGAGTAGTGATGCTAGTAATTTTGAGTACATTTTTTTAATCTTTCATTAACGTTATAAAAAAGTAATATCCCTATGAGGTTGAACCATCTTTTTTGTTCAATAAATATTGAATTTTTTTAGAGCAGCTTGCGCCCTAATACTGTGCAGATCAATAAAGCAAATAGATATCATTATAATTTTTTAAATTTTTATTTATTAAAATCAATTACTTATGTTAATAAAACTCTTGGTATAAAAATTGCATTAAGTTAAAGTATGGAGTCAATAAATGTTTAATTTTTTAAGTTTAATTTACTGGTTTAGCTTTTTAGAGTTAACGCAAGGCCAATTTATAATGCTTTTATTTATTTTATTTGTTATTTTTGATCTTAGCTTTCCTAAGCGCGCTAAAGTAAACAAATAGCTTTTAATTATTCTTCGATTCTCTGTTATGATCTTGCCAAAGGTGACAGGATCTATGACATTTTTCAAAAACACTTACAATAAAATTCTAGAATTATCGGGCAGGCCTTTGGCGAGGTTTTATCTTTTTATATTGAGCTTTGCTGAGGCTTCTTTTTTTCCTATACCGCCAGATGTCATGTTAATACCCATGTGTTTAGCCAAACCAAAACAAGCTTGGAATTTAGCTTTATTAACTACAATCGCTTCTGTTCTTGGGGGCATGCTTGGATATATTATCGGTTTTTATGGCCTCGCCCTTGTTGAGCCTATGATCCAATCCCTAGGGTATGACGACTATTTTCAGCTCGCGTTATCTTGGTTCACCACCTGGGGGTTTTGGGCAGTGTTTGTAGCCGGGGTTTCACCTATCCCTTATAAGATTTTTACCATCGCTGCTGGTGCTATGGCAATGAATTTTCCGTTATTCGTTCTGGCTTCATTTATTGGAAGAGGGCTTAGAATTTTTCTTGTAGCCTTGTTGGTTAAAGTGTTTGGCGATCAAATTGATCGCATAATAAAGCGTTATGCCAACGTTCTGGGTTGGGCTGTGGTTGTTGTATTTATTCTTGTCGTGTTGATCCAGCAATTCTCACATTAAGATAAGTCTTGCTTAATTAAAAATCATCGTTATAATGGCGCAACTAATTGATTGTCTTAATATTTTTTTTGTGAGCCAGTTGATTTATCACCATTAAATATAAGGATCACTATGTCATTTGACGCATTTGGATTTATTTCCCCAATCAATAAAGCTATTCAACGCATTAACTACGTAACAGCAACCCCAATTCAGCAACAATGTATTCCGTTAGTCCTTGAAGGTAAGGATGTTTTAGCATCAGCGCAAACAGGAACAGGCAAAACAGCAGCGTTTAGCCTGCCTTTAATAGAGCTTGTTTCAAGAAGATCAACCGCAAAACACAAACGAAATATTAGCCCAAATGTGTTAATTCTCTCACCAACACGAGAGCTCGCAACCCAGATTGATCAAGAACTAAAAAGATTTAGTCATTTCTTAGAAATGAATGTGGTCACCGTGGTTGGGGGAGTCTCCTACAAAATTCAAAATAAACTCTTAAAATCTAATGTTCATTTCTTAGTGGCTACACCAGGTCGATTAATGGACATGGTCAAACAAAAGAAAATTAACCTCAAACATATTGAGGCATTGGTTATTGATGAGGCGGATCGTATGTTGGATATGGGATTTATACCTGATATTAAAAAGATTTTTGAAACTACTGCGCCTGAAAAACAGGTACTCATGTTTACCGCAACCATGAACAAGTCCATTGAAAAAATTGCACAACAATTCCTTAAAAATCCAATTCGGATTGCTGTTGAGCAAGAAAATAAATCGAATAAAAATATTCATCAAATTGCATACCCAGTGGCTGATTACAATCAAAAGAAACTAGTTTTGGTGGATATTTTGAATGAGCCAGATTTGAATCAAGTGATTATTTTTACAGCTACAAAAAGAGAAGCGGATAAATTATCTGATGAGCTTTATCTGATGAATCATCGTTCCAAAACGTTACATGGTGATATGAGTCAACGTGAACGAACGCGTACCATCACTCGCTTTAAGAATAATGAAATTCAAATTCTTGTGGCCACTGATGTAGCTGCTCGAGGTATTGATGTGAATGATATCACTCACGTGATTAATTTTGATTTACCAAGACAGCCTGAAGACTATATTCATCGCATTGGAAGAACTGGTCGTGCAGACCGTAAAGGCAAGGCAATCAGCCTGATTACCGATAAAGAAAAATTTATGGTGCAAAAAATAGAACGCTATACCAATGTGAAGATAGAAATTATTAAATCACCGCACAGCACATCAAAAGCGACCTTAATTCATGAGAAAAAAGAAAGTGGATTTAAAAGTAAGCGTCGATCAGCAGGAAGAAGCTCAAATAATAGCTCGGGTAAAAGTTTTGCAAATAGAAAACCGTCAACACGGGCAGGTTTTACTAAGAGAAAACCGGAAGCCAGTGCAGATTCAACAAAAAGAAAACCGGATGCCAGTGCTGATTTTGCTAAGAGAAAACCCTCAGCAAATGCTAATTTTGCAAAAAAACGCATTGTGAGAAATGCAACACGCCCAACTGAAAAAAGAAATAAGCCGAATGGTCGACCATCACAAATGATAGCGGCCTAATTTACGCTTAATTTTATTCATTATTATTTTCTTTATCCAGCTATTTTTATCTTCAAAATAAGTTTGAAAAAACAAATCTATTTGAGTTCTGGTGAGAAAATGATGAGTAAATTTATAAAAACTATACAAATCCCTTGCCACGCATTGAAAACGAAATAGCTTAAATTTCATTTTTTCAAGATCAATTAATACCATCGATGAGTTATTTTGATTCAAATAAATATGCTTAGGAATGGGGTAGGTGTGTTGGATATTTTTAAGATGATGCTGCTTCAGTGATTTGGCAATGACTTTTATTTGATCATCTGATAATTGCTGTGTTTGATCTAAAACTTCTGATAAACATCGATGATCTTTATTCAGGCTTTTGGTCACCAAGATACAGTCATTTTCACGAATGCCAAAAAATAACCTCGAGCGTAGGAATATTTAATTTTTGTAATCTTTGTATACAATCAAATTCTCTTTTAAAGGTAGGCTCACCCTTAAAGGGATGTAACCAAGTTTTAAAACTGTGATTATGTTGTTTTTTGATAAATAGCGTCTGATCTCCAATTTGTTTGGTGATCACCCCGCTCCAACCCTCACGGCGTTGATTTACCTTTTCAAACCAATGATTTCCGGTGTCCCAAAAATCAGCAAAGCCTTTTAAATGAAATTGACTAAGTTTTTTTGCCCATAAAGGATTTACGTATTCAATCATTGATTTTGAGATAATAATAATTTAATTGTCATTAGGCTTTTCTAGGGAAATCATTCCTATTTTTTGATGTCGATAATCCTGAAGGATGGTAATGGCTGCTTTTTTTAGATCCGGTTGATTGCCTTTTAACAGCATCCGTTTTTTCTCAGCAATCTTCTCTATGATTTGTTCTGAGGGTTGTGCAATCTCATTTGGGTCCAAATCATATCGAGTCATTAGTTCGGCGGCGTATGAAACCTTTAAACAATCTAATAAATAAAGCGCAGCCTCAGTTTCATCGTAGGCATTAATACCTATAATATTTGATGCGGCAAGATAGTTCCCCTGCATCTCGTCTTCAATTTTATGCCACATTAATCCAGGCGTATCTGTTAATACAAAATCATCATCGACAATAATTCTTTGTTGCATCTGAGTAACTGCAGGGACGTCTCCAGTTTTTGCAATTTTTCTTTGGGTGAGTAAATTGATTAAGGATGATTTACCAACATTTGGAATTCCAATAATAATAGCTCGAACGGGTTTGATCGAAGTGCCACGGTGAGGGACAAGCTGAAAACAGGCCTCTTTGATGGCTAATTTATTTTTTTTATTTTTTGCAGAGACTGATAAAGATAGGGTATTTGCTTTTTGACTATAATGTTTGAGCCATTGTGAGGTAATTTTAGGATCGGCAATATCAGATTTATTGAGCAGTTTTAAATGGGGTTTGCCTCGATGTTTGATAATTTGGTTCAGCATCGGATTTTCAGACGACTGGGGCAGCCGAGCATCTACCACTTCGATGACGAGGTCATTATGTTTGAGGTTTTTTTCAAACTCTTTTTTTGCTTTGGTCATATGACCGGGGAACCATTGAACAGACATAGCAAACCTCATTGAAAACGTTATTATAATGTAAACTTAAGACCATGGTAAAAAGCTACGAGATAAAACCCGATCAATCCATTGAGCTCTTGCAGGAACTGCATATTTTAACGCGTGAGCAAAAATTAAATCAGGATTCACGACGTAAACTCAAACAAATTTACCATTTGCTTCAATTTATAGAACCTATAATTCACCAATATAAAGATCAAGAATTCACTTTGGTTGATCATGGAGCTGGTAAATCTTATTTAGGTTTTATGTTGCATGACCTGATCGTCAAAAATACATTGGGGAAAATTATTGGGGTTGAGGCCAATGATGTGTTGGTTCAAAAATGTAATGATTTACTACTCAAATTTAAGTTTAAAAATATGACTTTCATCTCTCAAGCAATTGAGAAAAGTAAGGCCTCGATCAAACAGGCTCAGATTGTAACCGCGCTGCACGCCTGTGATACGGCAACCGATCATGCTATTGACTTTGCTCTCGAGAAAAAAGCAGCATGGATTATTTTAGTCCCCTGTTGTCAAGCGGAAGTTTACCAACATCTTAAAGCGCATAAAATGAACAATATGAAACAGCATTGGGTTGAGCTTTACCGTCATGGAATTCATACCAGAGAGTTTGGAAGCCATTTAACCAATGTTCTCCGCTGTTTAAAATTAGAGCATCAGGGATATAAAGTCTCTGTGACTGAATTGGTGGGGTGGGAACATTCCATGAAAAATGAATTAATCATCGCAGAATTTATTGATCAACAGCGAACACAAGCGGGCGAGCGAATTGAAAAAATTTTATCCGATCTTGATTTAAAAACGTTACAATCTCGTTTTTTAGTTATTTAAATTTGAGGAGTTTAAAATTGAAAAATTATTTAATGTTGACATTATTTTTTAGTCAGCTGGCATTCAGTCATGATTTTACCGGATACTATCAATGTGAAGGTAATGATTCTACTGAGGGCGCGTATCAGGGTGAGGTGATCATGAATAAAAAAGCAGAGTTCACGAAAGAGGATTATGTCAGTTATGATTTTGTTTTAAAGGTGCCTGGCTTTGGAGATTACCATGGATTTGCTGCAGCGAATGGTCTTGATGTAGCTATATATTTTGCACTTAAAGATCTAAAGAATCAGGATTATGGTGTTGGCATTGCAAAATTTGAAAAAACGAATAATCAGCAGTGGAAATTTCATAAGTTTTATTTTCAACCCGCATACGAGGGTGGAAATATAGGATTTGAGGACTGCACTCAAGTTAAATAAAAGGTAAATTCAAAATCAATATTTATTATCCAGAATCATTACCCGTAAGTCAAAATGTAGAGCAGATTAAAAAACTTATCATCAACCATCAGGTAATTATTTTATGTGGAGAGACAGGTTCGGGAAAGACCACACAATTACCAAAAATATGTCTTGATCTCGGCAGGGGTCAAAGTCAATTAATTGGGCATACCCAGCCCAGAAGAATAGCGGCTCGATCGGTTGCATCAAGGATTGCTGAGGAATTAAGCGTCACTGTTGGCAAAGAGGTCGGGTTTAAAGTGCGTTTTACTGATAAAACCTCAGCAGCCACACGTATTAAATTAATGACTGACGGCGTGTTATTAGCAGAAACACAAACTGATCCCTTGTTAAGAAAATACGACACCCTTATTATCGATGAGGCTCATGAGCGTAATTTAAATATAGACTTTTTAATAGGCTTTATTAAACAACTTCTCCCAAAAAGACCAGATTTAAAAGTGATCATTACCAGTGCGACGATTGATGTCGAAAAATTTTCAAAACACTTTAATGATGCGCCCACCATTGAAATTTCTGGTAGAACCTTTCCGGTAGAGACGCTCTATAGACCCATGAAAAATACTGAGCAGGGTGATATCCTTTCTATTGAGGAATCCGTATATAAGGTGATCGAAGAAATTGGGAATCAACCAGGGGATGTTTTGGTCTTTGTGCCTGGGGAAAAAGATATTCACGATATCCGTCGGTATCTGACTGAATTACTTAATCATAATTATGAAGTTTTACCCTTGTATTCACGATTACCTGTTCCTGATCAACAAAAAATATTTAGTGTAGGCTCAAAAAAAAGAATTATTTTATCCACTAATATTGCAGAAACGTCGCTCACCGTTCCTAATATTAAATTCGTTATTGATTCAGGTCTGGCACGAGTGATTCGGTATAATCCACGACTTCGAATTGAGCAACTCCTCATAGAAAAAGTATCACAAGCTGCCGCAAATCAAAGACAAGGGCGGTGTGGCCGAATTGCCCCGGGAATATGCTATCGGCTCTATGATGAAGATGATTTTTTAAATCGCTCAATATTTACAGATCCTGAAATTATGAGGAGTTCCTTAGCATCGGTCATCCTCAGAATGTCGAGCTTAAATCTCGGTGATGTAGAAAATTTTCCATTCCTTGACGCCCCTTTTAAAAAATTTATTCAAGATGGTTATGATTTGTTATTTGAATTACATGCTGTGGAAAAAGATCGTTGTATCACGGACTTGGGTCGAATTATGGCACAAATGCCAATTGATCCGATATTTTCAAGAATTATCATCGAGGCAAAAAAACAACACTGTTTATCTGAAATTATTCCTATCATTGCCGCAATTTCTGTGGCGGATCCGATTGAAAGACCCTTTGATAAACAAGAGCAGGCAGAACAGGCACAGATTATTTTTCATGACCCAAAATCAGGTTTTCTAAGTTTTTATCGGTTATGGCAATTGTTACAAAATGAAGTGAGAAACAATAAAATGAAAGATTTTGCTTTATTTTGTAAAAAGTATTTCTTATCGTTTACCCGAATGCGCGAATGGCAAGAAATGCATAAACAGTTATTACAGATTACGGATGAGCTCGGTTATAAATTAAATGGACATGAAGCAACCTACGACCAAATTCACCAATCATTGTTATCTGGGCTATTGAGAAATATTGGATTTAAAGAGATAGATGGTAATCAGTATGTAGGGTGTAAGTCTCTTAAATTTTTAATTGGCCCAAAATTGTATCGAAATAAAAAATTTAAGTGGATTATGGCTGCTGAAATTATCGATACTGGTAAATTTTACGCACAATGCATTGCTGAAATTAATGACCAATGGATCGAAAAGTACGCAGAGCATTTGCTTGAGTCAGATTATTCAAACCCCAGGTGGAATAAGAAACTGAAACGAGTTGACGCGACACAAAAGCTATCTCTCTTTGGATTAGTCATTATTCCTGAGCGTTCTATTCATTATGGGCCGATCAACCCTGAGCTAGCTAAATCTATTTTTATTCGTCAAGGTTTAGTTGAGCATCAATACACCAGCCCCGGAATTTTTTGGCAAGAGAATCAAAAACTCATCAAACAAATAGAAGAGCTGGAACATAAGTCTAGACGCAGAGATATCTTGATTAATGATGATGTGCTCTATGATTTTTATAATGAAAAAATTGATGAGGTAATTATTAATGCTGATGCTTTCGAATTTTGGCGTAAAAAGATAGAAATCAACCATCCTGAACGTCTGTTTCTCACTCGTGAATATTTAATGCGACATAGTGCACAAGATGTTACCGAAATCGCTTATCCAAATAAAATAGCTGTTAATGAATATGAGTATCAACTTAAATATCATTTTGAGCCTAATCATCCGCGTGATGGCCTGACCATTTCCATTCCTCTGCCTCATTTAAATTTGGTAGATGATATTCATTTAGATTGGTTAGTCCCTGGACTTTTAAGAGAAAAAATTACCTGGGCGTTTAAAAATTTACCCAAGGAACAAAGAAGACAATGCATCCCTGTGAAAGACTGGGTTGATAAATTTTTAGATTACCCTAGAGAAAAGAGCTTTAAAGAGACCTTTACGCGATTTATTTGGAAATTCGTTGACCCTAATTTTATGATGACCGAAAATTTTTATGACTCGCTTCCTACGCATCTGAAAATAAAATATGAGATCGTTAATGACCAAGGCAAAATGATTGATCTCAACGAGAATTTGGATGTATTAAAAAAAGAAAATCAGAAAATTGTAAAGTCTGTTGTTGAAAGAATTAAGTTTGATATTGAGCAATTAGGCATGACTTCGTGGCCCATGGAGAATATTCCCTTAAAGGTTAAAAAACAGGCGGGTAACAGAGTATTTGAGGGATACGCTGCCCTTGTAGATAATCAAGAATCGGTTGCGATTGAGGTTTTTGATAATCCCAGAGAGGCTGAAAAACAACACCAACAGGGTATTAAGCGACTAGTCGGATTTCATTATAAAGAACGGTTAAAACGTTTTAAAAAAATCCCACCAGATTTAACGCAAGCTGTTATCGTGCTATCGACCTTCATTGATACGAAGGAGTTAATGGAAAATTTAGAAAACGTGATACTCAACGAATTGATTAAAAATTTTTCAAGTGCTCGCAAAGAGAGTGAGTTTGAAAAGTTATTAGCTAATTCACGTCATGAATTACCAAGAATTTTAGATCACCTAATTATTCAGTTAAATAAAGTGGCAGACGAGTACCAATCCATTCAAAGTTTAAAACAATCCATGAACTATATCAACGAATTAGAAGATGATATTGAAGAGCAGCTCGAGATCTTATTACCTCCTTATGAAGCTCCTTTATTTTTGTTTTCAGCACTAAGTTACATTCCAAAATATTTACAAGCTTTAAAAATTCGTATTGAAAAGTATCCCCATCGATTTGAACATGACCAAGATTGTATTGGACAATACAATCGCCTTAAAAATAAATGGGTGGAAAAGGTGATGGGCTTTGTAGGAAATAATATGGATATTCCTGAGCCCTATATTCACTTTCAATGGCAGCTCCAAGAATTAAGAGTATCTTTTTTTGCACAAGAGTTGAAAACTGCTCACCCCATCTCCATTCAGCGCCTGGATAAATCCTGGGCAGAACTTTTAAAACAGCATCATTAAGCTATGGTTGATTTAAAAAAACTACCAATTGAAATTAGTGAAACAAATACCGTGAGGTCTTTGCACTTGGAAACTGACTCCATTCAAAGCTCGATGTTGATCCATGATCCCATTCATTTGGCTTTAAAATATACTCAAGTAGTTGCATTAACTCTGCTTTTTTTAAGACATCCAAAAAATATAACGATACTGGGCTTGGGGGCTGGATCGTTAACCAAGTTTTTCTTTTATTTATGCCCTACAACAAAAATCATTACCATTGAAATTAATCCCAGAGTGATTGATGTCGCATATCAGATGTTTGAGGTTCCCTTTGAGACTAAAAGACATCACATTATAGAGTCTGATGCTGAAGGTTATTTAAAGCAAAATAAATCAAAACTTCAAATTCTAGTTTCTGATATTTTTGATGGTTATGGGATCCCAAGGACATTCACGCAAAAAAAATACTTTAAACTCTGCTCTGAAAGGTTAGAAAATAATGGCCTATTTATAATAAACTTGTGGGGGTCGGATAAAAATACACCCATTTACATCCAAGATTTAAAACACATTTTTAGAAGAGTCATTATCGTAGAATCAGACAACCCAGGAAATGTCATTATCTTTTGTTTCAAACACAGCTTTAACTTTCCCGCAAAAAAGCAGATGGATTTACGTCTTTCGTTTTTAGAAAATAAAATAAACTTTGATTTACGTTTTTTTTATAAGAGAATGCTTAAACGAAATAAACAACTATTTGAAAGTTATCATTGTCTTTAGAAAAAATCTCATTTTTTGCTACGTGTCCGCGGGGCCTGGAAAAATTCTTATTTGAAGAAATTCGTGAGCTAGACGGCCAAAAAATAAAGGTCCATGACGGCGGAGTCTCATTTACCGGGGACCAAACGACAATGTACGCTTTTAATATGAGTACTAGAATTGCAACGCGCTTGCTTAAGCGGATTGCCTATGGACAATTTAAGTCTGAGAATGATTTATATCAATCTGCACTTAAGGTGAAGTGGCCTGATTTGTTTGCAGTTGAAAAATCCATTAAGGTTTCAACGACATCGATAAAAACAAATTTAAAAAGTATAGATTTTGTCACCTTAAGAATTAAAGATGCGATCTGTGATGTATTTAAACAAAAGTTTAATCAACGACCCAATGTCGATGTTCGAGAGCCGGATGTCAAGATTCATTTATTTTTAGAAAAAAATAATTTTATTTTGTATATGGACTCATCAGGCAAGCCTCTATATCAGAGAGGTTATCGAGAAAAAACCATTGAGGCTCCTTTAAAAGAAAATTTAGCGGCAGGGATTATGTTGTTATCTGGTTGGGAACATGACCAGCCTTTGCTTGATCCGATGTGCGGAAGCGGTACTTTGATTATTGAGGCTGCTTTGAAAGCTTTAAATATTTTTCCAGGAATCAATCGTGATTTTGGTTTTCACCACTGGTATGACTTTCAATCAGATCTTTTTGGTGATATTCAGATGAAATATAAGAATAAAAGAGAAGAGCATGCATTACAGATTTATGGTTCCGATATTGATCGAAAAGCTTTTAATGCAGCATCTACCAATATTGATCGGTTAGGCCTGAAAGACTACATTCGATTAAATACAAAACGATTTGAAGTTTCAATGTCACCTCAAGATCATGGCGTTATGGTTTGCAACCCTCCATACGGTGTGAGGCTGAATGAAGAATCTAATATGATGGAACAATATCAGGCCTGGGGAGCGATCCTCAAAAAAGAATTTTCGGGCTGGAAAGCCTATTTTATTAGTAATGATATGTCTTTTCCTAAAGGTCTTCGACTCGCTGCCAGTAAAAAAACCCCATTATATAACGGCGCTTTAGATTGTCGCTTGTTTGAATTTGTGATGGTTTCTGGCAGTAACCGTAAAGTTAAACCAGCGAGTTAATCGCTGATTCATAATTTGGTTCTTCAGTAATTTCAGCAACCAGCTCACTGTGGATCACCGTGTTATCTTCATCAAGAACCACAACGGCTCGAGAAGTCAGCCCTTGCAAACTAGAGTTCTTGATATTAACTCCATAGGAGTCAGCAAATGCCTGGATATTTCTAAAGGCTGAAAGCGTCTCAACATGATCTGTGGCTTCTGCCCCACAAAATCTTTTTTGAGCAAAAGGTAAATCAGCGGATATACATAGCACTACTGTATTATTTAATTTTGAGACTTCATCATTAAATCGCTTTACCGATAATGCACAAGTCGGTGTGTCGATGCTTGGAAAAATATTTAATATTTTTCTTTTTCCGAAATACGTCTTTAAGGATACGTTCTCTCTCTTTTGATTTGCTAGATTAAAATCTGGAGCTTTATCGCCTTTTTTTGGAAATTGTCCTCCGATTTCTACTGGTTCACCCTTTAGGTTTACGTGTGACATAATTTTCTCCATTATTCTTTAAAAAAAGTTATCGTGTTTGAATAAAGATATCAGGTAAAATTAAATCATGCAAAGCAATTCCGAAAGTCAATTTATTCATCTCAGATGTCATAGCGAATTTTCCATAACAGATGGGATTGTTCGACTTAAAGATTATGTCAATAGAGCCAGTGAAAAAAATTTAACGGCTCTGGCAATTACTGATCTTAGTAATGTTTTTGCGGCAGTCAAATTTTTTAAGCTTGCAACGAGTCATGCAATCAAACCCATAATTGGTGCTGATCTTTTTGTTGAAAATGAAAAAAATCGTGACAAACCAGGGCGTCTTCTTTTGCTTTGTCAAAGTTATGACGGGTATCTTAATCTTTCAAAATTAATAACAAAAGCCTATACAGAAAATCAATACAGGGATAGACCTGAGATTAAATATGAGTGGTTATTTTCTGATTTGAATGAGGGTTTAATTTGTTTATCAGGATTTGATCATGGCGATAGCAGTCAATTATTGTTAGACCAGAAAAAAGATGAGGCCATTACCCTTATCAAAAGATATGCTGATGCATTTAAGGATCGTTTTTTTATTGAGTTACAGCGCTATCAAACAGGAAAACAGCGAGAGGAGCATGAAAATTTAATTTTACAATTGGCGCAAATTGCTTTTGAGTTAAACCTTCCTGTGGTGGCAACGCATCCAATTCAGTTTATTGAGCCGGATGATTTTCAAGCCCATGAGGCAAAAACCTGCATTGCTGATGGTTATGTGTTGGGTGATCAAAGAAGGCCCAAGATATTTTCTCCTGAACAATACTTTAAATCTCAAGAGGAAATGCTGGAGTTGTTTCAGGATATTCCTTCTGCAATCACTAACTCGGTTGAAATCGCTAAACGCTGTAATTTTGAATTTAAATTAGGCAAGGTTTACCTGCCTGACTTTCCGATTCCTGATGGATCGACTGTAAATGAATATTTAGAAAAATCTGCTCAGCAGGGCTTATTAAAAAAACTTCCAGAACTTTTCCCAGACTCCGAAACAAGAACTAAGCATGAGCAAAAATACATCGATCGACTCAAGTTTGAAATTAATGTCATCAATGAGATGGGGTATGCGGGATATTTTTTAATTGTTGCCGATTTCATTAACTGGGCCAAGCAAAATAATGTACCCGTGGGTCCGGGACGAGGCTCAGGTGCAGGCTCCGTGGTCGCTTATTCGCTTGGAATAACTGATCTTGATCCATTGGCCTATAACTTACTGTTTGAAAGATTCCTCAATCCTGAGCGAGTGTCGATGCCTGATTTTGATATTGATTTTTGCCAGGAGGGTAGAGATCGGGTCATTGATTATGTGAAAGAACGCTATGGACATGATGCGGTGAGCCAAATTGTCACTTTTGGAACTATGGCAGCAAGGGCAGCTGTTAGGGATGTGGGACGGGTTTTAGATTTACCTTTCCCTTTTGTCGACGCTATTGCAAAATTAATCCCCATGGAGCTGGGCATCACCCTTAAGGATGCCATTGAAAAAGAAGAGCAAATTCAACAGCGAATTAAAAAAGAGGAAGAGGTTAAGGAGCTATTTGATCTTGCCTTAAAGCTTGAGGGTTTAGTGCGAAATGTGGGGATGCATGCTGGCGGTGTTCTGATTGCGCCAGGAAAAATATCTGATTATTCGCCACTGTATTGTCAAGCTGACGGGAATGGAATGATTAGCCAATTTGATAAAGATGATGTCGAGTCTGTTGGGTTAATTAAATTTGACTTTTTAGGTTTAAGAACATTGACGATTTTGTCATTGGCCTTGAAAAATGCAAATCAATTACGAAGTAAAAGTAACCTTAAGCCTATTAATCTTAACGACATCCCCTTGGATGATAAAGAGACCTATGAGTGGTTAACAGATGCCAATACCACGGCAGTATTTCAATTAGAATCAAGAGGCATGAAGGATATGCTAAAACAAGCAAAACCGGACTGTTTTGAAGACATCATCGCCTTGGTTGCTTTATATCGTCCAGGACCCATGGACTTGATTCCTGATTTTTGTAAAAGGAAGCATGGACAGCAACTTGTGTCTTATCCTCACCCTGCAACAGAAGAAATTTTAAAGGAGACTTATGGTATTGCCGTGTATCAAGAGCAGGTCATGCAAATTGCACAGCGGGTGGCGGGATATACGCTTGGGGGAGCCGATCTTCTGAGACGTGCAATGGGTAAGAAAAAACAAGAAGAAATGGATGTCCAGCGAGAAATTTTTATTAAGGGCGCAACCCAAAATAACCTATCTGAACACCAAGCTTCAGAACTGTTTGATTTATTAGACAAGTTTGCGGGTTATGGATTTAATAAATCACATGCGGCAGCGTATGCGAAAATTGCTTATCAAACAGCCTACTTAAAAAGACATTACACTTCTGCATTTCTTGCGGCATCAATGTCAGCTGATATGAATAATACCGATAACATTGCCATGTTGTTTGATGATTGTGTGTTAAATAAAATTAAACTGTTACCCCCGTCAATTAACAGGAGTGACTATACATTTTTACCGTTAGATGAAAAAGAAATACTTTATGGTTTAGGCGCCATTAAAGGAACGGGTTTGGCGGCAATAGAAGTGATTATGCAAGATCGAAATGAGAATGGACCATATGATTCTTTATTTAATTTTTGTGCGCGACTTGACTTAAGAAAAGTTAATCGCAAGGTCATTGAATCCTTGATTAGAGCGGGTGCCTTCGATGAAATTGAGAAAAATAGAGCTTCTTTATTAGCGTCAATCAATCAAGGGATTACTTTGGCAGAACAGTCTAAATCTCATCAGGGTCAGAACTCCTTGTTCGGCGATGATGAACATAACAAACAGGTAACCACTTATATAGACACTGAAATCTGGGACAATAAAAGACAAATCTACGAAGAAAAAGTAGCGCTTGGATACTATTTTAGCGGGCACCCATTTCAACATTACAAAGAAATGGTGCGTGCAATGTACCCTCAGTCGTTAAAAGAGGCGCGACCATCTAATAATAATCAATGGCTTGCTGGGGTGGTTATCGCAATAAAAAATAGAATGACTCAGAGGGGAAAGATTGCCATAGTAACTCTTGACGATGGAGAGGGGCGGCTCGATATGATTGTTGGGAGTAAGTTATTGTCCACGGTATATCAATTAATCAAAGAAGACCAATTGCTAATTGTTGAGGGAAAAGTGAGTCCAGATGAGTTTACGGGAGGTAACCGGGTATCCGCTGTTAATGTATATGATTTACTCACTGTTCAAAGCCGAAAAACTCGTGGCATTAAAATACGACTTGGACAAAATCTAGACCCCCACTATTTAAAAACTATTCTTAAGCCATACAGCAACGGGGCTTTTCCAAAAGAAGTCGGACGTTGCCCTATTTACATTGAATATGAAAATAACGAGGGATTGGCTGAAGTCAAGCTGGGCGACGATTGGAGAGTGGCTCCCCATGAAAATTTAATTTTTGAATTGAAAAAATCATTCCAAGATGAGAATGTAAAAATCCTTTATAATTAGCCAAAAATAAATCACTTTTATTAATTATGAAATTACAGTATTTAGAATTTGAAAAACCGCTTCAGGATTTAGTCTCTAAAGTTGAAGAGCTAGAAAATGCGCAACACGATAATCCAAAATTAAATATTGCAAAAGAAATTAAACAGCTGCAATCCAAAAGAGATAATTTGCTCCATGAGATTTATAATCAGTTAAACGCATGGCAAATTTCTCAAGTCTCAAGACATCCCCAGCGACCTTATACCAATGATTATATCGATAATCTCTTTACAGACTTTCAGGAACTTCATGGAGATCGCACGTTTGCAGATGATGCTGCTATTATCGGTGGCTTAGCTAATTTCGAAGAGCAGCCTGTGATGGTGGTCGGACAACAAAAAGGACGTGATACGAAGGAAAGACAGTACCGCAACTTCGGAATGCCAAAGCCAGAAGGTTACCGTAAAGCACTCAGGTTATTTCGTCTGGCAGAGAAGTTTAATCTCCCGGTGATCACGTTGATTGACACGCCCGGAGCCTATCCAGGAATTGATGCAGAAGCAAGAGGACAGTCTGAGGCAATAGCCAGAAATCTTTATGCCATGACCGAATTACGCACGCCAATTATTGGGATTGTTATTGGTGAGGGCGGATCTGGCGGCGCGTTAGCATTAGGCGTGGTAGATCATTTAATGATGCTCCAATTTTCTACCTATTCAGTTATCTCACCCGAGGGATGTGCATCGATTCTATATAATGACGCCAAAAAAGCAGATATTGCGGCAGAGAGTTTAGGCATTACTGCAGAATATTTAAAGAAAGTTGGACTGATCGATGAAATTATACCTGAGCCACTCGGCGGAGCACATCGAAATTTTCCAGCTATGATGCAGTCTGTCAAGCAATCATTGTCAAAGCAGCTCAATCGAATGCAAAAACAACCGATCGATATCCTCCTTAGTATAAGATATCAAAGATTAATGAGTTATGGTGATTTTGAATCCTAACAGATGGCTGAACTCGTTCATCATATTGAACAATCTTATCTAGCTTGTAAATTTAAAAAAAATACCCATTTCTTAGTTGGGGTCAGCGGGGGAATTGATTCAATCGTATTAGCTCATACCCTCATCCAATTAAAAAAAAATCACCCCATTCAATTAAGTTTTATCTACATCGACCATCAGTTAAATCCTGCATCAAAACAATGGGGACAAGTTGTTCACAAATTTGCAAAAAAAAATAAGGTGGAGTGTTTCATAGAAAGTATTTCTATCAATCAAGATTTAAAACTGGGCATTGAGGGTGCAGCCCGAAAGCATCGCTATCAGGCTTTTACAAAGTATCAAAAAGATTATTTAGTGCTAGCCCACCATGAGGATGACCAGTTTGAAACATTGATTCTCCAACTAACCAGGGGCTCTGGACTGAAAGGTTTAAGCTGTATGGCAGAGTTGGATAATGTAAGACACATTTGGAGGCCATTATTAAACGTCGCTAAACATACCATAATCGAATATCAAAAATTACATGCATTAGATTTTATTAACGATGATTCAAATCTAAATAATAAATTTGATCGTAACTATATTCGTAACAAAGTCATTCCTGTGATAAAAAAACGTTTTCCATTGATTACCAACAATGCCAACCGTTCTATTCAACACATAACCGATCATTACAATCAACAGAAAGATGTGACTGAAAAGATATATCAAAATGCTCTTACTGACATGAGTTCACTAAAGGGAGATATTTTAAAAAAACTGGATGATCTTAGTTTGGCACAGTTGATTCGCTTTTGGTTAGGTGAGCATCAAATATTAATGCCAAATACAAGGGTGATGAAGCAAATCATCAAGCAAGTTAGAAGCCTGAATTCTGAAAGTCACATTAAAATTAAAATTCAAGATCACACCATTCAGTCCTATAACCAACAACTATTTTTAGTAGCCGATGATCAATTAAACTTCACGCGAGTCATTTGGAATAAAGAAAATGAAGTAAAGCTTCAAGCAAATCATTTTGTTGTTTCAAAAAAAACAATGGGTGAGGGCATTGCGAAGAATTTTATATCTAATAAACAAGTGTTAATTTCAAAACCTAAAAGCATGACTGAAAAAATAAAAGTTTATGCGAAGCAACCCAGTCGTGATTTGAAATACCTTTTTCAAAAATTTAAAGTTCCCGTGTGGGAGAGACCTAACTACCCCTGTATTTATATTGAAAATCGACTAGTTGCCTTAATCAATATTGCGATTGATGATGAGGCCAAAGCAAAACAAAAAGAAATGGGTTATGTCTTTTTATACAAAAAACCCCAGTCATGACTGGGGTTTGTTACAAATGCTATGCACTAGGTTTAAGAATCATTACCGATATCATAAATCTCAATTTCTGTTTCCATTATTTCACCCGTAAGGCCGTTAATTTCAACTTCGATTTCGTGACCTTTATCTTTGGAATAAATATCAAATTCATAGACTGGCGTATCACCCTCAAAGGCATATTCTCGTTCAACAACTTTACCCGGGGTATTCTCTAAGGCAATTTTTTCTGCCTCTTTCGCTGAAATTTTCACGGCTTGTTTGAATTTTTTATCGTTTTTATCAACTTCAAATTCTTCATCACTCAATTCACCGGTCAAGGGATTGCATTCAATTTCAACACGCTTTCCGTCTTTGGTCTTAATATCAAATTCATAAATTGGTTTGCCATCTTCCACTTCACGCTCAAGAGATACAATATGACCTTCATATTTTTGATGAGTGGCGATAAAGCACTTATCTAAATCAGTTGTTAATGCTTTTTTGATATCATCTTCACTGTGAACAGTATAGCCATTAAGACTAAGCCCGGTCAGTGTGATTCCAAGTAATAATTTTTTCATTCATAAACCTTATAAAGTTATTAATAACCCTTCACTGACTTTAATCCAAAAGATAAGTTCTGTTAAGAATAAAAAATTAAAAAAATAATTTGTAGAGGGTTACATTAAACATTAAATATAAACTTAACATTAAAAAAATGCCTATCAGTATAGTAATGATCAGAAGGACATCGTCTTTAAAATTTTTCATACAAAAAATCCTAAAAAAATAATAAAAAATAATTGTTTGGCATTTAATGATTTGCGTCTATAGGAATTTTTCCTAAAGTGACAAATTTAGTGAAATTTAGGAATTTTTCCCAAATGACTATGTTTAATAAATTTGGGAATTTTTCCTATTGTGTAAATCACTCTTTCGATTAGAATCCATACATCTTAAATAATATTCGGTTAAGTTATATGAAATATAAATTATCACTACTAGGTTTAGTAGGGCTAGCCTTAAATGCACAATCCGAAGATTTACAGACATCTAAAATTAATGTGTATAGCCCTGGCCCGCTGCCATCAATTGGCTTGGATCGTTCTATTGTGCCAGGTGCCATACAAGTGATTGACCCAAAAGATATCGCACAACAGTCTGGGGTATCGCTAGCAGATTATTTGAACAACAACACACAAGGCATATCATTCAATGAAGTAGGGGGTAACCCATGGCAACCTGAGATCTTTTATCGCGGATATTCTGCTGGTTCGATTGCTGGAAACCCTCAAGGTTTGTCCATTTATGTGGATGGTGTTCGTGAAAACCAACCCTTTAGTGATGTAGTGTTATGGGACACAATTCCCACATGGGCGCTTTCAGGTATCCAAGTGATTGGCGGGAGTAATCCAATTTATGGTTTAAATACCCTTGGCGGTGCAATATCGATGCAAACCAAAAACGGTAAATTATTTAATAAGGGTGTGATATCTGCAACCGCTGGCTCCTGGGATAGAACGGCTGGATTGATTGAGATGGGTGGTCTTATTGAAGGAACAAATATTGATTATTATTTTGGTTACAACCACACCTCGGAAAATGGTTGGCGTGATTACTCACCCTCACACTTAAACCAAGCTTTTGGTAAGGTAGGTGTGGATTTAGAAACAGGCGGTCGTGTTGAGTTAAGTTATACCGGCGCATCTAATAATTTAACTGGTAATGGACTCGCTCCAAAATACCTTTTAGGTGCTGATAATGCTGGTGTGAATACAGTCCCAGACTTAACTGAGAATCGTTACAACAAGTTTAACTTAGCTTACACAGATCTGATTTCAGACACCACTATGCTGAGCGCTAATGCTTATTATGTTCAATCTAATCGCTATACTTTAAATGGGGATGCCGAGATCGAGTTTGATGCTGGTAGTTTCTCGAACAGTGGGCTTAATACTACTTTAGGTCGTTACATGGTTAATCAAGGTAATGAAATTGAAGAAATTGAAGCAGAAACAAGAACTACTAAAACAAAACAAGACAAATACGGCATAACTGCTCAATTAACTTTTACAGATGATTTGTTCGGTTACAAAAACCACCTTGTGACTGGTGTGAATCTTGAAACAGCACTCATTGGCTTTGTACAAAATGAATATGAAGGGTCAAACTTTGTAGGAAATACTCGCGTCATTGATACCTCTTCGGGTGAGTATGAAAATAATACCGACCTCCAAGGGAGAACAAAAACTGCAGGTCTATATGCAGTGGATACTCTTTCCTTGAATGATCAGTGGCACATGACGGGCGGTTTACGTTATAACTACACTGAAATTGATAATAAGGATAGAAGAGCTGATCAAAGCGAAGGATCTTTAACTGATAAAGCAAGTTACGCTCGGATTAACCCAACCATTGGTCTAACTTATAAGCCAACCGATAATTATCAAACATATGCGTCATACAGTGAATCTAATCGTGCTCCCACGTCTATTGAGCTAGGTTGTTCAAACCCTGCAATAGCTTGCTCCCTTCCAACTCAGATGGCAGATGATCCTCCACTTGACGATATTGTGTCGAAAACATATGAAGTGGGCGCTGCTGGCCGTCTAACTGGCAACACTCAGTGGAACGCTGCAATTTACCATGCGATGAATCATGATGACATCCATTTCATTAACAACAACGCGCAAAATGGTTTGGGTTATTTTGACAACGTGGGGAGAACTCGTCGCGATGGCCTTGACTTAGGGGTGTCTGGCAAAGGTCTTTTTGGCGCAGACTTTTTTGGTCAGGGAAATAAAATTAGTTGGTCTGGTTCCTATGGATATGTGAATGCAACGTATGATTCAAACTTAGAACTCGTTTCGGATGCTAACACATCAAGAGCTTATTCCACATCATCATTTAACTCGTTTGATGATGATGACTTAATCTCATCTTCAACATCAAAAGAAACTTTAGGTGGTATTTATAATGCACTAAGAACTGCTCTTAATACAAATGGCTTCACTTATGAAGATTCAAACGAAGTTGATAGAACGATTGCAGCTGGTGCATTTCTCGGCACCGACGATACTGTCTATAACTTTTCAGGTTCTGCTGGGATAGCTGATTCAACTGGGATTGCAACCAACACTGCTGGCGGAAGCTTAACTATCGCCGAATTTGCTGAGTGGGTAGAAGACAATGTCGGCTCTGCTAGTCAAAAAATTGACGTAGGAAAAGGTGATCAACTCGCAAATATTCCTCAGCACCGCTTGAAACTTCGTTTAAATTATGAAGCCGCTTCTAACCTCAGATTTGGTTTAACAGGATTAGCTTACGGTAAGTCTTATATGATGGGTAACGAGAACCAAAAACATCAGGGCGATGGTGAAAATCCTGGTTACTTCTTACTCAATGCTGATATGAGCTGGAGTCCATCAAAGAATTGGTTGGTGAGTTTAAAAGCGATTAACTTGCTAGATAAAGATTACTATAATGGCGGCCGCCTTCTAATGAACGGATTCACAGGTGATGGTAACACTGCTCGTGATGAAGTATTCCGAGGCGTTGGTGTCATCCCAGGTTCACCTCAGGCTGCCTGGATTACTGTTGGGTATACCTTTAAGTAATTTTCACATAAATCAAAAAAAGCCCTTATATTAGGGCTTTTTTTGTTCCGCTGTATTAACATGTTATTTAATATGAGCCTAAAAATACAACTAATACTGATCGTCAACATTCTATTATTTGTTGCAATTATTATTGGTTTTTTTTCTGTGGTTTTTACTTCTAAAAATGCGGTTAGATCTGAAATTGAATCATCAATAAAGCTCGCCGAGTTCTCAATAAAAACAGGCATCCAAAAAAATCCTGATTTATATCTTTTTCAAGACAATTTATTAGGATTGCAGGATCTTGATGTGATTCGACACTTATCGATACAGTTATTAGATAAAAATGCAAAAGTGATCGATCAAAATAAAACCACCAATCTGAAAACTAGCGTGCCCTCTTGGTTTCAAAAGGCTCTAGGCCTTAATTCTAAAGATCTTGAGGCGCTTGAATTCCCTCTGATGCAGTTTGGAGTTCAAATTGGTTCAGTTAAAGTTCTCCCTAATCCAATTTATGAATATCAAGAAATATGGCAGCAGTTTAAAAATGGGTTACTCATTGCAGCTATTTTCTTTGTATTTGTGAATATCGCAATTTATTTTTTATTTGAAAAAATTATTTCACCGATTGAAAATTTAATCACAGGTTTTCATAACCTTGAGCAGGGACGCTACAAAAAAAATAATCAATCTTTTGGCATTTCTGAATTAGATATTCTGCGCGTGAAGCTTAATCAACTAATTGGAAAATTAAAAAAAAATGATGAGAAGATTCACCAATTAAATCAGAAACTAATTAGCATTCAGGAACAAGAAAAAAAAGAAATTGCAAAAGATTTACATGATGAAATTGGCCAATCCTTGGCAGCTATTCAAGTGCAAGCTGCCGCGATAAAAACGATGCAAAAATCCAAGAACTCTGTGAATCAGGCTGACATTATTATTCAAACCACAAAGGATTTAATGGGGCAAACCCGAAACCTGATTAAAAGATTAAGTTTAACCATTATTGATGATTTGGGTCTTGAAGATTCCTTAAAAGATTTGTACAACAGTTGGATTAAAAAAAGTGGATATAAGAATGCTCATTGTTTAATTTCACTTCCAGACCATAAGCAATTTTCGAATTTACTTAAGGAAACCATATTTAGATTGACCCAAGAAGCCCTGACCAATATCAATAAACATGCTCGCCCAAAAAGAGTTGATATTTCCATTCAGGAAATCAATAACTCAATTCATATGCAATTTATGAATGACGGCATAGTTAGAAACAATAAAAAAACAAATGGAATAGGTCTATTAGGCATGGCTGAGAGGGTTATTAATTTATCTGGAGCAATTAAGACAGGAAAGTATAAGGGTATGTTTAGCATCAAAATATCAATCCCATTATGATGAAAAAATTATTATTGGTTGACGATCATGAGGTCGTTAGGTCTGGTCTTAAAACATTGCTATCAAATTTAAGTTTTGATGTCATTGATGAAGCCAGTTCAGGAAAAAAAGCCTATGAGATGGCGCAAAACAATGATTACGATTTGATCATCATGGATATTTCTATGGACGGCATTAGTGGTTTAGATGCGATGAGTAAAATTTTAAACCGAATACCCCAGCAAAATATTCTTATTTTGAGCATGCATGACAGTGATTTAGTGGTCCAAAAAGCTAAAAATGCTGGGGCCCGCGGGTATGTCAGTAAATCCGATATCTCAGACAACCTGATCAAGGCGATTCAATGTATTGATTTAGGCCAAGATTTTTTTCCGAAAACACTGTCTGGCTTAAATCCAATTGATCAACTCAATGAAAGAGAATTTGAAGTGTTTAAAATGATTGCATCCGGATTAAACCTAGCTGATATCGCGAATGATTTGGATATCAGTCAAAAAACGGTGGCGAATTATCAAACTAATATTAAACAAAAACTTCAACTCACTAATCCCATTGAATTCTACAAATTAGCCATTGAATATAAATTGATTAAGAGTGAGTAGTGATGAAAAATTTGTTCAATGTATAATTATATTTTTACAACCTTAAACATTTAAATGCGCATAAGCTCTCCGCTTAAATCTTCATCAACAAAAATCATGCTCCTTGGTAGTGGTGAATTGGGCAAGGAGGTGATTATCTCTTTGCAGCGATTGGGGATTGAAGTGATTGCGGTGGATCGATATGCAGATGCACCCGGTCACCAGGTGGCTCACCGAGCTTATACAATCGACATGACTAATTCCGATGAGCTGGAAGCTCTAATCCGCAAAGAAAAACCTGACTTGATTGTGCCAGAAATCGAGGCGATCAATACCAAGCTTTTAGAAAAACTTGAGGCAGATGGAATTACCAAAGTCATGCCAAATGTGAAAGCTGTACAACTCAGTATGAATCGTGAGGGAATAAGACGCTTGGCTGCTGAAGAATTGAAGATCCCCACATCCCCTTATACTTTTGCCCGCAGTGCTGAAGAATTAAAAACAGCAGTGAAAAAGATTGGCCTACCTTGTTTTATAAAACCCACGATGTCCTCTTCGGGTAAAGGCCAATCCAGAGTAACTCAATTCGAGGATATAGAAAAAGCTTGGGACTATGCAGCTACATCCGGTCGGGTGAATGAAGGGGTTGTGATTGCCGAAGGGCAAATTGATTTTGATTATGAGATTACTTTATTAACGGTGAGGTCATTAAGCGCAGATGGAAAAATCATCACCTCCTTTTGTGAGCCCATTGGCCATCGACAAGAAGATGGGGACTATGTGGAAAGTTGGCAGCCGCAACCGATGAATCAAAAAGCATTAGAAATTTCTAAAGATATTGCTTTAAAAGTCACTCATGCGCTCGGAGGCCTAGGTATTTTTGGCGTTGAATTATTTATTAAAGAGGATCAGGTGTGGTTTTCAGAGGTGAGCCCGCGACCCCATGATACCGGGATGGTGACCATGATTACCCAGAAGCAATCTGAATTTGAATTGCATGCCAAAGCTATCTTAGGACTGCCGGTAGACACTTCTCTGCATAACCCTGGAGCTTCTGCAGTGATCTATGGCGGCCATGATTGCGATCACATTGAATATAAAAATGTGGATCAAGCCTTAGCGCTCGGAAATATAGATATCCGATTTTTTGGAAAGCCACAATCATTTAAAAAACGCCGCATGGGAGTTATTTTAGCTTTTGCTGAAGACGTCGATGGTGCTAAGAATAAAGCTCAACAAGCCAAATCTTTGATCATAACTTCACCTGTTTAATTTATTGAACGGTGCTATAATGGCGCGTTCAAATTTATATAAAGAAATTCCCCACATGTCCCGAAAACTCAGAAACATTGCCATCATTGCTCACGTTGATCATGGAAAAACCACTTTAGTGGATAAACTGCTGCAACAATCAGGAACTTTTGCGGCCCACAAAGAGATGTCAGAGAGGGTAATGGACTCCAATGATTTAGAAAAAGAGCGTGGGATTACAATCTTAGCGAAGAATACAGCGTTAACGTATGAGGATACTCTGATCAATATTGTTGATACCCCAGGGCATGCTGATTTTGGGGGCGAAGTAGAACGAGTATTAGGTATGGTTGATGGATGTTTACTTTTGGTTGACGCGGTGGATGGGCCAATGCCACAAACCCGATTCGTGACCAGGAAAGCCCTAAGTTTAGGGCTAAAACCGATTGTGGTACTGAATAAAATTGATCGCCCTGGAGCAAGGTGTGATTGGGTGATTAACCAAACCTTTGACCTATTTGCCAACCTTGGTGCTAATGATGAACAGCTAGATTTTCCTGTGATATACGCTTCAGCATTAAATGGGTATGCAAAATTAAAAGAAGATGAAGATTCTGACACGATGAAACCTTTATTTGAAACGGTTTTAAAATATGTGGCACCTCCTCAAGGTGATGCGAATGCTCCCTTGCAAATGCAAATATCAGCTTTAGATTATTCAAGCTATACCGGCCGTCTTGCAGTGGGTAGGGTTCAAAATGGAACCATCAAACAAGGCATGAGTGTGACGGTGATGGCTGGAGATAAAAAGTACGCCCAAGGACGAATCAATGAAGTATTAGGTTTTAAAGGGTTAGAGAGAGTAGCAATTCCTCAAGCTTCAGCTGGAGATATTGTTATTGTTTCTGGTATTGAGGATATTGGAATTGGTTATACCATTTGTGGCACTGACCAGCCTCAAGGTCTTCCAATTATGCCCATTGATGAACCAACCTTAACCATGGATTTTCTTGTCAATTCATCACCCCTTGCTGGTAAAGAAGGAAAATTTGTGACCAGTAGACAAATCAAAGATAGACTCGACAGAGAATTACTCACCAATGTAGCTTTGCGTGTTGATGAAACTGGGGATGCAGATGTGTTTAGAGTATCTGGCCGTGGCGAATTACACCTAACCATTTTATTGGAAAATATGCGACGCGAAGGTTACGAGGTTGCGGTAGGAAAACCACGGGTAGTTTTTAAGGAAATAGACGGGGTGAAATCAGAACCCTATGAATTATTAACGGTGGATATTGATAATGAGGCTCAAGGCGCTGTCATGGAGGAACTGGGTCATCGAAGAGGTGAGTTGGTGAACATGGAAAATGATGGATTGGGACGAACAAGATTAGAGTATCGAATTCCAGCGCGTGGATTAATTGGATTCCAAAGTGAGTTTTTAACACTGACTCGGGGAACGGGGATTATGGCCCATATTTTTGACAATTATGGTCCGATAAAAGATGATATTCCAGGAAGACGAAATGGTGTGTTGATTTCATCAGAAAAAGGGGACGCTGTGGCCTATGCTCTATGGAAGCTTCAAGATCGAGGTCGGATGTTTGTCCATCCAGGCGATAATTTATATGAGGGTATGGTGATAGGTATTCACTCTCGTGATAACGACCTTGTGGTGAATCCAATCAAAGGAAAGCAACTCACCAATGTCAGATCTTCAGGAAAAGATGAAGCTGTAAACTTAACAACTCCAATTCCACTGACCTTAGAATCCGCCGTTGAATTTATTGATGATGACGAGTTAGTTGAAATAACCCCCAAATTTATTCGGATTCGAAAAAGATTTCTTTTGGAGCATGAGCGTAAAAGAGCCTCTAGAGACTCTTAATTTATCTGATAAAACTGACAACCTCATTCATGCTCAGCTGACCCCCACGAGGCCAAGCCTCTTTGGTTTTTTTGCCGATCGCGACAAACATAATCGGGATTTGGTTTTTTGGAAATTTTAACAGGTTAGCGACAGCATCAAAATCAAAACCATCCATGGGGCATGAATCGTAGCCTAAATTTTTAGCAGCTAACATTAAGGTCATTGCCGCCATACTGCATGAACGCATAACTTCATCACGCTGTATTTGTGTTTTTTGATGATAAAAACCATGAATCATCGAGCCCATCATGTCTTGGGTCTTATGATCCGCATTACGCCAGTATTTTTTAGGATTTTTTTTCCACGCATCAAGATCTCCTGAAATAACCACAAGGAGAGAAGCATCTGTGACTTGAGACTGATTAAAGCTGACAGATTTTATGTCTTGCCTTAAATTTTTATTTTCAACCACAGTGAATCTCCAGTGCTGCAAATTAAATGCCGTAGGGGATAATAGTGTTAAATCAAATAATTCTTTAATCTCATCTTTATGCATTGAATGTTTTGCATCAAAATGCTTAATTGAGCGTCGCTCTCTCACTAATTTTTTAAAATCCATTCTTTCCTCAATTTATATATATTTAATTTCTTCAATGATAACGGGGTGACTACCATCAGCTTTTGTCCATACTATTTCATCGCCAATCATACCCCCCAGTAAAGATTTTGCCAGAGGTGACACATAGCTGAGTTTATGCTTTTTGATATCAGCTTCATCTTCACCTACAATTTGAAAAAGATATTCTTTGTTATTTTCATCAGTGAGTTTGACCCACGCGCCAAATAGGACTTTATCGCGGGCTTGGTTTGTGGACTCGACAAGTATAGAAGACTCAATACGACTTAAAAAATAACGCAGATCGCGTTCTAGTTTCATTTTTTTTTGTTTATTTTCAGGAGAATCTTCAAGCTGTTTTAAATTTTTGATTTCTTTTTCCAAAGCTTCAAAACTTTTTTTTAATTCATCATAACCATTTTGTGTCACATAATTAGGTTCTTTACTGATGGGTCGTTCAGGAATGTCTATTCCAGCATGTTCTAAATCATTTTCTTTGACGAATGCTCTACTCATAATAGTTTATAATTAAAATTGAATTTTATTTAAAAGTAATG
>JAQCBB010000059.1 GCA_027621535.1 Pseudomonadota bacterium | reverse complement strand
CATTCCATCATGGCCCATCGCAATCCCATCATCAACAGCAATGGTATTGAACTCCTTGGCTACGCCGCCATGTTTTTCAATTTGAGTTGCAACAAGTTGTCCTAGGTCTTTTAAATGCACATGTCCTGGAACGAACTGCGTAAAAGAATTAACAACTGCAATAATGGGTTTCTCAAAATCACCATCCTTCATTCCAGTAGCTCTCCATAAAGCACGAGCTCCAGCTTGATTTCTTCCATGCGTGGTTGTATGTGATCTATATTTTGGCATTAAGCTTCCTTAAAAAGACATTATAATATGTTTGATGTTTAACTTCCCAGAAATTAATCCAATTGCACTAGACTTTGGAATTCTTCAAATTCATTGGTATGGATTAATGTATTTTTTTGGCTTTATTCTTTTTATCCAACTCGGTAAATATAAAATCAAAATTTCCACCGATATATATATTAATGAAAAAATTCTTGATGATCTTTTTTTCTATGGTGCACTTGGCGTCATAATCGGTGGCAGAGTGGGTTACACATTATTTTATCAACCCCAGTATTATTTTACAAATTTACTGGAAATTTTTGCCATTTGGAAAGGCGGCATGTCCTTTCATGGTGGATTAATTGGAGTTTTATTAGCTGTTTTATTTGTAGCTAGAAAACATAAAATTAAATGGTTAGAAATTACAGATTTTATTGCCCCACTTGTACCTTTAGGACTTGGTTTGGGCCGTCTCGGAAATTTTATTAATCAAGAATTATGGGGCAGACCAACTCATCTTCCCTGGGGTATGATTTTCCCAAAAGTTGACAATATCAGTCGGCACCCTTCTCAGCTTTATCAATTTTTATTTGAAGGTATTATTTTATTTATAATATTATGGGTGTATTCAAGATATCCAAGAAAAATTGGTCAAACATCTGGACTATTTTTAATTGGTTACAGCTTATCAAGAATTTTTGTTGAGTTTTTTAGGGAGCCAGATCAGCATATAGGATTATTTTTAGATTATATTACAATGGGGCAAATTTTATCTTTACCTATGCTCATTATAGGTATTATTCTTATCAGTTTTAACAACAACGATTAATCTTGTTCCACTTCTTGTTAAGTTGTTTTAAATAAAATTCTTGTTGAGTCATGTGATTACATTTTTTATTATTCATAACATATCTCTGGTAATGATTTTCACCCGACAATTCTTTCAAAAAAAACCAAATTTTTTTAAATATTTTTTTCATACACTTTTACCTGAAATAACAATTTAACAACGTCCATAACTACAATCCATAAAATTAACACCAATATTGAGATAATGACAATATTTAAATGAAGGTTGAAGGCAATTTTTTGCATCACATCAATATCAATGAGTGAGGTTGGGTTACTAATCTGATCTTGTATCTTTCTAGCGGCTGCAAGAAAACCTACCCTGCTATCATTGCTAAATATTTTTTCATATGCAGCCACAGTAGTAATAATCAAAAGCCAACATAAAGGAATAGCTGAAACCATCGCATAAAGTTTATTTCGATATTTTATTAGCATAGCTGTTACTACACATAAAGCTATTGCTGCTAGCATTTGATTAGCAATGCCAAATAAGGGCCATAAAATATTCACACCCCCATTGGGGTCTATAACGCCAATGTATAAAAAGTATCCCCAACAAAAAACAACGGCTGAGCTTGTAATAATATTTGAAAATAATGATGAATGATTACCTAAGGGTTTGTAATAATTTCCTAAGATATCTTGTAACATAAATCGACCAACACGAGTGCCGGCATCCAATGTGGTTAATATAAATACAGCTTCAAACATAATGGCAAAGTGGTACCACATTGCTAATAAATTTTGCCCAAAAGCTTTAGCAAAAATTGTTGCCATTCCTACGGCAAGGGATGGTGCTCCACCTGTTCTTGCAAAGAGAGAATTTTCACCAACATCTTGGGCTAATTGGTTCATCTGTTCTAATGTAACTGTAAATCCCCAATTATTAATTGTTTGTATGCTTTCAGCGGCAGAAGAACCTACCATTCCTGGTGGGCTATTAATTGCGAAGTATATTCCTGGATCCAAAATACATGCTGCAACTATCGCCATAATTGCTACAAAACTTTCAAGTAACATACCACCATAACCAATCATTGGAATATATTTTTCATTTGTTATCAATTTAGGTGTTGTTCCCGATGAAATTAAAGCATGAAAACCAGAGATTGCCCCACAGGCAATGGTTATAAAAACGAACGGGAAAAGTGATCCACCAAAAATTGGTCCTGTACCGTCTATAAATTGAGTTACAGCAGGCATATGTATTTCTGGACGAATAATAATTATTGATATTGCTAAAAAGATCACTGTGCCCAACTTAACAAAAGTTGAAAGATAATCACGCGGCGCAAGTAACATCCAGACTGGTAAAACTGCTGCACAAAACCCATAAATAATCACTCCAAAGGCAAGGCTCAAACCGTCATGATCAAATAAAACTCGAAGCGAGGGGGACTTATCAATCTCCCCTCCATAATAAACAGCCAATAAAAGAAGCAATACTCCAATTGCTGTTGCTTCCAAAACTTTCCCAGGTCTTATATTTCGCAAATAAAATCCAATTAATATGGCAATCGGAATTGTTGCTACTACGGTCGAAGTTGCCCAAGGGCTATGTTTCATTGCATTCACGACTACAAGACCAAGGACGGCTATTAGGATAATCATAATAACAAAAGTCCCTATTTGAGATGCAATTCCTGCTAAAGTCCCTAATTCATCTCGAGCCAATTGTCCCAAACTTTTACCATTTTTTCGAACAGAGAAGAAAAGTACAGACATATCTTGAACAGCCCCGCCCAACACAGCGCCGACTAAAATCCATATTGTTCCAGGGAGATATCCAAATTGAGCAGCAAGAGTTGGACCTACTAAAGGTCCTGGGCCAGCAATCGCAGCAAAATGATGTCCAAAGACTATCCACTTATCTGTGGGAATAAAATCTTTACCATCATTGAATTTAATTGCAGGAGTCTGTTGGTTAGAATCTAAAACTAAGACTTTTGTGGCGACCCATGCAGCATAAAATCTATAAGCAATTAAGTAGATACAAACCGAAGCAATAATAAACCAAATAGCATTTATAGTTTCGTTTCTTGAAAGTGCTATTACTGAAAATGCAGATGCGCCAACAATACTAAGTAATATCCAAATAAATTTTTTCATATCTAAAAGCTTATGGAAACATTTTCAAAAACATCATCCATGATGCAATCCTCACATCGATTATATATCTTTAAAGCCACATAGAGCATTGCAAAAGAATCTAAAATATCATCATTGTTAATCATATTTTTATTAAATTTTGCTCTTAAATTTTCAAAATCGAAACTATCAAAAATACTTTGCAATAATTTAACGCGCTTAATCTTTCCCTCCGTTGTTTTCTTTTTTTCTAAAACTACATGATTTTCATTTAACTTCATAAAAGCTAACTCAGGATGTGACTCATAAATCCTAATAGCTGGATTGGAATTTTTAAAATTCTGAACTTCCCTTATTTTGTTAAACAAATTAAAGCTTTGTTTACTTAATTTTTTTCCAGTTAACTCAAAGTTAATTAATGATGCAGTTTGAAAATTATTTTCTTTTAAAGCATTTATAGAAGGTGCATTAAAAACCGTAGACGCTCGTTTACCTAATATGAATCTTGCTTTTTGGTCTACTGATCGATACAAATTAATTAAATGCACAGGCATGTCGATTGCAATCAAGTAGGGTTGTTTGAACATGTCATTTAATTGATCAAGCTGACTTATTAAATGAAATTGAATCAAATCACTTTTAATATTTTTTGACGCTATCGCCCAACCTGATGCACATCCATCTAAACCTATTATTGATTGCATTTTGGTATAATTAAGTCATGAAAAAAACTATTATACTTGGAGTATGTGGAGGTGTTGCTGCTTATAAAGCAGTGGAGCTAGCTCGATTATTAATTAAAAATAATTTTATTGTCCGTGTTGTAATGACAAATGCTGCAATGAAATTTATCACTCCCCTTACTTTTCAAGCAGTTACCAACAATCCTGTATTAACAGACCAAGAGTTTTGGAATAATCAATCAGGCAATGGTATGGATCACATTAACCTTTCAAGAGATGCTGATCTCATTTTAATTGCTCCCGCATCGGCAAATTTTTTAGCAAAACTAAATTCAGGGATCTGTGATGATATATTAACTAATATTTGTGCTGCCAGAAGCTGTGACTTGTTTGTTTGTCCAGCCATGAATAGCTTTATGTATCACAATCCCCCAAATTTAAAAAATATGGATTCCCTCAAAAAACATGGCGTATTTTTTATCGGTCCCGAATTAGGAATCCAAGCATGCGGAGAAAATGGTATGGGTCGACTCAGTCAACCAATCTCTATTTTCAGTGAAATAGAAAAATATTTTTCACAACCTTTATTGAAAAATTTGAAAATATTAATATCTGCTGGTGCAACTATTGAGAAAATTGATGACGCTCGTGCGATTACTAATTTTAGTTCAGGAAAAATGGGGGTCTCTATTGCAAATGAAGCTTTTCAATTAGGCGCAGATGTTACCTTAGTAAAGGGCATAACCCATCAAGAAATTAATCCTGGCATAAGAATTATAGAAGCCAGAAATCATGATGATATGGAAACCGTTATTTATCAGGAGGCTAAAAAAAATAATATCTTTATTAGTGTTGCTGCTATTTCCGATTACAAAGCAAAGCAGATTTTTAATGGCAAAATCAAAAAAGATAAAAAACTTTTAACCTTGGAATTAGAAAAAACAAATGATATCTTAAAAAATACGAAGAAAAAATTTCCTAACCTATTTTGTGTAGGTTTTGCAGCTGAAAGTAAGGATTTAATTCATTACGCTAAACAAAAACTGATTGAAAAAAATTTAGATATGGTAATTGCCAATGAACTAAACAATACCATGGGTCATGATGATGCAGAGGTGATTATTCTTGATAAATTTCAAGAGAAAATTCTACCCAGAATGCCTAAAATTAAATTAGCAAATAACATATTATTAGAAATTCAAGAGTGTTATCAAAAAAATGAAAATTGATATTGATGTAAAAATTTTAAATCCAAAAATTAAGCATCATCTGCCAAATTATGGATCAATTGGCTCTGCAGGATTAGACTTAAGAGCATGCATTGATGAAGAGTTAATTATCCCACCAAATGAAACAATACTCATACCGACAGGGCTTGCCATCTATATTAAAAATCCAGATTATGCAGCCTGTATACTCCCCCGTTCGGGTTTGGGT
>JAQCBB010000058.1 GCA_027621535.1 Pseudomonadota bacterium | reverse complement strand
TTTAAAAAAGGGAACAGGTGTTGAAAAAATTTATTCATTATTTATTTAATAATTTAGTATAATTTAAAAAATTTTTATAGGGGCAGTAATGAAAACAGCACAAGAAGTTAAGATTGGTAACGTAATCATGGTAGAAGGAAATCCAATGGTTGCATTAAAGTGTGAATATAATAAATCAGGCCGTAATTCTGCTGTTGTTAAGATGAAATTAAAGAATCTTCTCAATGAGTCTTCAACTGAAGCGGTTTTTAATGCTTCTGATAAATTTGATATTGTAGTTTTAGAAAAAAAGGAAGTAACTTATTCTTATTTTACTGATCCAGCTTATGTGTTTATGGATGAAGAATTTAATCAATACGAGGTCGATCAAGACAGTATGGAAGATGCGTTGAAGTTCCTTGAAGATGGAATGTCTTGTGATGTTGTTTTTTATGAAGGTAAAGCAATATCTGTTGAGTTGCCAAACTCAGTGACAAGAGAAATTACCTACACAGAGCCTGCAGTTAAGGGTGATACATCCTCTGGGAAGGTTATGAAAACAGCTAAATTAAATACTGGTTTTGAACTTATGGTTCCATTATTTTGTGATACAGGCGATTTTATTGAGATCGATACCCGTACTTTAGAATATAAAAATCGAATTAATAAGTAATGAAATTTAAGTTTTAATATTGAGTGTCAGAACCGCCAACCAGTATTTCATCTATCTTTAGCGTTGGTTGGCCAACACCTACTGGGACGCTTTGTCCATCTTTTCCACAGGTACCCACACCACTATCAAGTGAAGAGTCATTGCCCACCATAGAGACTTTTTTTAAAATATCTGGACCGTTCCCTACGATCGATGCACCCTTAATTGGTTTAGTTATTTTTCCATCCTCTATAAGCCACGCAAGTGAGGATGAAAATACAAATTTTCCACTAGTAATATCAACCTGACCCCCACCAAAATTTGGCGCATAAATACCTTTTTTAACTGATTGAATAATCTCATCTGGACTATCTTTTCCGTTTACCATCAGTGTGTTTGTCATTCTGGGCATAGGAATATGCGCATACGATTCTCTTCTTCCGTTTCCTGTGATAGGCATATTCATTAATTTAGCATTAAGGCTGTCCTGGAGGTATCCTTTAAGGATTCCATTTTCAATTAAAGTTGTTCTTTGTGTTGGATTGCCCTCATCATCTATATTTAAAGAGCCTCTTCTGTTAACAATCGTTCCATCATCAACAATAGTGATATTTTTATTGGCAACTTGTTCACCCATGAGATTAGAAAAAGCTGAGGTCTTTTTTCGATTAAAATCACCTTCAAGTCCATGCCCAATGGCTTCATGAAGCAAGATTCCTGGCCAGCCAGGTCCCAATACTACAGTCATCAATCCTGCAGGAGATGGGGTTGCATCTAAATTTGTAATCGCTTGATGATAGGCTTCCTCGACATAGTCTTTTAATATTTGATCATTGAAATAATCAATACTGAATCGGCCTCCGCCACCCGCTGTTCCTTGCTCTCTTTTTCCCTTATGCTCAACAATAATGCTTAACGATAGACGAACTAGTGGTCTAATATCTGTCTTGAATTCTGACTGTTGATTAACAATTAAAATGGCATCATATTCTGCAGCAATGGATGCATTTACCTTTTTAATTCTGGGGTCAACTGCAAAAGCCATTGATTCGATTTTCTTCAAAATTTCAATCTTCTGTTTACCGGTGTTAATAACTGGATCAATTGGTTGATAAAGCATATGTTTTTTTTGTGAACTAATAACCGGAATTTTTTTTTCTTGACCTTGAGATTTTAAAGCATTAACAATCTCACAAGACTGGAGTAATGTTCTGAAGTTAACTTCATCAGTATAGGCATAAGCAGTTTTTTCGTCAGAAATAGCCCTTACTCCACAGCCGTTATCGATGTTAAAAGATGTATTTTTAACTTGACCGTCTTCAATAGCATAGAACTCATTTTTTGAATATTGAAAATACAAATCATAGTAGTCAATATTACTTCTGTTAAGTTGAAACAAAATTTTGTCAATTGCATTTTTATCCAACTCTGCAGGAGTTAAAATCAAATCATTAATTTCATTGTTCATTTTTTTTATCTTTTTCTTTATCGGTGCTAAATATATTTAATTTTTTTAAAATACTTTCCGAAGGTTTAATAACCTCTTCATCCACAAGTTTGGATAATTCTTCAGACTTTGGTTTGTCTGTTTCGATTGGATCATCCCAGGTTCCAGTAATTTGATACTCATCTGTTAGAATTTTATTGAAAGGGTCTTTTAAAATCTTTTGTGCAATGAATGCAGCTGCTCCAACCAGTGGACCACCTGCTAGAGCTGCTAATGATAAAGAGTCGCTGACAAAAGGCCTAACAGTCACATGGAGGTTTTGTGTTTCCGCAATCATATCCACTTCTCCATCTATATTTACTTCAGCTGCCGGCCCCATCATTTTAAAATTATTAGAGCTTAGTATACCCTGGTTCATTCTGACACCAGCGTTAATAGAATCAAATATAAATCCTTTTGAGAATAGGTCACTAAAATCAAGGCTCATTCTTTTTGGTAAATTCTGTAGAGTTAATAGCCCAAATAGCCTTCCAATACCAGGCTCAGCTTCAAGAATTTGACCTTTTTGTACATCCATTGAAAAATTCCCTGAAAGAAGTTCTGGGCTGAAGTCGAAGGGACTTCCCTCCCAATTGGCGATACCGTTCAATCTTGCATTACCTTTTTTGACCAGATTTGGATAATTAAATTGTTCAAGAGTTTTTTCTAGATTATCAATTTTCCATTTGAAGTTCATTTTTGATTGACTGTTTTGTTCGCCGGCAATCCATTTTCCGTCTGCGATTATTGTATTGTGCTCATTAATAATGGTTAAATTTTTAATATTCCAGGTTTTACTGTCTGAATTCACTGCTATCAATTCAACTTTTCCATAATTTTTCTCATTAAGAACAATTTGATCAATTTTGAAATCAAATTCTAATGATGCATCAAACGTTTTGAAATTATTTTTTTTGGTGAGTTGTCCGGGCTGCTCTACTGTTTTAATAATTACCTTATTAAAGCGTCCAATGACCTTATTTTGACTCATATCCCACAGCATATTACCTTTAATCTCATTGGAATATAGAGCCAATTTGATTCCTGTTTTTGAGGGAAGTATTTTTGCTTCAAGTCGGTTAAGATTTAAACCATCAATAACCAGTTTTTCAAAATTAATTTTTGAATTACCAAATTTAAAAGTACTTGGTTGATCATTATTTGTTATTAGTAATGATGCGAAGTCATTGAAATTGATTTCCTTAAAATTTGCAAAAACTGATAATCCATTCCTATCCTGAAAAGGTTCATTATTTAAGATATTGATTTGTCCTGATAGATTATTTTTAGCATCTAAATAGACTTTTCCATTGACACTATTATCCAGCGTTAATACAAAATTTGTTTTACCTTTAACTGTTGGTTTTTTTACTACCGAAAATAGTTTTATCTCATTTTTTTGTTTTTTAAATGGCACCGGACCATCAATAGCAAGCCCTTTTAAATCTGAAGTGATTGATAAGCTTGATGATAATTTTTTTATGTTTGATTCTAGAATCCAATCTGATGATCCTTGAATTCTTCCCAGCCAGGTGGGCCCAAGATTTTTTATAAAAAAATCTTCGTCTATTTTTCCATAAGCCATGATTTTTGTATTGCCATCTTGGTGACTTAAATCTATGGTGATTGGCATATTTAATAAAGTTGCCTTGGCTTGACTAAATCCATAAAAATCATTTTTAATATTTAAACTTGCATTAAAATTCTCAATCTTGGGAAGTCCAATTCTTGAATTTTCGAAGCTTGCGTTATTTAACTCATAAAAGGCATTAAATGTGAGATCGTCTGGGGATGTAATCGGGTAAATCATTTTAAGATTTAATTTCCCTTGACCACTTGAAACCAATTGGTTGGTAAATTGAGCTGTATCTTCATATAAGGGAGTATTGTTTACTGTTTTTACAAAATCACTTATCGGACCATCAATTATCCAATCTACATTGATATTTTGTGATCTGTCGGTTAGATCACTTTCAACTGTAAGAGAAAGAATATTCTGGTTTGCAATTTTTCCATCTGTGGAAGCGATTTTAACTAAGTTGTTATTTACTTCAACATGAAAATTTGAATCTACAATTTCCGGATAACCTGTGGCAAACTCAATTTTTGCATTTTTATAGAAACCAGAAATTTTAAATTCACCGTTATTCTTATTAAAAGGAAAATTACTTGGTTGACCTTTGAATTTAATGGTAAAGTTATCAAGACTTCCATTCAAAAGGGAGGTATCAAGCCAGTTTAAGATTTCTGGGTCAGTATTTTTTGGATAATATTTTTTTAATTGAGATACATTACCCGCTGTGAAATTAGCAGTTAAATTAATTTCAGGATTTTTGCTATCAGATACATTAGCTGTAGCTTCGATGGTACTGAAGAGATCTTGGTTGAGTAATTTTGCATTCTTGATATTAATGTTGTTACCATCCCATCTTATCATTGCTCCTAAACTATCAAATTGAATTTTTGATCGGAGAAAAGCACTATGATTGATATCAAGATCTTTACTATTAATTTCTAATGTGCCAGCTTTATTTTTAATATTTGCAACTGCTGATAAATTGTTAATCAGTGGCCAGCTTTGATATTCTGAAATTCCAAAATTAACAAAAGATCCTGAAAGAATAAAATTTGAATTTTTTTCCCATGAAAATTGAAGATTTTTTATTAGGCCTGACGGATTATAATTTTTTAGTTGATTTTTGATTTCTGTAAAAAATGGAGTTTGATTGAGGAGTGTTTCTGCTGCGTCAATATTTAATTCATTCATTTTTAATTTTACTAAAACAGGTTGATCTTCTTTGACGCTAATTTCGAATGCACTTTTTTTAAGTTTTATATCATTAGTATTAAAATTCAAATCATTAACAATAACTCTTATTTGAGAATTATTTTTTTGATACAGTGCTGATCCAGAAAGCTCATCAATTTTAATGTAATTATTTTCATTCACGTTAAAATTGCCGATATAGTTGTCCATGTTGAAGATTGTTTTGATTTCCTTGAAAGAGTTATTAGCGTAAATAGCTTTAAGTCTTAAATCACCATAACCTTGTTTTACATCAAAAGGGTAATCTAGCCATGGTTTAAACGCCGGTATATATGCTTGTGGGATGTCTATATTTACATCAGATTTTATTTTGGATATTTCATCAATCGAGCCTAAGTCAACATAGCCACTTATAGTTATTCGTTGTTTTGTAGCTGTTGAGATTTTAGTGTTTAATTTAAATTTATGTCGATCTAAAT
>JAQCBB010000013.1 GCA_027621535.1 Pseudomonadota bacterium | reverse complement strand
TATATTTTAGGTAATCTTAAATGTAATTTGCCTGAGGCGGAGCTGGCTGTCTTAGGTGCTCATGAGAATTTTCCACTGATAGGGGAGCCATTTAGAATAGACCAAATAAAACAAGATGCACAACATGATGTTAACAAACAACTTTTGATCTGGACGTTATACGCCAATGGTTTAAACGTATCAAAACTTAATGCGTTCACATGGTTAAAGGTTGCAGCTGAAAATAGAGATTCTCGTGCTATGACCATTTTGGGTGCCTTGTATTTTTATGGGTACATTCTTCCTCAAGATAAAGATAAGGGCTTAAAGCTTATTCGAGAAGCAGCACAAACATATCCATTTGCAAAAAATTTATACAATCATTTAAAGTAATTGACAAAATTTGTAGTTTTTGTAAAGTAATAGAACATGTAAGAAAACGCAGATGTAAGGTTTTCATATATTTTAAGTACTTAAATTTTGAGGGAGTAATAAGTAATGAAATATTTAAAAGTTTTATCAATCGTAGGTTTTTTAGCATTATTTTCTTCTGTTTTTGCAGCAGATGATGCATTTCATCCGACTGACGCATTGCTGATTGGTGGCAATGGCGGCTTTAACCCTACAGGGGATGAAGATTCACCCATTAAACTACCAGGTGAAGATGGTTTTGAAAGCGGAGATGCGAAATAAAAGTTGATTTATGGCTCACGGTTTAGTGAGCCATAATGATTTTACTTAGCCTAACTTCATGTAGATCATCATTCTATTTTTAAGGGAAGGGAATATAGTAGTTTTGTAAATCTCAAGTTGAACCTTTGTAGTTTACGCTACATCTTCAATGATCTGGTTTATGTTGATACTTTTATAACATAAACAAGGAGAAATACTATGTGGACACAACCAACAGCAACTGAAATGCGTTTTGGTTTTGAAGTAACAATGTACGTTTGCAACAAGTAATTTTATTTTTAATGAAATTACAACGTCGCAAGTTGACAAACATTACTTTTTGGCCGTTCCATAACTGGCAATGTACTTGCCCGATATGTTCGGCAAAATCTTTTAATTAATTTTCTTTAAGGAGAAATATTATGTGGACAAAACCAGCAGCTACTGAAATGCGTTTTGGTTTCGAAGTAACCATGTACGTAATGAACAAGTAATTTTATTTGTTCTTTATTAAAAGCCCGATTTACTCGGGCTTTTTTATTGATAGAATAGGTCTATGAAAAAATATATACTGTTCTTCATCAGCATCCTTTTTTCCTCTCAAGCCTTGGCTGAATGGACATTGGTCTATGCCAATGATGAAACTGATGCTAAGTACTATGTTGACCTGGCTACACTGAGCAAAAAAAAGGACACGATACGGCTTCTCACACTGGAAGACTTTAGAGCTCCGGTGATTATTAAAAAAGGCTCGATAAAAATCAGTTACAATTCCATCAAATCGTTGACTGAGTTTAATTGCTCAAAAAGCGTTATGCGGGTTTTATCGTATTCAGTTTATGAAAATCAAATGGGACACGGAGACCCCTTGATGGCTAAAGGCTCTCCCTTTGAATGGTCAGGCATCAAAAATAACACCCTAAACGAAGCCTACTTGAATATAGCGTGCAGTGAGATTAAGTAATGATTTTGAAGCGAAAGTCAGAACGGTAAATTTTTCAAATTAATGTCTTTTTCCAAGATCTTTCGAAAATCATCCTGTATTTTTTTAAGAGCCATTACAGTTTCTGCCTCAAAGCGTAACACCAAAACGGGCGTGGTATTCGAGGCTCGAATAAGTCCAAAACCGTTAGCATATTCCACCCTTAATCCATCAATGGTAATAATTTCAAGTGAATCAGGAAACACAGCCGTGTTTTGTAATGTGTTAATGATTTGATGTTGCTCACCCTCATTTACTGGAATATTGATTTCAGGGGTGGAGTGGCTTTTGGGGATATTGTTTAACACCTCCTGAATGGGAAGTTCCTCATGACTCAAGATTTCCAAAAGTCGAGCTCCGGCATAGACACCATCATCAAAACCATACCAACGATCGTTAAAAAAAGTATGACCACTCATTTCACCCGCGAGGATGGCATTTTCCTGTTTCATTTTTTTCTTAATGAGAGAATGTCCTGTTTTCCAAATCAAAGGATCGCCTCCATAAGTTTTGATCCAAGGATTGAGATGCCGTGAGGACTTAACATCGTAGATAATTTTTCTTTGTGGGTTATTTTTCAGCACATGTTTTGCAAATAACATCAATTGACGATCGGGAAATATAATTTCACCATCCTTATTGATCACTCCCAATCGATCGGCATCCCCATCAAATGCTAACCCCAGCTCACAATCGGAGTGTTTCACCACCTCAATTAACTCTGCCAGATTGTCTGGTTTTGAGGGGTCAGGATGGTGGTTTGGAAAATTCCCATCAACGGTGTCATACAGCATATGCGTATCCACTCCCAATTCTTGGAATAAATTTTTAGCGATCACTCCAGCGGCCCCATTACCGCAATCAATCGCGACTTTCATTTTACGTCGCAGTTTAACGGTACTTAAAATTTTATGTTTATAGTCAGCCAGTATATTTTTTTTGGAATAAGTGCCTTGGCCCACATCAAAATTTTTATTTAGGATTCTATGTTTCAATTGTTGAATATCTTCGGCGCTCAGGGTGTTCTCATTCACCATCATTTTAAATCCGTTGTAATTGGGGGGATTATGACTTCCAGTGATCATCACACCCGTTTTTGTATTTAAAAAATAAGTGCTGAAGTAGAGCATCGGCGTGGTCACTAGACCAATATCTATGGCATTGACTCCAGTTGATGTAATGCCCTCAATCAATAATTTGCAGATGTTTGGACTTGAGAGTCGGCCATCATATCCCACACAAATGTCTTTTTGGTTCTCATCTTTAGCCAAGGAGCCAAGCGCTTGGCCAATCCATACCACCGCTTCATTAGTCAGGCTTTGATCGACAATCCCTCTAATATCGTAAGCTTTAAATATGGATTGATCCAGCATTATTCTGATTCTTCAATCCACGCCATCTGAATGGCTTCTAAAATACGCTCGCCACAATTACTTTCGAGATCATCAAAGCCGTCCAGCTGCATCACCCATTGTAAAAGATCAGTAAAGCGAATGGTCAGTGGATCAATATCCGGATATCGGTCATACAAAGCCTCTGCAATTTGAATTGTGTCTGTCCATTTCATTTTATTCTTTCCTTAGCATGTTTAATTATCAGTGGTACAAATATGATTAAAGATTTATTCCCGCATGATAAAATAGATTTCTTTATTAATTAATGATACTAAACAAAAAATGTACGACAGCCAACACTATTTACTAAAAGATATTGATCCAGAAATCTATGCTCAAGTCATGAATGAGGAAAAGCGCCAAGAGGAGCATATTGAATTAATCGCTTCAGAAAATTATACCAGCCCTGCGGTAATGGCAGCGCAAGGTTCTCAGCTCACGAACAAGTATGCTGAGGGGTATATTGGTAGACGATTTTATGGGGGTTGTGAATTTGTTGATCAAGTGGAGCAATTAGCCATTGATCGTATCAAAAAACTGTATGGAGCTGAGTATGCAAATGTGCAGCCTCACTCAGGGAGTCAAGCTAATCAGGCGGTATATTTTGCGTATCTGAAGCCTGGCGATACCATTATGGGCATGAATTTGGGTCATGGGGGGCACTTGACGCATGGATCACCAGCTAACCTTTCAGGAAAGCTTTTTAATAGCGTATCTTACGGTTTAAATGATAACGAAGAAATTGATTATGATCAGATGGAGCAATTGGCAATTGAGCACAAACCAAAATTACTGATTGGCGGGGCTTCGGCTTATGCATTAACATTTGACTGGAAAAGAATGAGTGAGATTGCCAAAAAAGTAGGGGCTTATTTTATGGTTGATATGGCCCATTATTCCGGACTTATCGCTGGCGATGTTTATCCCAATCCAGTTCCTTATGCTGATTTTGTGACATCGACAACGCATAAATCACTGCGAGGCCCCAGAGGGGGATTTATTCTCGCTAAACAAGAATATGAAAAAACATTAAACTCCATGGTATTTCCTGGAATTCAAGGAGGCCCATTAATGCACGTGATTGCTGCAAAGGCAGTGGCTTTTCTTGAGGCATTAAAACCAGAATTTAAGACTTATCAACAGCAGGTAGTCAAAAATGCCCAAGCCATGGCAAGTCAATTCCTCAAGCATGGCTATCGGGTCATTTCCGGACGGACAGAATCGCATGTATTTTTAATTGATTTGAGAAAGCAAAATTTAACCGGAAAAGAAGCAGATCGCTTGTTAGGACTAGCTCACATTACCGTGAATAAAAATTCAATACCGAATGACCCAGAAAGTCCGTTTGTGACTTCTGGAATTAGAATTGGAACTCCGGCGATCACTACAAGAGGTTTAAAAGAGGAGGATGCCATTGAAGTGGTTAATTTAATCGCGGATGTTTTGGATAACCCTGGCAATGACGATGTAACTAACTCTGTAAAGCAAAAAGTATCAACAATGATGAAATCATTTCCAGTTTATAAAAAGTAGGTAAAAAATGAAATGCCCTTTTTGTTCAACCGCCGACACCCAAGTCATTGATTCAAGAGTCAATGAAGCTGGAGATTCCATTCGTAGGCGTAGAAAATGTCAACAATGTGAAAAACGTTTTACCACCTATGAGAATGCTGATTTAGGACTCCCGGTGGTTGTCAAACAAGATGGAAAGAGAGAAGATTTTAAACTAGAAAAACTCTCTCAATCCTTTGCCCGCGCTCTGCACAAAAGACCAGTTCCAGCGGAATACGTCGAGCAGGCGATATCCAATATTGTTCAAAAAATACTATCCACTGGAGAGAAGGAAGTTGTCGCCAGAGAACTCGGAGAGTCTGTTATGGGAGAATTAAAAAAGCTTGATAAAGTGGCTTACATAAGATTTGCCTCAGTCTATCGAAGTTTCTCCGATGTTGAAGATTTCAGTAATGTAATTAAGGATCTTGATTAGATTGAATCAAGAACATTTTGATTTTATCTTCATGGCTCAGGCTTTGAAGCTTGCTCAAAAAAGTTCACTGACCTGTCGCCCCAATCCTGCCGTAGGATCAGTCATAGCCAAAAATAATGAAGTTATAGCTGAAGGCTATCATCAATATTATGGTACAGATCATGCTGAGGTAATGGCCATAAAAAATTGTGTGGATGCATCAAGGTTAAATCAATCGACCATCTATATCACTATGGAGCCATGTTCCCATCATGGTAAAACACCACCATGTGTCGATTTAATTCTTGCTTCAAATATTTCCCGTGTCGTTATTGCAAGCTTAGATCCAAATCCAAAAGTGCATGGGCAGGGTGTAAAAAAACTCTTGGATGCAAATATAAAAGTTGATATTGGTATTTTGGAAAATCAAGCATTTGAGCTGAACAGAGGATTTTTTTCAAGAATGCTTCGCCATAAGCCTTTCGTGGTCTCAAAAATTGCTGCATCAGTAGATGGGAAAACCGCCTTGAGAAATTCTCAAAGTAAATGGATCTCAGGCACAGAATCAAGAACCAATGTTCAACAGTTAAGAAAAAAATGCGATGGTATTTTAACCTCTTATAAAACAATCAACGTCGATAATCCACAGTTAAATATTCGCGAAGCAGGGGTAATTAATCAACCATATCGGTTTATTTTAGATACCAATTTAAAATTGAATATGCAATCTCAAATTCTCCAACAGTCTAAAGTGATTGTCTATCATGCTGAGCCTCTAAAATCTAAACCAACAGTTAAAGCTGAGTTTGTTCAAATCTCAAAAAAAGATCATCAATTAAATCTCGATGAGATTTTGGCTCACATGTGCTCGCTTGAGGTTAATGATTTATTGGTTGAATCCGGGGCTAATTTAAATGGCGTGCTCATACAAGAGCAATGGATGGATGAGTTGGTTATTTTTCAAGCAAATTCAATTTTAGGAGGAGAAGCAAAATCAATGTTTAACCTTCCAATCATTGATGAGATGCAACATAGAATTCAATTAGAAATGGTTGAGCAAAGATATTTTGGAACAGATCGGCGATTAAAATTTAAGGTGAACTATGTGGATTGACACCCATTGCCATCTTGATTTTATCATTTCCAAGGAAGAGCAATTATCAAAAATTAATTTTGCCGAACTGGATTATATTATTTGTCCCTCAGCTGATCAGCATAGCTTTGAAAAATTAGTGAGAATCCATAAACAAAATAAAAAATGTTTGTATGCTCTCGGCTACCATCCTTTATATTTAAAAGAACTTCCCAAAAATGCCTTTGAACATTTAGAAGACGCTATTCAAAACTTTAATCCAATCGCTGTGGGTGAAATTGGATTAGATTTTTATCTACCTGATTATAATAAAGAACAACAAGTATTCCATTTTAACCAACAGTTATTACTAGCTCAAAAATATAATCTGCCTGTTATTCTTCATGTTCGGTCAGCGATTGATGAGGTGATAAAGATCTTAAAAAGTTATCCTGATATCAAAGGTATTGCGCATGCATTTAATGGCAGTCGACAACAAGCTGACCTATTAATCAAAAGACATTTTAAACTTGGCTTTGGGGGAGCGATGACCTATTCAAGGGCTTTAAATATTCAACGCTTAGCCAAAGAACTTCCCATAGAGTCTATTGTGCTTGAGACAGACGCTCCAGATATGAATCCATCATGGCTTGCAAAAGATCTGGATAATCATCCCAATCAGCTTCCACAGATAGCCACTTTTTTTGCAAAGCTCAGAAATATTTCATTAGAAAAATTAGCGCTGCAGATGAAACAAAATATTCAAGAGGTGATGCCTCAGATTGGGATTTGTTGATGAAAGTCGGAAATCAAGAGTACCGAACCATCTGGATCGATCACGAGGCAAAAAAAGTATGTTTTATTGATCAAACATTATTGCCGTTTAATTTTGAAATCAAATCCACTGACTGCACGACAGATTTAATCACAGCTATTGAAACCATGCAGGTTCGAGGTGCCCCCGTAATCGGTATATGTGGGGCATTGGCTCTGGTATTGGCATTAAAAAATAATGCCAGTTCGGACCATATCATTCATATGGCTAAAAAAATTATTCAAGCAAGACCCACGGCTGTTAATCTGTTTTGGGCAGTGAATAGGGTGCAAGAAAGTCTTCTCAGCCAAGCTGAAGATAAACGTGAACAGTTTGCATGGCACTATGTGTCCGAATTAATGGAAGACGACATTCGCAAAAATTACCAAATTGGTATAAACGGAAATACATTAATACCTCAAGGCAAAGAAAAACCTTTTAATATTCTTACTCACTGTAATGCTGGATGGCTGGCGACGGTAGATCACGGTACGGCCTTAAGTCCTATATTTCGGGCACACCATGAGGGGAAGAACATACATATTTGGGTGGATGAAACACGCCCTAGGAATCAAGGATTATTAACGGCTTGGGAATTACAACAATACGATATTCCTCACACACTCATTGTTGATAATGCGGGCGGAGCGTTAATGATGAATCATCAAGTAGATTTAGTCATTGTGGGTGCTGATCGAATTTCAATTAATGGCCATGTCTGTAATAAGGTGGGGACATATTTAAAAGCTCTGGCTGCGAAAGCTCATAACATCCCTTTTTATGTGGCGGCACCTTTAGCAACGATTGATCATCATTTTAAAGAAGAAGTGAACTTTGCTATTGAAGATCGAGACCCTAAAGAGATTACACGAATGTATGGACTATCCGATGAGGGTTCATTAGTGCATGTGAATTATCCTCAAGTGAAGGTAGTCAACCCAGCTTTTGATATCACTCCAAAAGAACTTATTTCAGGTATCATCACAGAAAAAGGTGTTTTTAAACCGGATGAGCTAAAAGCAATCTATGAATAAATCTGTACAAGAAAAGATTTGTGAGATTTCTAAAAAATTACTCACCTATGGTTTAAATCATGGCGCCACAGGTAATGTGAGTGTCAGAATCGACGATGATTTTTACATAACACCGAGCGGCATAGCGACCGAATTCATAGATCCAAAAGATATCGTGAAATGTTCATTGCTAATTGATGAAGTGGAAGTGCATCGGATGACTAAGAGGCCCTCAAGTGAGTGGCATTTCCATCAAAAGATTTATCAAACACGCGCTGATATCAATGCCATCGTGCATACTCATTCGCCCTATGCCAGCGCCATAAGCGTGTTAAGAAAAAATATCCCAGCCTTTCATTACATGATTGCTTTATTTGGCGGTCCTGAAGTGAGATGCTCTGCTTACAAGATTTTTGGTAGTTATGAGCTCTCAGAAGAAATTATCAAAACATTAGGAACATTCAAAGCTTGTTTGATTGCCAATCATGGAGCGGTTGTAGTTTCTGATGATTTGGATAATGCATTTTGCTTAGCTCAAGAATTAGAGCATTTAGCTCACCAATATGTTGAACTTCTAAAGATTGGTTCGGTAACGACTTTATCAGACGATGAAATGAGACAGGTGCTATTAAAATTTAAAAGTTATGGGCCTACATCGAAAGATCAAGATTAATATTTAGTAATAGCAAATATATCTAAATTGATTGTGGTTACTCCTTCATTAACGTAAAATATTATTCCGTCAGCAATAAATAATAATAAGCTCAATGACTAAATATATTTTCGTTACTGGCGGTGTCGTATCCTCGCTTGGAAAAGGCATTGCTGCTGCAAGTTTAGGTTCTATTCTAGAATCTCGCAAAATCAAAGTAGCGATGCTCAAACTTGATCCCTATATTAATGTTGACCCAGGAACAATGAGCCCATTTCAACATGGCGAAGTTTTTGTTACGGAAGATGGTGCTGAAACAGATTTAGATCTCGGTCATTATGAACGTTTCGTGTCCTCTAAAATGACCAAAAAAAGTAATTTTACAACGGGTCAGATTTATGATGCGGTGATTAAGAAAGAACGACGGGGTGAATACCTGGGGAAAACAGTGCAAGTGATCCCACACATTACTGACGAAATTAAATTACAGATTAAAAATGGAGCTCAACAAGCAGATGTTGTTATTGTTGAGGTAGGTGGAACGGTAGGCGACATTGAATCGTTACCTTTTCTTGAAGCCATCAGGCAGATGGGTTTTGAGGAAGGAAGGAAAAACACATGTTACATTCATTTAACACTTTTGCCTTACATTTCAACAGCTGGGGAATTAAAAACTAAACCCACACAACATTCGGTAAAAGAACTGAGAGAAATTGGTATACAGCCTGATATTTTATTATGTCGATCTGAAAAAGAAATTCCGCAAGAAGAAAAAGATAAGATTGCTCTATTCACCAATGTTCCAAAAGGTTCTGTGATCTCATGTTTGGATTCAGATTCCATTTATAAAATTCCAAGTATGCTTCATTCACAAAAAATTGATGATATTGTTTGTGACGTTCTCAAGATTAAATCAGCAAAAGCTGATTTATCAGGTTGGGATAAGATTACTCAGCTAATCTCAGACTCAAACTTAGAAATTAAAATTGGTTTCGTGGGCAAATATGTGGATTTAACAGAGTCATATAAATCATTAACTGAGGCTCTTCTGCATAGTGGCTTTCATCACCATGCCAAAATAAAACTGCATTTTATTGATTCCGAAGATCTGGAATCCGATCTCAGTTTGCTCAGTAATGTAGATGCTATTTTAGTTCCAGGAGGTTTCGGGAAGAGGGGTACTGAAGGAAAAATAAAAGCAATTCAATTTGCGCGAGAGAATAAAGTTCCCTTTTTAGGAATATGTTTAGGCATGCAGCTTGCTGTGATTGAGTATGCGAGAAATGTAGCAGGGATAAAAGGAGCTGATAGTACAGAGTTTAACGAAGTAACAAAACACCCTGTTGTTGGCTTAATTACCGAGTGGAAAGATCAATCTGGACAGGTGATGCAAAGAGATCATACCTCTGACTTAGGAGGAACCATGCGCTTGGGCTCTCAAGTTGCCCTCATAAAGCCAAATACAATTGCTCATCACATCTATGGGGATGAGGTGAATGAGAGGCATCGGCATCGATATGAGGTGAACAACCAATATGTGGATCAATTGGAAGCTGTGGGCATAATTTTTTCATCAAAAACAAAAGAAGATAATTTATGTGAAATTGTTGAATTACCAAAATCCGCCCATCCCTGGTTTTTTGCGTGTCAATTTCATCCTGAATTTACATCCAATCCAAAAGATTCACACCCATTATTTTTAGATTACATTAAACACATTCTTGAATATAAAAAGGAAATGGCATGAAATTATGTGGTTTTGAAGCAGGGTTACAACAGCCTTTTTTTTTAATAGCCGGACCATGTGTGATTGAAAATGAAGCCATGACTATGGCGGTGGCGGAAGATCTCAAACAAATTACATCTGATTTAGATATCAACTTCATTTTTAAATCATCCTTTGATAAAGCAAATCGAAGTTCAAACCATACCTTTAGGGGCCATGGTTTAGATGAGGGTTTACGAATTTTAGAAAAAGTAAAAAAAGAACTTGAATTATCGGTATTGACAGATGTGCACACAGAAGAACAGATCAGTGACGTGGCTCAAGTGGTTGATGTCCTTCAGACCCCTGCATTTCTTTGTCGTCAAACAGACTTTATCAATGCGGTAGCAAAATCAGGTAAGCCAGTAAATATTAAAAAAGGTCAATTTTTAGCGCCTCAAGACATGACCATGGTGGTTCAAAAAGCTAAAGAAGCTAACGGTGGAGAGGATAATATTATGGTGTGTGAAAGAGGCGTGTCTTTTGGATACAATACCCTGGTATCTGACATGCGCGCATTAGAAATCATGCGTTCAACCAATTGTCCCGTAGTTTTTGATGCAACCCATTCTGTTCAGCAGCCTGGAGGAAAAGGGGATCGAAGCGGAGGGCAAAGTGAGTTTGTTCCATTACTAGCTCGAGCAGCAATGGCGGTTGGTATTTCGGGTATCTTTATGGAAACCCATCCTAATCCATCTGAAGCCCTATCTGATGGGCCAAATGCAGTTCCCTTGTCTGAAATGAAAAATCTATTAACAGTTCTCAAAGGTATTGATCAATTAATTAAAAAAAGTATTTAAGTAAAGGTAAAGATGACAATAATTAAACAAATTAAAGCGCGTCAGGTGATTGACTCCAGAGGTAATCCAACAGTTGAAGCTGACGTTATTTTGAATGCTGGTACCTTTGGGCGGGCAATTGTTCCATCCGGAGCTTCAACCGGATCTAAAGAGGCGATTGAGCTGAGAGATAAAAATAATTTATATTTTAATGGCAAGAGTGTCTTTAATGCAGTTAGGTTTGTGAATACAGAAATTAATGCTGCATTGATAGGTTTTGATTGTTCAGACCAGAAAAAAATCGACCAAACCCTAATTCATTTGGATGGAACTGAAAATAAAGCTCGATTAGGTGCAAATAGCTTATTGGCTGTATCTTTAGCTGTAGCTCATGCAAACGCAAATTACCAAAAAAAACCTCTGTATCAAACCTTATCTATGAATGAAAATTATTCATTACCCACGCCAATAATGAATATTATTAATGGCGGCGTACATGCAGATAATAGTGTAGACATGCAAGAATTTATGATTATTCCGGCTGGGTTTGATAGATTTTCAGATGCGCTTAGATGTGGAACGGAAGTGTTTCATGCCCTAAAACAAAATTTATCGAAGAAGGGGCTTGCAACGACAGTTGGAGATGAGGGAGGTTTTGCGCCAAATTTAAAGTCCAATGAAGCAGCGATTGAGTTGATAATGGAATCTATTGAAATAGCTGGATATCAAGCTGGGAGGCATGTTTTTATTGCTTTAGACTGCGCATCATCAGAATTTTATAAAGATGGTTTTTATCATTTAAAATCAGAAAATTTAAAATTAAACTCTCTTGATATGGTTAACTATCTAGAAGCCTGGTGCGATAAATATCCAATAATTAGCATTGAGGATGGCATGGATGAAAATGATTGGGAGGGATGGAAAGTTCTGACTGATAAGCTTGGAAAAAAAATTCAACTTGTGGGTGATGATTTATTTGTTACCAATCCAAAAATATTAAAAGAGGGGATTTCTAAAAAAATTGCCAACTCAGTTTTAATTAAAGTGAATCAAATTGGGACCTTATCTGAAACTTTAGAAACCATACAATTAGCTCAAGACAACCAATACACGGCGGTAATTTCCCATCGATCTGGTGAAACAGAGGATACAACCATTGCAGATTTAGCTGTAGGGACAAATGCGATGCAAATTAAAACGGGATCAATATCCAGATCAGAAAGGGTAGCAAAATATAATCAGCTCTTAAGGATTGAGGAGGAGTTGGGAAATAAGGCGAGTTATCCTGGATTAAAAGCGTTTTACCAGTTGAGTTTATGAGATTTTTGACTATTATTTTTACTTTACTGATTGTGCTTTTGCAATACCCATTATGGTTTGGAAAAGGAGGGTGGTTAAATATTATTAGTCTGCAAAAACAAATTGACCAACAAGTTAAAATCAATGAAAAAATAAAATCAGAAAATGATGTGTTAATGGCTGTTGTTCAAGATCTCAAACATGGCTCAGATGTTATAGAAGCGAAAGCTCGATATGATTTAGGACTGATAAAGAAAAATGAAATATTTTTTTTAGTGATTACTAATAAAAACTAATTGACGAACGACTTGATTGATTCGATTTGTTTACCATTTATCACTAAATTATCGTTTGGTATAGAAATGCCCTTTTCAAATAACACATAATTAATATCTTCTGTAGCAATAAAATTAACCACTGTGCCAACTGAATTATCTTCTTGAAAAACTGAATCACCATAAGTCATCGAACATGAGTCGATAATCCCATAAAAACAACGATGTTTAGGTTTTCCGAGATAATGAGTACGAGCCACAATTTCCTGGCCGGTATAGCAACCTTTTTTGAAGCTAACTGCATTGATGTGGTCTAGATTGCAGGTATGGACTAAAAGTCTTTCTTGGGTCTCAGGCATGATTTCTGGAATACCGGATTGAATATCCCTCATCAGCCACTGAGATAAGTTTGTGGAAGCCATTGCTTTATCCATCAAGTTTATGAAATGTCCATCCTTGTCCTCGGTTAATAGTAATTGCCGATTATCATCAGATGGAAGGGGAAATAAACTTTCATTACCTTGTTTTATTGAGCTACAGTTATTCATAATGCCAAAAATTTTTAAATTTTTATTAATCTCAATTTCAACTTTTGATCTCAAGATAAACATTTTTAATCTTAATTGAAGGCTCGATGCTAGTTGTTTGGGGCAAATTAAAATAAAATTATCTACAATTTTTACAATCCTTAAAAATGCAAATAATCTACCCTTGGGATTACAAATACCACTGTAAATTAAGCCTTCATCAGCTCGATGAATATCATTTGTAATTTGGCCTTGTAAGAAGGTTACAGCGTCAGCACCTTTTACTTCGAGCATTGAATAGAAGTTATTCAAATCAATAATCATTTTTCAAATCTTTTTAAAAATACTTGAAAACTCATTTTTGAGACAAACCTAGTTATGAAAAAAATTAACGCTAAGAAACTAAATAAAGGTTGTAAATGAAATTGATCAGGGGCTTTCCATGAGGGCGGTTGTTTTTTCATTACTTTTTTGATGGCTTTATAACTATTACCATTAATATAGTAACCGCCGATTTCATATGCTAATTTTTGAAGATATTCCTCATCTAATTTGGAAAGATAACGATCGTTGGTTCCACTGGCGACACTATCATTACGAGTCCCAATATTTGATTCTGATATTTGAGCAATACCTGGTTGTAGGGCAAAACTTTCATTGGCCCAGTAACCGATTAATTGATTTTTATTATCAAATTTTGGTATTGGTGTTCCAACATCAGAACCAACTCCAACAAAAAGCCAATCTTTACCTCCTTGAAATTGTTCAAGGTTCCTAGTATTAAAAGCATGAAGTTTTGGAGCTTCTTCACCGTCTGTAAAAAAAACAACCTGAGCAGACTCAGGAAAGCTTCTAATTAATCGAGCTAAATTGACAGTGGATTCACGGATTCGAGTGTTCCCCGACCATGTTGCTCTCCAATCAAGTTTCTCGATAGTGGTGGTGATATTACTAAAATTTTCACATACCTCTATAGGAGAGTAAGTTGCAGACACAGAAACCCCAGCAAACATTCCAATCCCCACTTTGGATCCACAAGGCAAATCATCAATCATTCGACGCATGATATGTTTTATGTAATCTAAACGAGAGACAGTTTTTTGATTAATTTTCATATCTTCAGTATTCATGCTTTGCGATATATCAGCGATTAAGAGGTAGTTATATCGAGATTGATTAATCGGTATTGATGGATTAATGAGTGCCAGAATTAAACATAAAAGACTCAATAATAAAAATAAATCACTTCTTTTTTTAAAGTGTTTTATAAAACCTAGGAAAAAATTCATGGTAAGCCTACAGGAATATTACCCATAATTAAACCTGGAGAATCTGAATCACCAATCCCAGGAGTTGGATCAGGGGGAAGCATAGTTAATAGTCGATCTAAATTATGTTTTGCATCCATATAATAAGGGCGAAATTTTAATGATTGTCGGTAAGCCTTATTTGCTTGTTGAAATAAATATTCTGTTTCGTCGCGAACGGTGATATTGGTACCACGGATAATTAAACCTCGTTTAAAAAAAATGTTACCGATATTGTATTGAAGTGCTGATTTTTGATCATCATCAGCTTCTTTCATAAGGTTGTTAAATAGAATAGTTGCTTCTTTGAACACTTCTTTTTTTGCTAACCAATAAGCAACAGAGAACCTCGCCTCAAAGGATTGTTCAAAAGATGAGGGTGACTCTCCCTTGAAAATTTGCTCATTAAATTTATGTATTTTATATAAATAAAAAGAATTTAAGACAACGCTCAAGATACTTAAAAAAGCAATAAATAAAGCAATCACTGTTATATATTTGATCGTAAATAATTGGTTTAAAAATTTCATACTATTTTTTTAACTCGATTAATTTTAATAAGAATAACAAAAATGTCATGAAAAAAGCAGCTAATAACATATGTAAAGAGTAATTTTTTCCAGGAATAACTTCATCATAAAAAATTTGTTTTTTTTCTTTTAAATTGATATCTTTAATTGCTTTTTCAAGCGATTCTGGATCTTCAGCTTCATAAGCTTGAAAGGGTGATCTAAAAGTTTTGAAATAATCAAATAATTCTATTTGTGGGGGGAGCTGAGTCTCATCGATATGTTTGAAGTCTTCATCAAAGATACTTATTCCACCAGGCTGTCTCAACACAATCCAATACAAACCAATATCAAATTGATCAAACCAATCTCTAATTTTTTGTTGTGTGGGTGCATCAATTCTTCCAGCTCCATCAGATAAAAGAATAACGGCTCTGGATCCTGAGTCTTCGACTTTGGCAAAAAGTTCTGAAACACTTGATAAACCAGCACCAATGTTAGTTTGAAATAATGCATTACCAGAAGTGGCATTAACTGCTCCAGTGATGGCATCTTTATTTTGCGTCAAGGGAAGAACAAACATAGCTGAATTACTAAAAGTAATTACACCAATCATATCATTTTTTCTAGATTGAACAAAATTTATGATAAGCCTTGCTGCTGCAGCCGATTTAGTTTCTCCAATACCATCTTCAACTCCTGTTTCAGAACCTGAAAAAGGATCATCCATTGACGCACTTCTATCAAGAACAAGTCCAATTTGAGAACCAATACCTACTTTGGTAATGATTTGTTGAGGAGATTGCGGTGATGCAAAGTAAAGCACTAAACATAAAATAATGAGACCATTAAACAATTTAATCAGAAGAGTGAGTAGCATTGAAGATGAATCGTTCGGAATCAGATCATTCCATGAGTAATAATTTTTTGAAATCATCTTGAATAAAAATGGAACTAGAATCAATGGAATAAAAAATAAATATAATGGGTTAAGAAAATACATCGTTATATTTTAATAATTTTTAAATCTATACTCTTGATAGGTAATTTTTTTTCACATAAGTGCAAATGAAAACAAAACTCTATTAACCAATTTTTTATTTTTTCATCAATATTTTTTTCTTTCGTAAATAGTTTTTGATTAGAAATTTTAAAAAATATTTTTAACTCTTGATCAATATTTTTAAAAGATTCATTTTTTTTATATAGATCTTGCAAATTTTTTTCAAAGAGACTTGCTTCGGCAAAAAGATTCAGACCGTTATGAATTGAGCGAATCATACTCTCAATTTTAATTTCCTTATTTTTCTTAAATTTCCTATGAATTGGTAAAAATATTTTTTTAAAACCTGGAAGAATCGTAAATCTCGTATAAATATAAATTAATACAAATAAGGATATGCCAAAAATAAAAAGACTTTTATAAATATTTATTTCATATTTTTTGACATCAATCAAAAACGGACCCCGGAGATCACTCATATCATTCTCTACTTTAACTGCCCCAAAGATGGCGATAGGGGATACTGCAACTGTTAGCCCAGGAACTCTAATTTTTAAAACATCTTCGGGTTTATTTTTATTGATTACGCGATAGTAATCGGCTGTTATAAAGGCTGGTTTTGCAACTGTGTTATTGGTAAATATTTGATAGGTTAGATCAAGCTCCAGGTAATCTTTATGTTGATTTTTAATGACCTCTCTTAGAGTTATTCCTAGGAGTTGACCACGGTATCTTTTTTCATATCCGACTATGGGAAGTGACTCTTCAATTAGTTTATAAGGTTCTTTAACAGATATTTTAATTTGTCTCTGAATGATATCACCAACAAAATAACCTACTTTTTGTGATGGCTCTTGAATGGATAAGTTGTAAAATTTTTCGTCTAAATCAGGATATTTTTTTGGATCCTCATATGAGAACGCTATCTGTGATAAAAATAATAGTGTCAAAGGTAATAATTTAAGCATGATAATACTCATTAAAATATCGTGTCATTAATTCAGGATTAAACTTTTCATCGATAAAAAAAGGTGGAGCATGAAAGCGGTTGAATATCTCAGTTAATTGTTTTTTTTGAGTTTCAAATTGTTGAATAATTTTTTTAATTAATTTTTTTCGAATAAGGATTGTTCTTTCTTCAAGGGTCTCAGGATCGGTCATAGTTGTAATTCCAAATTTTGGTAAATCTGAAAATTCTTTTTTATCCCATAGTATAATCGGAACGATTGTATGTTTTTTTGTATTATTCAGAAATTGAATTATATCTTGATTGGGTATGTGAAAATCTGAAATAAAAAAAACCAAAGTATGATCTTTAGGTAAGAATTGATGAAGTCTTGAAATAGCTTTCGTACCTTTTTTTTCTATATGAAAGTTTTTCATTTGATCTATTAAGCTATCCACACGATATGGACGATAAGATAATGGGGCAATCCATTTTTCTTCAATTTCATCGTGAAACCCTACAAAACCAATTGCATCTCTATTTTGAAATGCAGAGTTTTTTATAATCCGGGCAATTTCACTTGCTTGAGTAAGTTTATTATCCTGATCATCTCCAAATCTCATGCTTGAGGATAAGTCAGAAAAAATCATGAGCGGAGTCGCACTTTTTTGATTAAAGATTCTTACATAGATTTGTTCCATGGGATCTCTCATGGTCATTCTTAGATCAATTCTTCTTGGGTCCGGGTAATCTAAAAGATTGGAATGCCCGGCAAACTCAATACCCATTCCTCGTTGATCTGATTTGTGACGACCAGGATGTATACCTCGGGATTTCCAATTAATGTAATAACTAAAAAAATCACTTGTCATAAGTTAATGAGCACTTACTTTATTAATAATTTCTGTGGTTAGCTCTCTTGAAATCTCTGTTCGGCGAAGATCATATACAGGATTAAATACCAGTCTATGTGCAACGGTCTCATGAAATATTTGATGAATGTCTTCAGGTAAAACCGAGGAGCGGTTGTTCATCCATGCGTTTACTCGGGCACATTTCATCATCATACTAATACCTCGTGGACTTGAGCCGGAGATAATAAGACGATTGACATCAATGTCTGAGATTTTGACATTAAAATCTTGGGGTCTAATAGTCGCTTTCCATAAATTCAATGCATATTTTTCTAATTCTTGAGTAGCATCAATATTTTTTTGAATTTCTGCAGCCACATCATTTAATTCATTGAAATTGAGTTGATCATTGTTAACTTTTGTAATTAATTGATCTGCATCATGAAACCGAGTATCAAAGATTAAATCTGTCATTAATTTATCATCTTTGGGAATGATAATTGGAATCTCCATCATAAATCGATCGCGAGCCGCAGACGGTACTTCAAAAGTTTCTTCTTTTTCAACTTGATTTCGATCAGCAAAAACAATTAAATGGGGAAAGTGAAATTCTTTATTAAAAGCGGATAAAGTTTTTTCTGCCATAATTCTCAACATTAATGAGTGAACTTGGGGCCTAGCTCTATTGATCTCGTTAAAAAAGAAAATACTCAAATCTTCTCCAGACCTTAATACAGGACCTTTATCTACATGAGGTTTTCCATCATCACCCAGGTAGGTGTGATAAATCAGATCATTTGGCATTAAATCAATTGTTCCTTCAATTCGTTCATAACCTCCTCCAATTCCTCGAGCAAAAGCTCTAAGCATTGTTGTTTTTCCAACACCAACATCGCCCTCAAGTAGAACATGTCCTCTTGCAAAAATTGAAATTAAGATCAATCGAATAGGATTTTCTTGCCCTAAGATAACTTGATTAATTTGTTTTTCTAAACTGGAGGCACTTTTGAGCCAATCCGCAAGATTTTTTTTAGCCATTAATGTGGGTTCCTATCTTTAAAAAGAAATATTATTTCTGTTGAGTTACTAGCAGAAGTTTATTGTTTATAATGTCTATATTAAGACAATTAAAATATAACATGACAACAAAAAATAGCTACTCTTATAATGAATTAATTCAATGCGGTAAAGGAAAAATTTTTGGTGAGGGTAATGCGCAATTGCCATTACCACCCATGCTGATGTTTGATCGAATCATTGATATTAATGATAATAAAGGTCAATTTAATAAGGGTTACATTAGAGCAGAGATGGATATCAATCCTGATTTGTGGTTTTTTCAATGCCATTTTGAAAACGATCCCGTCATGCCAGGTTGTCTTGGTTTGGATGCCATGTGGCAATTAGTTGGTTTTTTTCTTGGATGGAAAGGTGGCGAAGGAAAAGGGCGGGCATTAGGTAGCGGTGAGGTAAGGTTTACCGGACAGGTATTACCTACTGCGAATAAAATTACTTATCATATACATCTAAAAAGAGTAATCATGAGAAAATTGGTTATGGGGATTGCTGATGCTAAAATGGAAGTTGATAGTAGAATCATTTATGAGGCTAATGATTTAAAAGTCGGCTTATTTAAATCTACTGAAAATTTTTAAGGATTATTTTGAGAAGAATAGTTATCACAGGTTTAGGTATCGTTTCAAGCTTGGGAAACAATCAAGAGGAAGTAAAACAAAGCTTACATCAGGGTAAGTCGGGAATTACATTCCAACCCGAATATGCACAACATGGCTTAAGATCACAAGTTGCTGGATCTATCAATATTAACTATGAGGACCTAATCGATAGAAAACTTTTAAGATTTATGGCGAAAGGTCATGCCTATGCTTGGATAGCAATGCAGGAAGCGATAGTTGATGCAAATTTAACGGAAAATTATGTTTCAAATCCAATGACAGGAATAATTGTTGGCGCTGGGGGCACTTCGACTGAGTCCATGTTCCAAGGCACAGAAACATTAAAAGAAAAAGGTATCCGAAGAGTGGGCCCCTATATGGTAACTAAAACAATGTCTAATGGAGTTGTAGCTTGTTTGGCAACCGGTTTTAAAATAAAAGGTATAAATTATGCAATAAGTTCGGCGTGTTCAACTAGTGCACACTGTATTGGAAATGCAATGGAGCAAATCCAATTAGGAAAACAAGATATTGTTTTTGCTGGGGGAGCAGAAGAAGAGCATTGGACTATGAGTTATCTTTTTGATGCGATGGGAGCAATGTCATCAAAATATAACGATACACCAGAAAAAGCTTCGAGAACTTATGATCAAGATCGAGATGGGTTTGTTATATCTGGTGGGGCAGGAATTTTGGTTTTAGAGGAATATGAACATGCTGTAAAAAGAGGTGCGAAAATCTATGCTGAAATCATCGGTTATGGAGCGACATCAGATGGACATGATATGGTTGCTCCAAGTGGTGAAGGTGCTGTGAGGTCGATGAGATTGGCGTTAGGGGATGTAAAAAAAGTTGACTATATCAATACGCATGGAACTAGCACTCCAGTAGGTGATGTTGTGGAAATAAATGCAATTAAAAATGTATTTAGTGCTGGAAATTATGGGGAAATCCCATTAATCACTTCGACTAAATCATTATCTGGACATGCACTTGGAGCGGCTGGCGTGAATGAGGCAATTTATTCATTAATCATGATGAAAAATAATTTTATTGCTGCATCAGCAAATGTTGATAATCTTGATGAAAATATCAAGGGTGTACCTATAGTGACTAAATTAATGGAAGGCAAAAAAATTCATACTGTGATGTCAAATAGTTTTGGTTTTGGTGGAACCAATGCAACACTTTTATTTTCTAAGATCTAATTAAAATAAACCAATAAACCAACTTCTCTTGATTCCGATAAAATGATATTAAAGGTTCTGTAAGCAGCATCTGTTTTCATAAATTCAAAGCCAATCTGCATCTGAATAATATCTTTATATTTATGCAATTTATTTAATTCTTCATTGTTGAGGGAGGCAATAATCAATAATTCTAGTTTTTTTATAGAATAGTTATCTTTGATTAATTCTATTATTTGGCTGTTGGAAAAATTGCTAATATCAATTATTAAATTTGATAGAATAAAAATTGAATGATCATACTTTTTATTCTTAATTTTTACCCAATTTTCTTCGTATGCACTGATATAATTTAAACTTGAATCAGTCATTTCGTGAAATTTCATAATTTGGCTAATATATTGTTAATAAAGTTTAATTATAAAGACATTTAAAGTGAATAAAATTCTAAAATCTAATAAGCTCGATGACGTTTGTTATGATATTCGTGGACCTGTTTTATCGCACGCAAAAAAAATGGAAGAAGCTGGATACCAGATTATCAAAATGAATATTGGTAATCCGGCTGCTTTTGGTTTTGAAGCACCTGATGAAATCACAAAAGATGTTATACGCAACATGGCCCAAGCTTCGGGTTACACGGAAAGCCATGGATTCTTTGCTCCAAGAAAATCCATCATGCATTATGCTCAAGAAAAAAATATCAACGGTGTCGATGTTGATGACATCATCATTGGTAATGGCGTATCCGAGCTAATTGTTATGGCGATGCAAGGCTTAATTAATAATGACGATGAAGTGTTAGTTCCTATGCCTGATTATCCGCTATGGACTGCTGCTGTAAGTCTTGCCGGCGGAAAACCACACCATTATCATTGCGATGAGGGTCAAAATTGGTATCCAGATTTACAAGATATTAAAGCCAAAATAACAAATAAAACTAAAGCGATTGTAGTTATTAACCCAAATAATCCAACAGGCGCTTTATATCCAAGAGAGATTCTAGAGGCAATTATTGACATTGCCAGAGAAAAAAATCTTATTATTATGGCGGACGAAATTTACGATAAGGTGCTTTATGGTGGAAAGCAACATACTTCGATAGCTTCTTTAGCTGACGATGTTGTTTTTTTAACCTTTAATGGCCTATCAAAAAATTATCGGGCTTGTGGATACAGAGCTGGCTGGTTAATTTTATCTGGGGATAAAAAAAGAGCAGCTGATTACCTTGAGGGCTTGAATATGCTTGCCTCAATGCGATTATGTTCAAATGTTCCTGGACAGCTTGCTATTCAGACTGCACTCGGAGGTTATCAAAGTATAAATGATCTTGTTGCCCCCACTGGCAGACTGTGCCGACAAATGAATTTAGCATATGAATTGATTACATCTATTCCAGGAGTGTCATGTGTTAAGCCTGATGCTGCGATGTACTTATTTCCAAAGCTCGACCCTAAAATGTACAAGATCGAGAATGACCAGCAATTGATTTTAAAAATTTTAGTTGATACCAAAGTTCTTCTTGTTCAGGGAAGTGGATTCAATTGGTGTGACAACAATCATTTTAGAATTGTATTTCTTCCAAATGAGGATGATTTAGGGATAGCGATAAAACGTTTAGGCGAATTTTTTACGGGAATGATAAAACAATGAGTGATTTTAAAATAGGTATCTTAGGTTTTGGAACTGTTGGATCAGGTGTATTTAATGTTTTAAAAGAAAATAATAATGAAATTCGTGCAAAAACTGGAATTGATTTTAAAGTTACCTCAATTTTGGATTTAGACCAAGAAAAAGTAACTCTAATTACTAACGATCCATCATTATTGGCTAGCAACATAGATGAAGTTATTCAAAAATGTGATGTGGTTGTCGAGTTGATTGGTGGCATAGGAATTGCATATGAGTTTGCTAAAAAATCAATTGAATCGGGAAAATACCTTGTTACTGCCAATAAAGCTCTCATTGCTCTTCATGGCTCTGAACTATTTGAGCTTGCTAAACAAAATAACACATCAATTTTATTTGAAGCATCAGTGGCAGGGGGGATTCCAATTATTAAAGCATTAAGGGAGGGCTTAGTTTCAAATAAGATCGAATGGGTTGCTGGTATTTTAAATGGAACGACAAATTATATTCTTAGTGAAATGAAAAAAAATGGATTATCTTTTGAAACTGCCTTATCACAAGCCCAACAATTAGGTTATGCTGAAGCTGACCCCACATTTGATATTGAGGGAATTGATACAGCTCATAAAATAACCATTATTGCCTCAATTGCTTTTGGTATTCCTCTTGATTTTAAAAAAGTATACATAGAAGGGATAACTAATCTTCAACTGAAGGACATCACTTACGCTGAAGAGCTTGGTTTCCGAATTAAATTAATCGGCTTGACTAAGAAAATAAATAACGAGATAGAAATTCGAGTACATCCCACTCTCATTCCAGAATCTCGTTTAGTAGCTAATGTCGATGGTCCAATGAACGCAGTTTTAGTGATGGCTAATATGTTGGGACCAACACTTTATTACGGAGCTGGGGCAGGTTCTGATCCAACAGCCAGTGCAGTGGTTACCGATGTAGTTGATCTAGCTCGTTCAATCAACCATGGAAGTAAAACTTTCCATATTCCGTCAAATGGATTTGAAACATCAAACTCAAAAGGAATAAGTTTTAAAGCCATTGAAAACATTTCAACAGGATATTATTTAAGGGCAAATTTTCTTGATTCAGCAGGAGTCCTTGCTAAAATTACAAAGCTCTTTGCAGAAAAAAATATTTCTATTGATGCCATGCACCAAAAAATGCTTAAAAAAGAGCAAAAAGAAAATGACGTTATTATCGTGGTAAATAATGCACTTGAAAAAGATATAAACGATATTATAAATAAAATTCAATTGATGGAATCTAATATAGGATTTGTTGTTAAGTTAAGATTAGAAGAGATGTCAGAATGATGTATGTATCCACAAGAGGAACTGCTCCAAAAATAAATTTTAGTGAAACATTACTGACTGGTTTAGCATCTGATGGCGGCTTATATTTACCTGAGCAATATCCAAACTTATCAAAAAAAGATCTGGATGATTTAAGATATTTAAGTTACGCAGATTTGGCATATCAAATAATGCGACCATACATTGGAGCTAATGATATTCCTAATAAAGATCTAAAAAAAATTATCGACTGTACGTATATTAAAGATGTTTTTGCTTTTACTCGAGATAATCAAAGGGCGGATGATATAACTCCAGTTACAAAAGTTTCTAATAATCTGTTTATGCTTTCACTTTCAAATGGTCCGACATTAGCGTTTAAAGATATTGCTATGCAATTTTTGGGTAATATTTTTGAGTACCTTTTGAATAAAGAAAACAAAAAATTAAATATATTAGGAGCTACATCTGGTGATACTGGACCTGCTGCAGAATATGCCATGATAGGAAAAAAAGGAGTAAATGTATTCATGTTATCTCCCCGGGGCAAGATGAGTTCTTTTCAGACCTCACAAATGTATAGCCTAAAAGAAAAAAATATTTTTAATATTTCCATCGATGGTTTTTTTGATGATTGTCAAGATATTGTCAAGGGGGTATCAAATGATTTGGATTTTAAAAATAAACACAACATCGGTGCTGTGAATTCAATAAACTGGGGCAGAATTATTGCTCAAGTTGTGTACTATTTTAAAGGTTATTTTGCAGTTACAAATTCATCTAATCAGCTTATTGATGTAACTGTTCCTTCAGGTAATTTTGGAAATATATGCGCTGGCCATATTGCTAGAATGATGGGATTGCCCATTAGAAAGTTAATTGTTGCAACAAATGAAAATGACGTTCTGGATGAATTTTTTAAAACTGGAAAGTATCACCCAAGATCATCTGATAATACATTTCATACATCAAGTCCATCAATGGATATATCTAAGGCATCAAATTTTGAAAGATTTATTTTTGATTTATTAGATAGAGATTCTAAGAAGCTCAAAGACCTCTGGGATCGTATTGATCGGGGTTCTGATTTTGATTTAAGTGATACTAATTACTTTGGAAATATACCAAATTTTGGTTTCACTTCATCCTCAAGCTCACATGAGTTGAGGCTTAAAATGATAAAAAAACTATATGATGAATATGGTTTAATTATTGATACACACACTGCTGATGGTTTTAAAGCTGCTTATGATCATTTTGATGAAAATGATTCAATTCCAATGGTAGTTTTAGAAACGGCATTACCAACAAAATTTGAAGAGACAGTAATCGAAGCAATTAATTTAAAGCCTCCGAGACCTGAGCTGCTTAAAAATATTGAAGAATTACCTAAGCGCTCTTATGAATTAAACAACAATATTAATGACGTAAAACAGTTCATAGAGGTTAATTCTTAGGATAATGCAACAATATCTTAATCTTCTAAATCATGTCATGAATCATGGCGATAAAAAAAATGATCGAACGGGAACGGGAACACTTTCTGTATTTGGATATCAGATGAGATTTGATTTGTCCGAAAAGTTTCCTCTTTTAACAACTAAGAAAGTCCATTTAAAATCTGTAATCTATGAGTTACTTTGGTTCCTAAAAGGTTCAACTAATATAAAATATTTGCAAGAGAATGGTGTAAGTATTTGGGATGAATGGGCTGACGAGAACGGTGATCTTGGCCCTGTTTACGGTTCTCAATGGAGATCATGGAGGACGCATGATAATCGAACCATTGATCAAATTGAAAACCTAATTAAAAACTTAAAAAGCAATCCTGATTCGAGAAGGCTTGTTGTCTCTGCTTGGAATGTTGCTGAGATTGAGAATATGAAGTTACCACCTTGTCATTGCTTTTTTCAATTTTATGTTGCGAACAATAAATTATCTTGTCAACTTTACCAAAGAAGTGCAGATATCTTTTTAGGTGTCCCCTTTAATATTGCATCTTATGCTTTACTTACATTAATGATAGCTCAGGTTGTTAATCTTGAACCTGGGGAATTTATTCACACGCTTGGAGATGCTCATATATATTCAAATCATTTCGATCAAGTGAATGAGCAACTTAAAAGACAACCTAAAGAATTACCAATGATGCATATTAATTTAAACGTAAAAAATATTTTCGATTTTAAATTTGAAGATTTTGAATTATCTGATTATGATCCTTACCCTATGATTAATGCTCCTGTGGCTATTTAATGATGAATCTATCAATCATTGTCGCTATGTCACTTAATCGGGTGATTGGCGTTAAAAACTCACTACCCTGGCACATTTCTACTGATCTAAAACATTTTAAGCAAATAACAACTGGTCATAGAGTTGTGATGGGACGTAAGACATACGAGTCAATTGGTAAGGCGCTTCCTAATCGCGATAATTATGTGTTGACAAGAAATAAAAACTTAAAAATAAAGGATGTTTTTATGATCTCCTCATTGAGTGAATTGCCAGATGATAGCAGCAAAAAATCTTTCATCATTGGCGGTGGAGAAATCTACAAACAATCTTTAGATTTTTGTAGCGAAATTATAGTGACTAAAATCCATCACGTCATCGAGGGTGATACTTATTTTCCAGAGTTGAATAATGAAGCTTGGTTAAAGGTAGAAGAATCTGAAATTTTTCAAGAGAAAGATGTACGTTTTAGTTTTATTATTTACAAAAAGCGTTAATTTAAACTTTTACACAATCAATAAAATATGTAGCTTTTCCGTTTATAACCTTCTTAACGAGCCCATGATTATCTGTCTCAAAACCAGGAAAGAGTTGATTAAACTCTTCGGCAAACTTTAGATAACTCACAATTTTTTTATTAAATTTTTCACCAGGAATTAATAGGGGTATTCCTGGGGGATATGGGGTTAATAAAACTGAGGTTACTCTCCCTTCTAGTTCATGAATAGAAACCCTTTCTATTTCTTTGTGAGTCATTTTTGCAAATGCATCAGTTGGTTTCATTGCTGGCTCGATATTAGATAAATACATTTCAGTTGTTAAGCGAGCGATATCATTTTTTCTGTAAATACTATGAATTTCATTGCATAAGTCTTTCAGGCTTTTACGTTCATATTGAGGATATTTTTGAGTAAAATCAGGGAGAACCCTCCATAGTGGTTGATTTTTATCATAGTCATCCTTAAATTGCTGAAGAGCAGCAAGTAGCGTATTCCAACGACCTTTTGTAATGCCAATCGTAAACATAATAAAAAATGAATATAAGCCTGTTTTTTCGACTATTACACCATGTTCAGCTAAGTATTTCGTCACGATAGAAGCCGGGATTCCAAGTTTTTCATCAAAGTCACCTTTCATGTTTAGTCCAGGAGTGATTATGGTGGCTTTAATAGGATCAAGCATATTAAAACCTTCGGAAAGTTTATTGAACCCATGCCAGTTATCTTCAGATTTAAGCATCCATGATTCTCGTGTTTCAATTCCTTCTTCAGTCAAATCATCTGGACCCCACACTTTAAACCACCAGTCTTGGCCCCAATCGCTATCAACTTTTCTCATAGCTCTTCTAAAGTCAAGCGCTTCCATGATTGACTCTTCAACGAGAGCAGTTCCTCCTGGTTGTTCCATCATTGCGGCTGCCACATCTAAACTTGCTATAATCGAATATTGCGGGCTCGTAGAGCTATGCATTAAATACGATTCATTGAAGATATCGCGATCTAGTTGAATATTTTCCGCATCTTGTACCAATATTTGGGATGCTTGACTAAGGCCAGCAAGTAGTTTGTGTGTGGATTGTGTTGAAAATATCATACTATCTTTGCATCTTGGTCTATCCTCTCCAATTGCATGATAATCCCCATAAAAGCTATGAAAAGCGGCATGTGGAAGCCAGGCTTCATCAAAATGAAGAGTATCAATTTTACCATCAAGCATTTCTTTGATTTCTTCAACATTATATAAAATGCCATCATAGGTGGATTGGGTGATCGTCAACACCCTTGGTTTTTGTTTCTTATTAATAACAAAGGGATTAGCTTCAATTTTTTTTTGAATATTTTTCCAATCAAACTCTTCTTTTGGTATTGGACCAATAATGCCAAAGTGATTTCTTGTGGGCATTAAAAAAATAGGTATTGACCCAGTTATTGTGATGGCATGAAGAATAGATTTATGACAGTTTCTATCAACTAAAACTATATCTCCTGGAGCAACAGCTGAATTCCAAACCATTTTGTTTGAAGTTGATGTACCGTTTGTTACAAAAAAACAATGATCAGCATTGAAAATTCGGGCTGCATTTTTTTCAGAAGCCGCAACAGGTCCAGTATGATCAAGAAGTTGCCCTAACTCATCTACCGCATTACAGACGTCTGCTCGAAGCATATTTTCACCAAAAAATTGATGGAACATTTGTCCTACAGGTGATTTTAAGAACGCCACTCCCCCTGAATGACCGGGGCAATGCCAAGAATATGATCCATCTGCAGCATAATGGGTAAGCGCCCTAAAAAAAGGTGGCGCAAGACTGTCTAGATAAGATCGTGCTTCCCTAATGATATGTCTTGCAACAAATTCAGGTGTATCTTCATTCATATGAATGAAGCCATTTAATTCACGAAGAATTTCATTGGGTATGTGCCTACTTGTTCTTGTTTCTCCGTGAAGAAAAATTGGGATTTCATCATTACGGTAACGTATTTCTTCAACAAATACCCTCAAGCTTTCAATTGCTTTAGGACTTTCTTCAACAAATTCTTCATCATCAATAGCTAAAATAAATGCTGAGGCACGGCTTTGTTGTTGGGCAAATGAGGCCAGGTCAACATAGCTTGTCATCCCAATGGCTTCAAAACCCTCTTTTTTAATGGCATCAGCAAGAAGCCGTATACCCAAACCTGAAGAATTTTCGGAACGAAAATCTTCGTCAATAATTATTATAGGGAAGTTAAATTTCATTATATTTTAGGAGGCGTTACACCCGTCTGTCCTTGATATTTTCCACCACGGTCTTTGTATGAGACTTCACAAATTTCATCTGATTCAAAAAATAAAACTTGAGCGCATCCCTCTCTAGCATAAATCTTTGCTGGTAAAGGTGTTGTATTGCTAAACTCTAACGTAACAAAGCCTTCCCATTCTGGTTCAAATGGTGTCACATTCACAATGATCCCACAACGTGCATATGTTGATTTACCTAAACAAATTGTAAGAACATTTCGAGGTATTTTGAAATACTCTACTGTTCTTGCTAAGGCAAATGAATTTGGTGGAATAATACAATATTCAGATTCAAATTCCACAAAAGAGTTTGGATCAAAATTTTTTGGGTCAACTATGGTTGAGTTAATATTGGTAAAAACTTTAAATTCATTTGCACAGCGAATATCATATCCGTAACTAGAAGTACCGTAAGAAACTATTTTTTCACCAGCCAGCTCTCTGATTAAAGATGGTTCAAAAGGATTTATCATATCATGTTTTAATGCCATCTCTCTAATCCAGCGATCTGATTTAATTGCCATTTTTTACCTAAATTTAATTATTCAACTATATTAATACTACTTCGCCAAAATTGATCCTCATTTTCGAAAATAATTTTTGAAGCTTCGGGATCTTTTGATCCGGCAGTATATTGATGTACAGGAATACTCTCATCTTTCCATTTTTCAATAATAGGATCAATTAAATGCCATTGAGCTTTTACCTCATCAATATGAAGGAATCTTGATTGATTTCCCTCAATTAAATCAAGCAATAAGGTTTCGTAAGAATCAATGGTTTCATCATACTTATGGCGAATACCCCCCTGAAGTTGAATTTTTCTTGTTTTGGTATCATCTAATCCTGGCACCTTAGTTTTCATCTCGATATGAATAGATTCAGATGGTTGAATACTAATAATTATCCAGTTTTCTGATGTTTCATGTGCTGAATTACTTTGCGGTTTAAGTTTTATTGATATATACGTAGCATTTTCATGTAATCTTTTTGCAGTTCTTAAATAAATTGGTGTATTCTTCCACCGATCATTGTTAATAAAGAACTTTACTGCAGCGTAAGTTTCAACTGTGCTGGATTTTCCTAATTCCTCAATATACCCCTTTACCTTACCTTCTTTAGCTACCTCACCTGATGTATATTGAGCTCGAAATACATGTTGCTCAAATTTATCCATAGGAACTTGCTGAATTTGACTTAATAGTTTAATTTTTTCTGCTCTTATGTCCTCGGGTGAAAAAGATTTAGGTTTTTCCATCGTTGTTAATGTTAATGTCTGAAGAATATGGCTTTGCATCATATCTCTCAATGCTCCAGTTGCATTGTAAAATGTCGTTCTGTCTCCAACTCCTAAGGTTTCGTGATTGGTGACTTGAATATGATCTATATATTGATTATTCCATATAGGCTCAAGAAAAGTATTAT
>JAQCBB010000057.1 GCA_027621535.1 Pseudomonadota bacterium | reverse complement strand
GTAAATTTCACCGCGTTGAATAATCACATAAGATTCTTTGATGTTAACTCGATTATCACGTACCGCTTTTACTTCCCAGCCCTCGAGTACAATACCAGCCTCATACTTTTCTTCAATAAAGTAATCATGATAGGCCTTTTTGTTGACGATGATTGACATGTTCAGCAGGAAATTAAATTCAAAGTATAATTGTACTCGATTGAAGATATTACAAAAAATAAATGTACAACATACATAAATCAGCAATAGTGCTGCACCCCGCAGAAAAGATGTTTGAATTAGTCGATGAGGTAGAAAATTATCCAAACTTTTTGCCTTGGTGTGGCTCAACACGGGTAATCCATCGGGATTCAGAAATCACCCGCGCCTCGATTGAAATAAACTTTAAGGGGATCAAACAATCTTTTACTACGGAGAATATAAAAAAATCAGATCATCTGATGCACATACGTCTCATTGATGGTCCGTTTAAGCACTTATCGGGAATCTGGTTGTTTAATAAATTAGATGAAAATAGCTGTCAAATCGAATTAACGCTAGAATATCAGTTCAGTAATATTTTACTGGAAACATTAATTTCACCGGTATTTAATATAATTGCGAATACCTTTATAGATGAGTTTATTAAAGAGGCCAATCGTCGATCCAATGACCAATGATAAAAAAATTCTCGTTGAGGTGACCTACGCGATACCACAAAAACAACTGGTTATCCCTGTCAATGTTGATGAGGGGATCACCGTGAAAGATGCCATTGAGCTCTCGGGAATTAAAAAACAATTTCCAGAAATTAATTTAGACACTGATCCCGTTGGTATTTTTGGCAAACACACGACTCTAGATCATGTTTTGCGTGAAAAAGATCGTGTGGAAATCTACCGTCCACTCATCGCAGATCCTAAAGAAATTCGCCGACAACGGGCCGAACAAGGTAAAAAAATGAAAAAAGGCGGTGATCCGGACGGATAAGCCTCCTCAACCCGTAAAGTTTTCTGTATAATCTTGTTTTGCGCGATTAAGGATTTCAAACATGCGTCTCTTAGAACAAGCTTTAACCTTCGACGATATCTTACTAGTTCCTGCACACTCGACGGTGCTCCCTAAAGAAGTGTCCCTTGCCACCCAGCTCACCCAGAATATTACTTTGAACATCCCGCTATTATCAGCAGCGATGGATACGGTGACTGAATCTCAACTAGCGATTGCCATGGCTGAAGAAGGCGGTATTGGGATTATTCATAAAAATATGACTCCACAACTTCAGGCTGAACATGTTTTAAAAGTAAAACGTTTCGAATCTGGTGTGGTCAGCAATCCGATTGTCATTGACCCAAATATGTCCGTACAAGAGGTTATTAATTTAACGAAAAAACATAAAATCTCAGGCCTCCCAGTGATTGAAAATAATAAGGTGGTCGGGATCGTGACTAACCGCGATCTTCGCTTTGAAGAAAATCTCAACCAGCCGGTTAAAAATGTCATGACGCCTCGCGAACGACTCGTAACTGTGAATGAAAAAGCCTCAAAAGAGGAAGTGATGCGCTTATTGCATCAATATCGCTTGGAGCGACTCCTGGTGATCGATGCGAAAGATCAACTCAAAGGCTTAATTACCGTTAAAGATATTCAAAAATCATCCGATCACCCTTATGCCTCAAAAGATCTAAAAGAGCGATTAATTGTTGGCGCTGCAGTTGGTGTCGGTGCGGATACAGAAAACCGAGTTGATTTACTTATCGATGCCGGTGTTGACGTCATTGTCGTGGATACCGCCCACGGTCACTCTCAAGGGGTTTTGGATCAGGTGAAATGGATTAAAAAAAATTACCCGAAAACAGATGTCATTGGTGGAAACATTGCCACTGCAGATGCCGCAAAAGCATTAGTGGATGCAGGTGCAGATGGAGTGAAGGTTGGTATTGGCCCTGGATCAATTTGCACAACACGCATTGTTGCTGGCGTTGGTGTGCCTCAAATTACTGCGATTCATAATGTCGCCGAAGCCCTCAAAAATAAAAAAATTCCACTGATAGCCGATGGGGGTATTCGCTATTCGGGAGATGTATCCAAAGCTCTAGCAGCAGGGGCTTACACGGTCATGCTCGGAAGTATGTTCGCTGGAACCGAAGAAGCACCAGGCGAAGTTGAGCTTTTTCAAGGCAGGTCTTATAAGTCTTATCGAGGTATGGGCTCTATTGGAGCGATGCAGCAAGGTTCTAAAGATCGATATTTTCAAGACAGTGAAGATAATGCTGAAAAACTTGTTCCCGAAGGCATTGAAGGTCGTGTTCCTTATAAGGGATCCGTTAAAAATGTCATTCATCAGTTAATGGGTGGCTTAAGGGCTTCCATGGGCTATGTCGGGGTAAAGACCATCAAGGATATGCGCCTAAAAGCAGAATTTGTGCAAATTACCAATTCAGGAATCCGAGAATCACACGTTCATGATGTTCAGATCACCAAAGAAGCGCCTAATTACAGGCTAGACTAAATTGGATAAAGTTTTAATTCTTGATTTTGGTTCCCAATACACGCAACTTATTGCTCGGCGTATTCGCGAGCTGAATGTGTTTTGTGAAATTCATCCCTATGATATTAATCCTTTAAAAATTCAAGAATTTGCTGCGAAAGCCATTATTTTATCGGGGGGACCAAATTCAGTGTATGAGCTTGAAACGCCCAAAGCACCAAATATTATTTTTGATTTGAATGTGCCCATCCTTGGAATTTGTTATGGCATGCAAAGCTTGTGCGAACAACTCGGTGGCAAAGTCACCCATAGCGACAAAAGAGAATTTGGTCATGCACAAATTAGAGCGCATGGACATTCCTTACTTTTAAAAGACATCCAAGACCACACCAATCCAGATGGTCATGGTTTATTGGATGTGTGGATGAGTCATGGCGATAAAGTCGAATCCATTCCTGAGGGTTTTAAAATTATTGCCAGCAATAATTCGACCCCGATCGCTGCTATTGCCAATGACGATCTTAAAATTTATGGGGTTCAATTTCATCCTGAAGTCACCCATACCAATCAAGGCACAAAAATATTTAAAAGATTTGTGATAGACATTGCCGAGTGTGACCCTGATTGGACTATGCCAAATTACATTGATACCGCTATTCATCACATTCAACAACAAGTGGGCAGTGATGATGTAATTCTGGGTTTATCAGGTGGGGTTGATTCCTCGGTAGCTGCAGCACTCCTGCACCGTGCTATAGGAAAACAATTGACTTGTATTTTTGTGGACCATGGACTCCTGCGTAAAGATGAAGCAAAAAATGTGATGGCTTTATTTAAGGATAATTTAGGAGTTAAAGTTATTCACGTGAACGCAACCGATAAGTTCATGGGTGACCTTAAAGGTATCAATGATCCTGAACAAAAAAGAAAAATTATTGGCAAAAATTTTGTGGAAGTCTTTCAAGAAGAAGCAGCAAAAATCAAAAATGCGAAATGGTTAGCGCAAGGTACTATTTACCCTGATGTGATTGAATCCGCGGGTGGCAAAACTAAAAAAGGGCATAATATTAAGAGCCACCATAATGTCGGTGGCCTTCCCGATAGCTTACATTTAAAACTTCTGGAACCTTTACGTGAATTATTTAAAGATGAAGTGCGTGAACTGGGAGTAGCGTTGGGATTACCCTTGCACATGATTTATCGACATCCCTTTCCTGGACCTGGGTTAGGTGTAAGAATCTTAGGGGAAGTAACCTTCGAATTTGCTGAATTATTAAGGGAAGCCGATGCTATTTTTATACAAGAACTAGAAGAATCCGGTTGGTATAAAAAAACATCGCAAGCTTTCTGTGTTTTTCTACCGGTTAAATCAGTCGGAGTGATGGGTGATGGCAGAACCTATGAGTATGTTGTCGCCATTCGTGCTGTAGAAACAAGTGACTTTATGACAGCCAAATGGTCCGAACTTCCTTATTCATTATTATCGAAAATTTCAAATCGAATCATCAATGAGGTGAAGGGAATCAACCGGGTTGTCTATGACGTCTCTGGAAAACCTCCAGCCACCATTGAGTGGGAATAAACATTGGATCCCTTAAGCCAGGGTGTTTTAGGCGCCTCTCTTTCTAAAAGTTTTACAAAAAATAAACATCTTTTAGCCATAGGCGTTATCGGATTTTTATCGGGTATGTTTCCTGATCTGGATGTGTTAATCAGATCCAAAAATGATCCATTATTATTTTTAGAATTTCACCGCCAATTTACCCACTCCCTTTTTTTTATTCCTTTTGGCAGTTTGTTGTTTGCACTTCTATTTTACGGATTATTCCATAAAAAAATTCATCTTACATTTAAACAAGTCTGGTTTTATGCAACCTTAGGATATGCAACACACGGACTCTTGGATGCTTGTACAAGCTATGGCACACAACTCTTTTGGCCATTTTCTCATTACCGTGTGAGTTGGAATAATATATCCATTATTGACCCTCTCTTTACCTTACCTATTTTAATTCTAATTATTATCTCAGTGACTAGAAAAAAAACTATCTATGCACAAACTGCTTTTGGGTGGGCTATTTTTTATTTATGTCTTGGGTTTTTACAACATTACCGTGCGGAATTATTTATTAAAGAACTGATGGCAGACCGTCAGCATAATGGTTTCCAAATTAGCGTCAAACCAAGTTTTGGAAATCTCGTCTTATGGAAAACAATGTACCAAGCTAATGGCACTTATTATATCGATGCCGTTAATCTGGGACTAAAAAAAGAATATTTTCAGGGCGAAAATATCAAAGCTTTTAACAAGAATCATTACACTTATTTCAATGTGTTAAGTGACATCCAAAAAAATGATATTGATCGTTTTATATGGTTTAGTCAAAACTTTGTTGCCATCAATCCAAATAATGATAAAGAGATCATGGACATCAGATACTCAAATTTGCCCCATCAAATTGGTGGACTCTGGGGTATTAGAATTAACCCTGGATCAATAGAGCATGTAGAATTCATCTCTAATCGAGAAGCCAGCAAAAAAGATTTTAAAACATTTTATAAAATGATATTTAATTTTTGAGGTTTTTGTGTTTTTGGATATAGGAGTGACAATCTTTTACAGAATTAAATTTTTGTTTAAATTTCATGGTGTTGAAATTCTGTTTAGATGAATCAAAACAATGGTCATCAGTGGATAACTTAATGAGGCGATTTTCTGATGTGCTAAATATTTTTTGCGTCCAATGCTGATTTTCTTCTGCAAAAATGATTGCGGGTAAAATCAGTAAACATAAAAAAAAGATGGTAAAAGTAATTTTCATCCCCATAATATACTGGTAAAAATAAAAGAATCAATATGAGTAGAGCATTCGTCAAAGAAAATGATTTAGAACATGCCGGAATAGATATTCCTGAGCGTCCGATCAGTACTGAGTCTAATTATGTGACACTTAATGGTTATGATGAATTAAAAAAAAATCTTGAAACTTTAGAAACAGAAATTAAACAGCTAAAACACCTTGAAGATTCTCCTGAAAATAAACAAAGAAAAATGAAATTAGAGCGCGATCTGCGCTACTTTTTAAGTCGTATTGAGTCTTCTATACTTGTCGAGTCCACAAACCAAGCCCGTGATAGAGTCCTATTTGGCGCGTGGGTCAAAC
>JAQCBB010000056.1 GCA_027621535.1 Pseudomonadota bacterium | reverse complement strand
TATAATTAATATACCACAAAATAAGTAGTTTGTCAAATCGAGATTTTTAAGAAAAATTACTATGTCTATCGGTTAAAACGAATAAATGACCTCATCCTTCTCAGGGAAGATGTCAGTATAATTAGTTAAATTAATCTCTACCAAAATGCTTGTCTTTATTAACCAACAACTGATTTAAATTTTTATGATAACTACTTGGTCTGTTCCAATATGGTGTTTCCTTAAAAACATCCTCATGTCGTTTTTGATGTGTAAAAGAAATTTTCTCCCAATCACCCCATCCACCTTCGTTAGTTTTTTTAATTTCAAAAAAATAAGGTGAAAGTCTTGTAGATATTATTATTTGATCCCAGTTGTACTGCTTTATTGGTTTACGAGTGTGTTGTAGAAATTGAGCTGAAATAACAGAGTTAAATCCAAATTCATTGTTTCTTCTCCATTTATCAGGAAAACGTTTTATACCTCTAAAAAATATCCATTGTAAATTTAAGACCTGTAAATTAGGTTGAATAACATCAAAAGTTAACATATTACAATATGGTTTATAACCACCATTTTTTCTTATAATAATTCTTGCATTGTCTCCATTACTATCCTTTGTTGAAGTAATAGCCCAAGAACCGCCTCCCATGTATCCACCTATGTGATTTTGAAAATCAATATCTATTTCTCTAAGATATGGTAAATCTTCTATATATATCAAATTACTCACCTCCTAATTCTTTAGCTTCTCTTTTCTTTCTCTGAATGTTGGTTTCGTAAATACCAGTTTGCTTTAAGTTTTCTTTCATTTCTCTGTGTGCTTTTCTCATCAAGCCATCTGCGTATACTGACATTGGTACCTTTTAAAATGTTTTAGAGTATGGGTCTTTTAAGACATACTGTCGGATAAATGGATTGTAAATATAACTTCCATTATCATCCCTTCTGTACCAAGCTATAAGATTGCTGATATCAGAGAGATTATTTGGATGTAGCTTATGTCTATATAAGTAAGCTTCAGCCTCAAGCTTCTCTATTGATTGTTTAAAGTAAACAGGTTCTTCTTTTCCTGTTTTCGGATTAACTTCCAATTTTCCAATAAAGTATTTTTTATACTTAATATTTTCATAATTTCTTGTATTGAGATAATACTTACCATCAAATGAATAGCCAATGTTAAGCCAGTAATCATAAGTTATATCTCTATCTTTACTAACTTTTAACCAATTCGTATAAGCATCTTTCCAATATTTAAAACCATAAATTGCACCATTTTCAAACTCAATACAAATAGTGTGTGGTTCAACTGGTGGCTCATTTTTTCTAAATAAGTCTGATCCAATTGTTGTATGAAAGTAAAAATTCACAATTTTGATTTTTCTTTTGCTAGGAAGTTTTTTTATTTTTTCTAAATTTACAAAAAACTTCTCATTGTTTTGTGTGAATTTATTATGTTGAAGAACTTCAAGACTAACGATATGCAGCGGGAGTGAATAGTACCTATCGTCTCCTGCATATGCTCCTGTAGTTCTTTGTGTTGAGATATGAAACATACCTTTTAAATTGTCATTATCGGGGTATGTATAAAAATCTGCACGGGCACCCGCACTTGTTCCAACACTTGTAGTACCAAAGCCAGATTTAAAACTTCCTGGAACATGTTTCTTGTATAGCTTTACATTTGTAAAAAAATGTACTGCTTTTAATGAATCACTTACTGCTGCCAAATTTACTCCTTACTTATTATTCAGAAGTAAATAAAAAAACGAGCTACACCAGCTCGTTTAGATGAGGAACTTAATTGTCATTAAGACCACATCGTAATCCACCTTACTTTCCTCAAGCAGGTTGGCAGAATAATTGCTTATTCACTCCTGATGCTTAATTTAATTTTACAATACTGAGTTACTATGACAAATTACTCTTCTTCCAAAAGTGCTAAATCTTCCATTTTATCTGCACAATCAATACACATATCAAATGTTGGATTGTCTGAGAAAATTAAATTGTCACAATATGAACATTTAATGTTGAGAGTTGCTTCAATTTGTTCATTAAATGCTTTTGTTAGAATATAAATTGTCATATAGTGGTTGACAATCATTTTTTCAAAATCCTGTTCACTCATTACTGCTACTCATCATAACCATAAAAATCTAAAGCCTCCAAGTGACAGGTTTCAATACCAAGAGTGTCATAGCTTGAGAGAACATTAAAACGAACAAACTTACTTCCAACTTGTTGAAATGTATCAAACCATTGAGATTCAGTAGTGTCCTGAAGTGATTCATTAAAAACTACTTCCTCTCCATTTATATTCTTAAAAATAAGTTCAAAATTTCTAATAGAATCTTTCTGTGCTCTTAAAGGTGGGTAATCATAGTTTTGTATGACAACAAACTCAACCTTAACTGGTTTAGAAAACTTAAATTCTATCCATTGATCTTTACAGTTTTGATTGTTATCTTCCCAACCTTCTGGGGTGTAATCATATAGATTCTCGCAACCTTGATATTCATTAAGTTGTGAAGAAGAAGTGCAACTTGTAGGCTTCAATAATTTTAAAGGACTCTCCTCCTCCATAGCTTCAATTTCCTTTAATAATTGTTGATGACTGATTTCTGATAATACGACATTTAATAAGAAACCACTTAAGACACCAACAATAAAAACTCCAATTATTGTTTTTTTAATATTTAATTTCTTCATTTCTTCCCTTCATATATTTCATCAATTTCTATAATGCCTCTTTGAAATTCAACTAAGTCACTCCAACCAGCTTGCTTTGCTTCGCAGACATTTTTTTCACCTTCATCAAATTCTTTATATTTTTCATAGTCAAGGTCAAGAGTTTGGATTGTGTATTTTTCACCAAGTGGTTTAGGTAGTTTTGAGTCATATAAAACTCTCAGTTGCATAAGATCTAAAACGGTAAAAAATGGAACTTCCGGAGCATAATCGGAATATGACATTACAGAGTCATAACATAAATTATGACCCAGCCCAAGAGCGTGACCTAGTTCATGTACCACAACATGCTGTCTGTATTCAGGTGTATAATTTGCATCAACCCAAATATATCCAAATTTGCCACGTTCTAGAGTTCCATAAGTATTTGGAGGAGTAAATGTTCCAGCAGCTCTATCTTTACATTGGTTAACTTTTTGTGAAAATAATTCTTCGCAACCAACAATATGAATCGGTAAATTTACTTCTTCTGCATTATCTGAATATTTAATATCTAAGTTAGGTGCCACAATATGGAGTAGCTTTATTATTTTTGAAATAACTTCTAGTTCAGATTTTTTCACATCGCCAAATAGTCCAATAACTACTTCACCGTGTAAAATATTTCGATACCATAAACTATCCGATACTAATTTGGCCTTTTCGTCTAAATACACAGTTTTAGTAAGCATAGATACCCCTGCTTCTGAAGGTTCTGGTAAATACTTATTTAAACTTTTCAGTTTTTGGATATTTTGAAAATAATCTAAATATTCCATTTCATTAGCAATTTCATTCTTACCAAATAAATTGATATCAAAATTATTTTCATCTGCAGGACTAATAACTCCAGGAACATAAAACGATTCGAGATTCACATAATTTGAAAAACTACTTGGAGCTAATGACAGTACATTTTTAGTAAAACAAACTTTATTATTTACACCAAGTGCTTGGAGCTGCACATCCCAGCTTTCAATAGGATTACTCGCTAAGCCACCAATTAAATTAACATCGATTGTGTCAAACTCATCCCGAACTGATACTTTTATTGTTTTAATGCCGTGCATATGAAATGATGTGTTAAATGACCTATAGCTCATAGTGGTGGGTATAAAATTAAGATTCAAATTTACAATTTTATTTTTAAGTGGGTTGTTAGGGAATGCTAGATAAATTTGATCTCCACCTTTTATTAACTTTGCACTAGTAGCTGACCAAAACTCTTCATCATCACAACTAGAACTTTGTTCTTCAGTTTGTAAATTGTCCTCATTGCTAATTTGTTGATCTGGGGAGTAAAGAGAATCATTGTTATTAGCTGAATTTATGTTTGAAATATCCGTAACAACTACTACTCCATCATTAACGATGTAATCATAAGTGATACTTAATTGTTTAACTGCTGTGAAACCCCAAGATAGAATCCAAGAAAATAAAAATAATCCTAACTTCTCAGACACTTCTCACCCAACCTAGAATTCCTTTAGCTAATTTTTTTCCACCTATATGTGATGGCTCGATTGGATTTGCGTAATCTTCAGGTTTTGTAAATATGTTTCTTAGCTCCAAGACATCTACATTAAAAGTTGCAGCTGTTGAGAAAATTACATCATTCAGCATCGAAACCATTGCCTGTGAGGCAAATGCAATATCTCGATAAAATAAATCGTCAGTCAAATTGCCTTCGTAAACTGTGCACAATAATAATTTAGAATTTTCTTGTGACAGTTTTTCGACAATGGTTCGATATCTTTTTTTAATTGGCGCCAGTTTACAAACAGCCTGTTCCATCACTTCTTTTGTTGTCAGTGCATCTTTATTCTTTAAAAAAGAAATCTGTTGCAACAAGTCATTACCCCCAATTGAAAGCACTTTATGTGTTGAGATTTTTGGAAGTTGATTTAGTTGAAAATTAAGAACATCTTGAGTTGTATGCCCATCAACAGCTATTTGATTAAACATTGACTCTGACATTGCTTCTAGATGTTCTTTGACAGATAACTCGTTTTTACCAACATAGACTTTATTGTCTATGATGCTATCGCCTAATAAACACACTGCTGACATTAAACGTTTTCCTCAACGGTCTCTTTTTCTGGTGTTTCTACTTCTGGTGTAATAGAAGGTTCAGTTGCTGGAACTGGGACTGCTTCAATTACTCTAAGTGGTTGTCCTATTTTCATTTTTTTTCCTTTCTTTACTGCACTCCAAACAGATCGTTATATTCACTGTCCGAAATATGATTGTTTTTATAGAGATATTCTTTAAAGTACGGATATAGCCCTTTAAAGAAATGCATTGGATGCTCTTCGGTTATGGTTCTCTCTGTAGCCATTAGCTCTGCTGGATACCTGTTCTCTAAATAAGTGTGATATCTAAATCCAAATTTTTGTGCAAGATTTGGATAGGCAAGTAGATGATTTCTCTGTAGTGATCTTTCTCCTAGCATCACATTGAAATGGGCAAATGCAAGAAGTGATTTAATATAATCTGGAAAAAAGCTATTTAAGTTTTCTTTTCTATATCTTCCAGATATCGTAAGTAAAGTTCCCTGTCTATTTCTTCTTGCCATCATGTAATTCCATCTGTTTCTCTGTCTATCTAATTGAACTAAGTTATCATCACTTACTTTTTCGAACTCAAGTCTCATCTCCTCTAGCGAAGGTAGTTGATGTCTCATAATTCGATTCGTTGCTTCGATAACCTCTGAAATATATCTAAATTTTGTGTAAATAAACGGATGATCTCGTAATGGTAAGTAATTAGAGTTTTTTGACTGATCTCCTGTTAAATATTCAAACCCATCATCATCATATCCCTGGGTATTAAATCTGAGTTCAAAGTCATATCCATAAAGCCTTAATACATTAGTGAAATAGTTATCTAAATAAATAACCCATTGATAGGTAACATAAAATTTCTCTGCATCATCTTTACCAATAATGTTGCCTAGGTAGGAAACAAGGCCATAAAGCGTATCAAGTTCAAGTAGTAGATAGAACTTTTTAGGTTCAACATATTCTGATCGATACCCTAATTCACACTCAATCGTTATTCCCGTTAGAGAGACTTCAGCTAGTAAGTTAAAATCTTTTAATTCAAGGGTTTTAGCAACGGGACTATAAAAA
>JAQCBB010000012.1 GCA_027621535.1 Pseudomonadota bacterium | reverse complement strand
TCAATTGGTAGAGTATCGGTCTCCAAAACCGAGGGTTGGGGGTTCGAAGCCCTCCTGGCCTGCCATTATAAAAGGTAAAAAGTTTGAGTGATAAATTAAAGACATCGTCCGCAATCCTAATTTTTGTATTGGGAATTGTTGGATTTTATATATTAGATGATCAACCGCTTGTGTTAAAAGTGGTTAGCATTTTAGTCGGTCTCTCAATTTCACTATTTGTATTTAAGCAATCATCTAAAGGCGCTGAGCTTTTTAATTTTTTAAATAGTGTTGTGCTTGAGGCAAAAAAAGTTGTATGGCCTACAAGAAAAGAGACGGTACAGATGACTTTGGTTGTTTTTGTTGTTGTTGTTCTGATGGCAATTTTTTTAGCATTTGTCGATATTGCTTTTACTTACATTGTTAATTTAGTTTTAGGACGATAAAAATGACCAAAAGATGGTACGCAGTTCAAGCTTATTCAGGATATGAAAAAATTGTTCAAAAAGGTTTGCTTGAAAGAATTGAATTATCAAATGTTAAAGATCAATTTGGCGATGTGCTTGTCCCTGTTGAAGAGGTTGTTGAATTAAAAGCAGGACAAAAAACAATTAGTGAAAGAAGACTATATCCTGGCTATGTTCTTGTTCAAATGGATATGAATGATGCTACATGGCATTTGGTAAGAAGCACACCAAAAGTTACAGCTTTTATTGGCGGTTCGGCTCTTAAACCAACACCAATAAAAGATAATGAAGTAGAGTTAATTCTTCGTAGAATGGATGATAGTAAAGTGAATCCAACTCAAAAATTAACTTTCGAGGTCGGCGAATCAGTTCGAATAATTGATGGACCATTTAAGGATTTCTCGGGCTCTGTTCAAGAAATTAATTATGAAAAAAATAAACTTCGTGTTGAGGTAGTTATTTTTGGTCGAGCTACTCCAGTGGAGCTTGAGTTCGGTCAAATTCAAAAAGAAGTTTAATAAATTTGGGAGCTTTTTTTAAGCGCTTTTACCAAATAAAGGAGTTATATAGATGGCAAAAAAAATTCAGGGATATATTAAGTTACAAATCCCAGCAGGGAAAGCAAACCCAAGTCCACCAGTTGGACCAGCTTTAGGACAACAAGGTCTTAATATTATGGACTTTTGTAAAGCTTTTAATGCACAAACACAAAATGTTGAACCAGGATTACCTGTTCCTGTAGTAATTACTGCGTATTCAGATAAAAGTTTTACATTTGTAATGAAAACCACACCAGCTGCAGTTTTGATAAAAAAAGCCGCTAAGGTACAAAAAGGTTCTCCAGTTCCTCATACTAACAAGGTTGGAAAAATAACTCGTGTTCAAGCTGAAGAAATTGCAAAAGCAAAAGAACCTGATTTAACTGCAGCCGACATGGATGCTGCTGTTAGAACAATTGCAGGCACAGCAAGAAGCATGGGTATCGAAGTGGAGGGCGTGTAAATGAGTCTTTCTAAAAGAATGAAATCGATCGTTGAAAAAGTTGATGCAGATAAGCTGTATCCAATTGCTGATGCGTTAAAACTGGTCAAGGAAAATGCAAAAGCAAAATTTGATGAATCGATTGATGCCGCAATCAATTTAGGCATTGATGCAAAAAAATCAGATCAACTAATTCGAGGAGCTGTTGTTCTTCCAAACGGAACAGGTAAAACAGTAAAAGTTGCCGTCATGGCAGAAGGCGATGCTGCAGATGCTGCTAGAAAGGCAGGCGCTGATATTGTTGGATTTGAAGATCTTGCTGAAGATATAAAAAAGGGAAACATGAATTTTGATGTTTTAATAGCGACACCAGATGCAATGAAAATTCTGGGCGCATTAGGTCAGATTCTAGGACCAAAAGGCCTGATGCCAAACCCTAAAGTTGGTACTGTGACTCCTGATCCTGCTAAAGCAGTAACAAATGCTAAAGCTGGACAAGTTCAATACAGAACTGACAAAGCTGGCATTATTCATTGCAGCATTGGAAGAGCTTCTTTCGATGCTGAAAAATTACAGCAAAATTTATCTACCTTAATTGATGCTCTAAATAAGGCAAAGCCAGCATCATCCAAAGGTGTATTTATTAAAAAAGTTTCGATATCTAGCACAATGGGTGCTGGTATCAGAGTTGATCAAGCCAATTTATTGGCGTAAGGTTTTTGATCGAAAGATCAAAAAGAGCTTTGGGTCCGTTGAAAAACGGGGTTATCAAAGACCGTAGGTACCGCAAGGTTTAATCGTAATAGTCCTACGCAGATGGCGAAACCTAAGGGATAGCATCCTGATAAAGTCCGCCGTAAGAGTGAGTGTGAAAGCACTTTGATTTTAAATACGGAAGGAGAAGACTTTGAGTCTGAATCTTGAAGAAAAAAAAGCAGTTGTTGCTGAGGTTAGTGAGCAAATAAAATCTGCACAAGCGTTAATTCTTGCTGAATATCGTGGTGTGGGTGTTACGAAGCTAACTGACTTAAGATCAAAGGCACGGGAATCAGGGGTGTATTTGCGAGTTTTAAAAAATACTCTTGTTAAAAGAGCTATTGAAGGAACACCATTTGCACACCTTTCAGGAGATATGACAGGACCACTTATTTTTGGTATGTCTGAAGATCCAGTTGCTGTGGCTAAGGTTTTAAACAACTTTGCTAATGAAAATGATTTGTTTGTCATTAAATCTGGCGCATTGCCAAATGAAGTGATGGATGAAGTAAAGATAAAAGCTTTAGCTTCATTACCAAGTCGTGAAGAACTTTTAGCTAAATTGATGGGAACGATGCAAGCACCTATTGCGAAATTTGTGCGTACTCTTAATGAAGTACCAACAAAATTTGTGAGAGCAGTTGCTGCTATTCGAGATCAAAAAGAAGCTCAAGTTTAATTATATTTATTAAGGAGAAATTTAATGGCTATCTCAAAAGAAGAAATTTTAGAAGCAATCGGTTCAATGTCTGTACTTGACTTATCTCAGTTAATTACAGAGATGGAAGAAAAATTTGGCGTATCTGCTGCAGCTGCTGCTGTTGCTATGCCTGCAGCTGCAGCAGCAGCTGCACCTGTAGAAGAAAAAACTGAATTCGATGTACATCTTTCAGCTGCCGGAGAACAAAAAGTTAACGTAATTAAAGCGGTTAGAGAAATTACAGGTTTAGGTTTAAAAGAAGCTAAAGACTTAGTTGACGGTGCACCAAAAGTAGTAAAAGAAGCACTTCCGAAATCAGATGCCGAAGCAGCCGTTAAGAAGTTAGTAGAAGCAGGCGCTACAGCTGAGCTTAAGTAATTAATATTTTTAAAGGCTGTCGTACTATTTGTGCGTCAGCCTTTAATTATTTTATTTTCGAGTCTATATAAAAAATATTTTTTATATATATTTGTTAACTTTGGAGACGCTATGAGCTATTCCTTTACCGAGAAGAAACGCTTAAGAAAGAACTTTGCAAAACGACAAACAGTTGTTGAAGTTCCTTATCTTTTATCCATGCAACTGGAATCTTACAGAGATTACCTACAAATGGATGTACCCGTTTACCAAAGAAAAGATCAGGGTTTGCAGAATACTTTTAATTCAGTGTTCCCAATTTCAAGCCATTCAGGAAATGCAAAATTAGATTTTGTTTCATACTCGTTAGGAAAAATTGTTTTTGATGTTAAAGAGTGTCAATTAAGAGGCCTCACATATGGCGTGCCTTTGAGAGTAAAAGTTCGTTTATCGATTATGGACAAGGAAGCGTCAGAACCTACTGTTAAAGAAGTTAAGGAACAAGAAGTATATATGGGCGAAATGCCGCTGATGACAAATAATGGTTCTTTTGTTATTAACGGTACGGAAAGAGTTATTGTGTCACAGCTTCACCGAAGCCCTGGAGTTTTCTTTGAGCATGACAAAGGAAAAACACACAGCTCAGGAAAGCTTCTTTTTTCTGCAAGAATTATTCCCTACCGAGGTTCGTGGCTTGATTTTGAGTTTGATCCAAAAGATTATTTATATTTCAGGATTGATCGAAGAAGAAAAATGCCTTTAACAACGCTTTTGAAAGCCTTAGGCCTTTCATCAGGGGAAATTTTATCTTCATTTTATGATTTTGATCATTTTGAAATCGTAAAGAATAAAATTAACTTCACATTATTCCCTGAAAGATTGAGGGGTGAAATCGCTAAATTTGACATCTCTGATAAAAAAGGAAATGTAATCATTTCTAAAGATAAGAGAATCACTGTAAAACATATCAGGGAAATTGAAAAAGCTGGCGTTAAAAGTATAGAAGTTCCAGACGATTACTTAATTGGAAGAAAAATCGTAAAAAGCATTATTGATTCAGATTCAGGTGAAGTATTGGCAGAAGCGAATGCTGAAATTACTGAAGAGCTACTTGAAAAAATAAAAGATTTAGGGACTAAGCAATTTGAAACATTGTATTTTAATGATCTTGATCAAGGCGATTTTATTTCTCATACGTTAACAACCGATGAGATCCCAGATGAATATTCAGCACGAGTAGCTATTTATAGAATGATGCGTCCTGGTGAGCCGCCAACTGAAGACTCAGTTAAGGCTCTTTTTGAAGGAATGTTTTTCTCTGCAGATAGATATGATCTTTCGGATGTAGGAAGAATGAAATTTAATCGACGTGCCTACCCTAAAAGTTTTGAAAAAGCTTCGGGGTGGATGCAAAGATTCTATAATCGGGTAGGTCAAAAAAACGATGAGGGAGATGGAACCCTTTCCGTTGATGATATTTTAGCCGTGGTTGGTATTTTAGTTGAATTAAGAAATGGCCGTGGTGAGATTGATGACATTGATCATTTAGGAAATAGACGTATTCGCTCGGTTGGTGAGTTAGTTGAGAATCAGTTTAGAACTGGACTAGTTCGAGTTGAAAGAGCTGTAAAAGAAAGACTTGGCCAAGCAGAGGCAGATAATCTCATGCCTCATGATTTGATAAACTCAAAGCCTATTTCAAGTGCAATCAGAGAGTTTTTTGGATCATCACAGTTGTCTCAATTTATGGATCAAACTAACCCATTATCAGAAATTACTCACAAACGCAGAGTTTCTGCACTAGGCCCTGGCGGCTTAACCCGAGAAAGAGCTGGTTTTGAAGTTCGTGATGTACACTCAACTCATTATGGACGTGTTTGCCCCATTGAAACGCCAGAAGGACCGAATATTGGTTTAATAAATTCATTAGCTTTGTTTGCTAAGACTAATAGATATGGTTTCTTGGAAACGCCTTATCGAAGAGTTGAAAATGGAAAAGTTTCAGCGGAAATTGACTATTTGTCAGCGATTGAAGAAAGTCAGTTCACGATCGCTCAAGCGAATTCAGATTTAGATGAAAAATCAAAATTCAAAGAAGATCTGGTTTCTAGTCGATATAAAAATGAATTCGTTTTAACTAATAAGAATGAAATTAATTACATGGATGTTGCTCCAGGACAAATTGTTTCTGTTGCTGCATCTTTAATTCCGTTTCTTGAGCATGATGATGCAAACAGAGCTCTTATGGGTGCGAATATGCAACGTCAAGCTGTTCCGTGCCTACGAGCAGAAAAAGCATTAGTGGGTACAGGCATTGAGAGAACCGTTGCGATGGATTCTGGAACAACTGTTCAAGCTCAAAGAGGCGGGGTTGTTGATTATGTTGATTCAAGAAGAATTGTTGTTAAAGTAAATGATAAAGAAACCTCAGCTGATGATGTTGGCGTCGATATTTACAATTTAACTAAATATACTCGTTCAAACCAAAATACAAATATTAATCAAAAACCATTAGTAAAAATTGGAGATGCTATTTCTCGTGGAGATATTATTGCTGATGGTGCTTCAACTGACATTGGCGAATTAGCCCTCGGGCAAAATATGCTTGTTGGTTTTATGCCTTGGAATGGTTATAACTTTGAAGACTCTATTTTAATTTCGGAAAAAGTTGTAGCTGATGATCGCTATACTTCAGTTCATATTGAAGAGCTGTCCGTTTTTTCGAGAGATACAAAATTAGGTCCTGAAGAAATAACTCGAGATATATCTAATCTGTCTGAAAGAATGTTAGGTCGGCTTGATGAGTCAGGAATAATTTATGTGGGAGCAGAGGTTGAGGCCGGTGATGTCCTAGTTGGTAAAGTAACGCCAAAAGGTGAGACCCAATTAACTCCTGAAGAAAAACTTCTAAGAGCAATCTTTGGAGAAAAAGCTTCTGATGTTAAGGATACAAGCCTAAGAGTACCATCGGGAATGTCAGGAACTGTAATTGATGTTCAAGTCTTTACTCGTGAAGGTATTGATCGAGATGATAGAGCTGAACAAATCATTCAGGATCAGTTGCGCGATTTTGAATTAGACCTTAATGATCAACTGAGAATCGTTGAGGAAGATACCTTTTCACGTATTGAAAAATTAATCCTTGGAAAATCTGTTTCCGGTGGACCTAAAGGGATAAAAAAAGGTGACAAAATAACCAAAGATCAATTAAAAGAAATTGGTAAATATGAGTGGTTTGATATTCGTTTAAGCGATGATAAAGATTCAAAATCATTAGAATCACTTAAAGAAAATTTAAACAAAGCTAAAAAAGATTTTGATACACGCTACCAAGAGAAAAAACAGAAGTTGACACAAGGAGATGAGTTACAACCTGGTGTTCAAAAAATGGTAAAAGTCTATTTAGCCGTGAAAAGAAGAATTCAGCCAGGAGATAAAATGGCTGGACGACATGGTAACAAGGGTGTTATTTCAAAAATTGTTCCAGTTGAGGATATGCCACATATGGCAGACGGTACAACGCTTGATATAGTTTTAAATCCACTTGGCGTTCCATCACGAATGAATATTGGGCAAATTCTCGAGGTACATTTAGGCTGGGCAGCAAAAGGCTTGGGTAATAGAATTGATGAAATGCTCAATGAGCAAAGAAAAGTTGCAGAAATCAGAGAGCTTCTAGAAAAAATTTACAATGAATCATCAGGTAAGAAAGAAGATATTAAGTCGTTAAAAGATAGTGAAGTTTTAGAAATGGCTCACCATCTCAAACAGGGCGTTCCATTTGCAACATCAGTTTTTGATGGTGCTGCTGAATCAGATATCCAATATATGCTTGATCTTGCATACCCAAATGATCATGAGTTAACAAAGAAATTAAATTTTTCTTCGCACAAAACTCAACTTCAATTATTTGATGGCCGAACTGGGGACGCGTTTGAAAGACCAGTCACAGTTGGCTATATGCATGTTCTCAAGCTTCACCATTTGGTTGATGACAAAATGCATGCCCGTTCAACTGGGCCATACTCACTGGTGACACAACAACCGCTAGGAGGTAAAGCTCAGTTTGGTGGGCAGAGATTCGGTGAAATGGAAGTTTGGGCTCTTGAGGCTTATGGTGCGTCGTATACTTTGCAAGAAATGTTAACAGTGAAATCTGATGATGTGTCTGGAAGAACCAAAGTTTACGAAAATATTGTAAAAGGTGAGCACAAGATTAACGCAGGAATGCCAGAGTCATTTAATGTTTTAACCAAAGAGATACGATCATTAGCAATCGATATCGATTTAGACAGAGATTAATTAAGGAGATTATGCATGAAAGCTTTATTAGACCTTTTTAGACAGGTTACCCATGAAGAGGAATTTGATGCGATTAAGATAGCACTTGCATCTCCAGAAAAAATAAGATCTTGGTCTTATGGTGAAGTTAAAAAGCCAGAGACAATTAACTATCGAACATTCAAACCAGAAAGAGATGGTTTGTTTTGTGCAAAAATTTTTGGACCGGTTAAAGATTACGAATGTCTTTGTGGTAAATATAAGAGACTAAAACATCGTGGTGTCATTTGTGAGAAGTGTGGAGTTGAAGTCACCTTATCTAAAGTTCGTCGTGAAAGAATGGGACATATTGATCTTGCTGCACCTGTAGCACATATTTGGTTTTTGAAAAGTTTACCTAGTAGATTGGGTATGGTTCTAGATATTGCCTTAAGAGATATTGAACGCGTTTTATATTTTGAAGCTTATATGGTTGTAGATCCTGGTATAACACCATTAATTAAAGGACAGTTACTTACTGAAGATGATTATCACGCTAAAGTTGAAGAATACGGTGATGAATTTGAAGCGGTTATGGGTGCTGAGGGCGTTAAACAGCTTTTATCATCGCTTGATATAAATGCGGAGGTTGAAGTACTTAGAGAAGAGTTAAGTAGTACCAACTCCGAAGCGAAAATTAAAAAGATTGCAAAAAGATTAAAAGTACTTGAGGCTTTTCAAACATCAGGAATTAAACCTGAATGGATGATTCTTGATGTACTCCCAGTCTTGCCTCCCGAGCTAAGACCTCTAGTCCCTTTAGATGGGGGACGATTTGCAACATCAGATTTGAATGATCTTTATAGAAGGGTTATTAATAGAAATAATCGACTAAGAAGATTGTTAGATCTTAGAGCCCCTGAGATTATCTTAAGAAATGAAAAAAGAATGCTTCAAGAATCTGTTGATTCACTTCTAGATAATGGCAGAAGAGGTAAAGTAATGACTGGCGCAAACAAGCGTCCTTTAAAATCTCTTGCAGACATGATTAAAGGCAAGGGCGGCCGCTTTAGACAAAACTTACTTGGTAAACGGGTTGACTATTCAGGACGATCAGTGATTGTTACTGGTCCTCAATTAAAACTTCATCAATGTGGCCTCCCTAAAAAGATGGCTTTAGAGTTATTTAAACCTTTTATTTTTAATAAACTAGAATTACTTGGCTTAGCCACGACAATAAAAGCTGCTAAGAAAAAAGTTGAAGAAGAGGGCCCTGAAGTTTGGGACATTCTTGAAGATGTTATTAAGGAGCATCCAGTTCTATTGAATAGAGCACCAACTTTACATAGACTGGGTATTCAAGCTTTCGAACCGGTCTTAATTGAAGGAAAAGCGATCCAGCTTCATCCCCTAGTTTGTGCAGCCTTTAATGCTGACTTTGATGGAGATCAAATGGCGGTCCATGTTCCTCTCTCTTTAGAGGCACAAATGGAAGCAAGAACTTTAATGTTGGCCTCAAACAATGTTCTTTCACCAGCTAACGGTGAGCCTATTATTGTCCCTTCTCAAGATATTGTGCTTGGACTTTATTACATGACTCGTGAAAAAGTCGCTGCTAAAGGCGAAGGAAAAATATTTAGTGATGTATCTGAAGTGCAAAGAGCATATGATGCCAGAGCTGTCGATCTTCATGCAAGAATAACAGTTCGAATTAAAGAGTTTGAATTAAACTTTGATGGAAGTAAAACGGCAAAAATTAACCGTTACGAAACGACTGTAGGTCGCGCAATTTTAAGTGAAATTCTTCCTGCAGGACTTCCATTCGAATTGATAAATAAATCTTTAAAGAAAAAAGAAATTTCAAAGTTAATCAATACTGGATTTAGAAAGATTGGTATCAAAGATACAGTAATACTTGCTGATAAATTAATGAATACAGGTTATACCTATGCGACTAAAGCAGGTATGTCTATTTCAATTCATGACATGTTAGTGCCTCAAGAAAAAACATCTATTCTTGAAAATGCTGAAGCAGAAGTTAAAGAGATTCAGGATCAATATTCATCTGGATTGGTTACGCAAGGCGAAAGATACAACAAAGTTGTAGATATCTGGGGCAGAGCAGGCGATAAAATTGCTGATGCAATGATGAAGAAATTAAAAGAAGAGCCAGTGTTTGGATCTGACGGAAAACAATTAAAAGATAATGACGGTAATTTATTAAGACAAGAGTCATTCAATTCTATTTATATGATGGCTGACTCTGGTGCACGGGGTTCTGCTGCTCAGGTTCGTCAGTTAGCGGGTATGCGAGGACTGATGGCTCGCCCTGACGGTTCAATTATTGAGACACCGATTACAGCTAACTTTAGAGATGGATTAAATGTATTGCAATACTTCATATCAACTCACGGTGCTCGAAAAGGTCTTGCTGATACTGCTTTAAAAACAGCTAACTCCGGCTATTTAACCCGCAGACTTGTTGATGTAACCCAAGATTTAGTGGTAGTGGAACAAGATTGCGGAACCGAAGAAGGTTTGGTTACTAAGGCCTTAATCAAAGGAGGCGAGGTTGTTGAACCTCTGGGTGATCGGATACTTGGGCGTGTGGCTGCGTTGGATATTCAAGATCCGTCAACGCAAGATGTTCTCTATCCCGCAGGGACATTAATCAATGAGGATGAAGTAGAAAAAATTGAATCACTTGGTATTGATGAGGTGAAAGTAAGAACAGCCCTAACCTGTGATACAAGGCATGGTATTTGTTCCAAATGTTATGGTCGTGACTTAGGTCGAGGTAATCTGATCAGTGAAGGTGAAGCAGTTGGGGTAATAGCTGCGCAATCGATCGGAGAGCCAGGTACGCAGTTAACAATGCGTACGTTCCATATTGGTGGTGCTGCTTCACGTTCAGCTGCGGTAAGTCAAATCGAAGTAAAATCCTCTGGTACGGTCAGGTTCACATCAACAATGAGATACGTTACCAATACAAGAAATGAACAAATTATTATTTCAAGAAATGGTGAATTTATTATCGAAGATGAAAACGGACGTGAAAAAGAAACTCATAAAGTACCTTATGGCGCAACATTATCTGTTTCTGATGGGAAAAAAGTTAAAGCGGGTGAAATTCTTGCCAATTGGGATCCGCATACACGACCTATCATCTCAGAGTATTCTGGTGTGGCAAAATTTGAAAACGTTGAAGAGGGAATTACAGTTACCAAACAGATTGATGACGTAACAGGACTGTCAACTCTTGTTGTAATAGATTCAAAACAAAAAGGAACACAATCTAAATCTAGCCGACCACAAATTAAGCTTTTGGATAGCACAGGAAATGAAGTGAAACTTTCTGGAACTGAAAATCCAGTTAACGTAACTTTTCAGCTAGGCTACATCATTACGGTTACAGATGGTCAAGGTATTAGTGTAGGTGATGTGATCGCGAGAATTCCCCAAGAATCATCAAAAACAAGAGATATAACTGGAGGCTTACCACGTGTAGCCGAGTTACTCGAAGCAAGAGCACCAAAAGATGCAGGCATTCTTGCTGAAATAACTGGAACGGTTTCTTTTGGTAAAGACACCAAAGGAAAGCAAAGGTTAGTTATTACAGACACTGATGGTGAGGCTCAGGAGTTTTTGATCCCAAAAGATAAACATATTACAGTGCATGATGGACAAGTAGTAACAAAAGGTGAGATTATTGTTGATGGACCAGCTGATCCTGCAGATATATTGAGACTTCAAGGTCGCGAAGCATTAGCTAGATACGTGATTGATGAGGTTCAGGATGTGTATAGACTCCAGGGCGTTAAAATCAATGATAAGCATATCGAAGTTATTGTTAAACAGATGCTCAGAAGAGTAAAAATAACAGATGCAGGTGATACAGGATTCATTACAGGTGAGCAACTTGAAAGAGCAGTGGTTTTAAATAAAAATGATGAAGTATTAGCTCAGGATAAAAATCCAGCTGAATATGAGTACGTTCTATTGGGTATTACAAAAGCATCCTTATCTACCGATTCATTTATCTCAGCCGCATCCTTCCAAGAGACTACTCGAGTGTTAACTGAGGCGGCAATTTTAGGTAAACGTGATGTGCTACGTGGACTAAAAGAAAATGTGATTGTTGGGCGTTTAATTCCTGCGGGTACTGGACTAGCATATCATAAGGCTAGAAAAGAAAATGCGGATGTGATGAATCCTGATACACACATCGTTGAGCAAGAACAAAGTCCTCAATTAAAAGAGGCAGAAGCGCTTTTTACTATTGAAACTGAAGTGATAGAGGAGATAGCAAGTGAAAGCCCAGATGTTCAATCTCCAAACGGAGATGAAGCAGCTGAATAATAAAAACAGTTGACAATCTGTGGGAAGAACAATAAAATCTTGTGCTTTTTTCAGTAATATAAAAAGTACAAGATTGATTTATTAATTAAAGATAATTTAAGGAATTTTATGCCAACCATTAACCAATTAATTCGTAAGCCAAGAAAGCGAATCGTTGAGAAAAGTAAGGTACCTGCGCTCGAAGCTTCACCTCAAAAAAGAGGTGTTTGTACTCGCGTTTATACCACAACTCCGAAAAAGCCTAACTCAGCTTTAAGAAAAGTAGCTAAAGTAAGATTAACTACTGGCTATGAAGTAATTAGTTATATTGGTGGTGAAGGACACAACCTCCAAGAACATTCTGTTGTTTTAATTCGTGGTGGTCGAGTAAAAGACTTACCCGGTGTTCGTTATCATACAGTTCGTGGAAGTCTTGATACGGCTGGCGTAAACGATAGAAAACAATCAAGATCTAAATACGGCGCAAAGCGCCCTAAAGAAGCTTAATTTCAAAAGGTTAAAACTATGCCAAGAAGAAGAGAAGTTCCGAAAAGAGAAATTTTACCTGACCCAAAGTTTAGAAGCCAGGAAGTTTCAAAGTTTGTGAATGTATTAATGACCAGTGGTAAAAAAGCTGTTGCTGAAAGAATTATTTATAATGCATTTGATCAGGTCCAAGGTAAAAGTGGTAAAGATCCAATTGAGGTATTCTCCGCTGCTTTAGATAATCTTAAACCATTAGTTGAGGTTAAGAGCAGAAGGGTCGGCGGTGCAAACTATCAAGTCCCAGTCGAGGTTAGACCCTCTCGTCGACAAGCCCTCGCTATGAGGTGGCTCCGTGACGCTGCTCGTGGACGAAACGAAAAGTCTATGGATATTCGACTAGCTAATGAAATAATGGATGCCTCTGAAAATAAAGGCAATGCAATGAAAAAAAGAGAAGAGGTCCATCGTATGGCAGAAGCAAACAAAGCTTTTTCACACTTCCGTTTTTAATATTTAGAGGATAAATTAAGTGGCCCGTAAAACCCCAATTGAAAGATACAGAAATATCGGTATTAGTGCACACATCGATGCTGGGAAAACCACAACTACTGAGCGTGTCCTCTATTACACTGGTGTGAGTCATAAAATCGGTGAGGTTCACGATGGAGCGGCTATAATGGATTGGATGGAGCAAGAACAAGAACGTGGTATCACGATTACATCAGCAGCAACAACATGCTTTTGGTCAGGTATGGCAAAACAATTTAATGAACACCGTATCAATATAATTGATACACCTGGCCACGTAGATTTTACTATTGAAGTAGAGCGATCAATGCGAGTATTAGATGGCGCATGCATGGTGTATTGTGCGGTTGGTGGAGTTCAGCCTCAATCTGAAACAGTTTGGAGGCAGGCAAATAAATACAATGTACCGCGCCTAGCGTTCGTTAATAAAATGGATCGTATGGGGGCTGATTTTTTTAAGGTTCATGATCAGATGAGAGCTCGTTTAAAAGCCAATCCTATTCCGCTTCAAGTACCAATTGGTGCTGCAGAAACCTTTGAAGGTGTTGTAGATTTAATTAAAATGCGAGCAATTTATTGGGATGAAGCCTCAATGGGGATGACATTTGATTACCGCGATATTCCGACTGATCTCGTTGACACCTGCAATGAATGGAGAAGCAAGCTTGTAGAAACCGCAGCAGAAGCCAACGAAGAAATAATGAATAAATATCTTGAAACAGGTGATTTATCAGAAAAAGAAATTCTTGAGGGTTTGAGAATTAGAACAATTTCGAATGAAATTGTACCAATGTTATTAGGCTCTGCTTTCAAAAATAAAGGTGTACAAGCAATGCTTGATAAAGTTGTTGAATTAATGCCATCACCAATTGATGTACCAGCAATTAAAGGTACCGACACTTCTGGTGAAAAAGAGATGTCACGTAAGCCTAGCGATGAGGAGCCATTCTCCGCATTAGCATTTAAAATAATGACTGACCCTTTTGTAGGTTCTTTAACCTTTTTTAGAGTTTATTCTGGCATGATTAATGCTGGCGACTCAGTACAAAACGCTGTAAAAGGGAAAAAAGAGCGACTTGGACGAATATTGCAGATGCATGCTAACTCGAGAGAAGAGATTAAAGAAGTTCGAGCAGGTGATATTGCTGCGGCTGTGGGTCTTAAAGATGTAACTACCGGCGATACACTTTGCGCTATTGGTAAAGAAGAAATTGTACTCGAGAGAATGATATTCCCAGAACCAGTAATTCATGTTGCTGTTGAACCCAAAACAAAAGCTGACCAAGAAAAAATGGGTATTGCTCTAAATCGTTTAGCACAAGAAGATCCATCTTTCCGCGTTAAATCAGATCCAGAGACAAATCAAACGATTATTTCTGGAATGGGGGAGCTCCACCTTGAAATTTTGGTTGATCGTATGAAACGGGAATTTAATGTTGAGGCCAATATTGGGTCCCCTCAGGTTGCTTATCGTGAAGCGATTAAAAAGCCAGTTGAAGCAGAAGGTAAATTTGTTAAACAGTCAGGTGGTAAAGGTCAGTATGGCCATGTGTGGTTAAAAGTTGAGCCTAATGAACAAGGTAAAGGTTACGAATTTATTGATGCAATTAAAGGTGGAACAGTTCCACGTGAATTCATTCCTGCAGTTGATAAAGGTTTACAAGAAACGATTGTAGCTGGAGTTCTAGCTGGTTATCCGATCGAAGATGTAAAGGTCACGCTTTTTGATGGTTCTTATCATGACGTTGATTCGAATGAAAATGCATTTAAAATGGCTGCATCTTTTGCATTTAAAGATGCTTGCCGTAAAGCTGATCCTGTTCTGCTCGAGCCAATGATGGCCGTTGAAGTTGAAACGCCTGAAGATTATATGGGTGATGTAATGGGTGATCTTTCATCACGTCGCGGTATTGTTCAAGGGATGGATGACAATGCATTGGGCAAAGTTATTACTGTTGAGGTTCCATTATCAGAAATGTTCGGTTATTCAACAACATTAAGATCGTTGAGTCAAGGTAGGGCAACGTATTCGATGGAATTTAAACATTACGCTGAGGCACCTAGAAATATTGCCGAAGCAATTATGAACAAAGAGTAATTTTTTAAGGAATATATTATGGCTAAAGGTAAATTTGAGCGTACCAAACCCCATGTAAACGTCGGCACTATTGGCCACGTGGATCATGGTAAAACAACATTAACAGCTGCAATCACTACAGTATTAACAAAAAAATTTGGTGGTGAAGCAAAAGGTTATGATCAGATCGATTCAGCACCTGAAGAAAGAGCGCGTGGAATTACAATCAACACAGCTCACGTTGAATATGAAACTGCAAGTCGTCATTACGCTCACGTTGATTGTCCAGGCCATGCGGATTATGTGAAAAACATGATTACCGGCGCTGCTCAAATGGACGGTGCTATTTTAGTTTGTTCTGCTGCTGATGGCCCAATGCCACAAACACGTGAACATATTTTATTATCTCGCCAAGTGGGTGTGCCATACATTATTGTATTTCTGAACAAAGCTGACATGGTTGACGATAAAGAATTACTCGAGTTAGTTGAAATGGAAGTACGCGACCTATTGAATAAATATGAATTCCCTGGTGATGACACCCCAATTATTATGGGTTCTGCATTAAAAGCTTTAGAAGGTGATCAATCAGAAATTGGCGAACCAGCAATTTTAAAATTGGCTGATGCGCTTGATTCATACATTCCTACCCCAGAACGTGCAGTGGACGGTACATTCTTGATGCCAGTTGAGGACGTGTTCTCTATCTCTGGTCGAGGTACTGTGGTAACTGGCCGAATTGAGCGAGGCATTGTGAAGGTCAACGAAGAACTTGAAATTATTGGTATTAAAGCAACTCAAAAAACAGTATGTACCGGTGTTGAAATGTTCCGTAAACTACTTGACGAAGGTCAAGCAGGTGACAACGTTGGTGTGCTTTTAAGAGGCACAAAACGCGAAGATGTTGAACGTGGACAAGTACTTGCAAAACCAGGTTCGATTACACCACATACTAAATTTACAGCAGAAATTTACTGTTTAAGTAAAGATGAAGGCGGCCGACATACTCCATTCTTCAATGGATATCGTCCACAGTTCTACTTCAGAACTACTGACGTAACTGGAGCAGTGGAATTACCGGCAGGTACAGAAATGGTGATGCCAGGTGACAATGTATCTATTACAGCAACATTGATTGCTCCGATTGCAATGGAGGAAGGTTTACGCTTTGCGATTCGTGAAGGTGGTCGAACAGTTGGTGCGGGTGTTGTTGCTAAGATTGTTGAATAATTAAAAAAAATTTAAAAGCGCCTTTTTTTTGGGCGTTCGTTCTTTGAAAGGTAGATGGTAATGCAAAAGCAAAAAATTAGAATACGCTTAAAAGCGTTTGATTATAAATTAATTGACCAATCAGCTCAGGAAATCGTTGATACGGCAAAAAGAACTGGTGCGATTGTTAAAGGACCAATTCCTCTGCCAACAAAAAAAGAACGTTACGATCTTTTACGCTCACCTCACGTGAATAAAAAATCAAGAGATCAATTTGAAATTAGAACTCATTTAAGATTGATGGACATTTTAGACCCAACAGATAAAACTGTTGACGCGCTTATGAAATTAGAATTAGCTGCTGGAGTGGATGTAGAAATCAAGTTGTAAAATTTTAAGAGTTATGTATAATTCACGCTCTTAATTGAATAAACCAGAAACTAATCAATTGTAATTAGTTTTTTTAATAATAACAAGATAAAGGAAAAGATCATGAGCTTAGGGCTTGTTGGTCGCAAAGTGGGAATGACTCGCTTGTTTACTGAGGACGGTATTAGTATTCCGGTCACAGTAGTTGAAGTGGTTCCGAACAAAGTGACGCAGATCAAAAAAATAGATGATAATGGTTACAATGGACTTCAGCTTTCATTCGGCGATTCAAAGTCATCGAAATTAAATAAGTCAATTAAAGGACACCTTGCGAAAGCAGGTGTAGCAGCTATTGACGGTCTAAAAGAATTTAGAATAACCGATGAAGAAATAAACAACCACCAGTTAGGCGGCGAAGTTACTGTTTCTTTGTTTGAAGCTGGCCAAAAGGTTGATATAACTGGTACAACAATTGGTAAGGGCTTCCAAGGCGGCATTAAAAGACATCACTTTAGTTCACAACGTGCATCGCATGGTAACTCTGTTTCGCACAATGCGATTGGATCAACAGGTATGAATCAAGATCCAGGAAGAGTATTTAAAGGTAAAAGAATGCCTGGTCATTTAGGTGCAGTAACAAGAACTACACAAAATTTAGAAGTTGTTCGCGTAGACGCTAACCGAAATTTAATTATGATTAAAGGCGCAGTACCTGGCTCAAAAGGTTCAAGCGTGACTATTAAGCCAGCTGTTAAAGTGAAGGGGGCTAAATAATGGATATAAAGTTAGTCGACAATAAAGGCAAGGCATCCACAAAGAAAGTTAAGGCCTCTGATGCTATATTCGCACAAGACTTTAAAGAATCATTAGTTCACCAGCTTGTAGTTTCATATATGGCAAACGCACGCGTGGCAACGAGAGCACAAAAAACAAGAGCTGAAGTTAAACACAGCACAAGAAAACCATATAGACAAAAAGGGACAGGTAATGCCCGAGCCGGAATGACATCAAGTCCATTATGGAGATCTGGTGGTCGAGCATTTCCAAATCGACCTGACGAAAATTATTCAAAAAAAGTGAATAAAAAAGCTTATCGTGCTGGAATGAAGTCAATATTTTCAGAATTAGTTCGTCAAGATCGCTTGACTGTTGTTGAGGATTTCAAAGTAGATAAGCCAAAAACCAAATCATTCAATGAATTAATTAAGCACTTTAATATTGAAAAAAATGTTCTAGTAATTACAGATGAATTTGATGAGAATTTATATTTATCATCAAGAAATATTCCAACTGCATTGGTTGTTGAAGCAAGGTATATAGACCCCGTCAGTTTGGTTCATTTTTCAAAAGTAATTGTGACTGAAAAAGCCATTAAAACGATTGAGGAGATGTTTGCATGAGCGAACTATCAATTAAAAATAGCCAAACATTAAATAATATTCTTGCCCCCCAAATTACAGAGAAGGCAACATTCATTGCTGATAAATACAATCAAGTTACTTTTAAGGTTAGAAAAAATGCTACCAAAGATCAGGTTAAGCAAGCAATTGAGTTAATGTTTAAAGTAGAAGTTACTGAGGTTAACCTTCTAAATATGAAGGGTAAAACTAAACGACGAGGTAATAATATTGGTAAACGAGCTGACTGGAAAAAAGCTTATGTTTCATTAAAGCCTGGTCAAGAAATTAATTTTGTTGGAGATTAGTGACTATGGCAATATTAAAAGTTAAACCCACAACTCCAGGCCAACGCGGACTTCAAAAAGTAGTTACCGATGGATTGCATAAAGGTAAGCCATTTGAAGCTTTGTTGGAAAAAAAGTCTCAAAAATCTGGAAGAAATAATAAGGGTAGGATCACCGTTCGTCATCGTGGAGGTGGTCATAAACATCACATTAGAATCGTAGATTTCAAAAGAAACAAGCATGATATCCCTGCTAAAGTAGAGAGAATCGAATACGATCCGAATCGAAGCGCTCGAATAGCTTTACTATGTTACGCTGATGGCGAAAGACGTTACATTGTTGCCCCAAGAGGATTAGAAGTTGGCTCTGAAATAATTACAGGTCCGATTGCACCAATTAAAGTAGGCAATGCTCTACCGATTAAAAATATCCCTGTTGGAACAACGATTCACTGTGTTGAGTTAAAGCCTGGTAAAGGAGCTCAGATAGCAAGATCTGCCGGGACATCAGTCGATTTAATGGCAAGAGAAGGTGAGTATGCTCAATTAAGACTTCGTTCTGGAGAAGTTCGAAAGGTACATATTACTTGTATAGCAACCATTGGTGAAGTTGGAAACGATGAGCATTCATTGAGAAAACTTGGAAAAGCTGGAGCTGTTCGTTGGAGAGGCATCAGACCTACAGTACGAGGCGTTGTTATGAATTCAGTTGATCACCCACATGGTGGTGGTGAAGGAAGAACATCAGGTGGAAGACATCCTGTAAGTCCATGGGGCGTTCCTACTAAAGGCTATCGCACCAGAAATAATAAACGTACGGATAACATGAGAGTTAGTCGCAGACCGGCTAATAAGAGGTAACTAATTATGTCAAGATCAATTAAAAAAGGTCCTTTCGTTGATGCGCATCTCACCAAAAAAGTTGATGCTGCTCAGGAGACAAGAGACAGAAAACCAATCAAAACATGGTCAAGAAGATCTACGATCCTCCCAAGTTTTATTGGTATAACAATTGCAGTTCATAATGGAAGGCAGCATGTCCCAGTTTTGATAACTGAGAATATGGTTGGGCATAAATTAGGCGAGTTTGCAGCAACGCGAACTTTCAAAGGACATTCAGGCGATAGGAAGGCGAAATAATATGGCTAACGAAGTTTCCGCAATCTTAAGAGGCGTAAGAATCTCTCCTCAAAAAGCACGCTTAGTTGCTGATTTGGTTCGAGGAAAAAAAGTCGACAACGCTCTTAATATATTAACTTTTAGCCCAAAAAAAGGCGCTGAAATTATTAAAAAGGTTGTTGAGTCAGCAATTGCAAATGCTGAGAATAACAATGGCGCAGATATTGATGAGTTAAAAGTTAAAGCTATTTGCGTTGATAAAGGAATGGTACTTAAAAGGATTCGAGCTCGTGCAAAAGGCCGTGCTGGAAAAATTATCAAACCAACATGTCACATCAAAGTGACAGTAGGAAGTTAAGAGAGAATTATGGGTCAAAAAATTAATCCAATCGGTTTTCGTTTAGCTGTTCAAAAGAACTGGTCATCTAAATGGTTCGCTAATTCTAAAAATTATCCTGCGCTATTAATTAATGATATTAAAGTCAGGGAGTTTTTAAACAAGAAGCTAGCTAATGCCGCGGTCAGCAAGATTATTATTGAAAGGCCAGCAAAAAATGCGAAGGTCACTATAATGACAGCTCGTCCAGGCATCGTTATCGGAAAAAAAGGTGAAGATATTGAAAATCTCCGATCCGATCTTCAAGGGTTAATGGGCATACCTGTTCAACTTAACATAGAAGAAGTTCGTAAACCAGAAATTGATGCGACATTAATTGCTCAAAGTATTGCTCAGCAGCTTGAAAAAAGAGTTCAGTTTAGAAGAGCAATGAAGCGTGCGATGCAAAATGCCATGAGACTAGGCGCACAAGGGATCAAGATTATGAGTGCTGGCAGATTAAATGGTATTGAAATTGCTCGATCCGAATGGTACAGAGAAGGTAGAGTTCCTCTTCATACTCTGAGAGCAGATATTGATTATGGTGTAGCAAGAGCACAAACTTCATTCGGGATCATTGGTATTAAAGTATGGATTTACAAGGGCGATGTTTATCAAGACGATAAAGTGGTTACACCTGTTATTAAAGATAACAATACTGACTTAAATGACGAAAAAACGCCAAGTCGAAAACCTTCAAAGCCGGTAGCAAAAAAAACAACAGTAAAAACAGTTGCAAAAAAAACTACAGTTAAAGCAGCAACAAAAAAACAAGAAGTTAAAGAAGAGGCAGTTGTTGCTGAGACTAAAACATCATCTCCTCACGCAACCGAGGATTACAAAGAGGTTTAATTATGTTACAGCCAGCAAAACAAAAATTTAGAAAACAGCATAAAGGACGAAATACTGGTATCGCTACTACAGGTAATAAAGTTAGTTTTGGTGAATTTGGCCTAAAAGCTATAACACGTGGAAGGATTACCGCGCGACAGATTGAAGCGGCTCGGCGAGTAATGACTCGACATATTAAGCGTGGCGGTAGAGTTTGGATTCGTATGTTTCCAGATAAACCTATCTCAAAAAAACCAGCTGAAGTGCGAATGGGTAAAGGTAAAGGTAGTGTTGAATTTTATGTAGCAGAAATCCAGCCTGGAAAAATGCTGTATGAAATGGATGGGGTACCAGAAGAAATAGCACGTGAAGCCTTCAGGCTTGCTGCCGCTAAACTTCCTATACAAACTGTCTTCACAACAAGACATATTGGAGGCTAAATGATGAAAGCTATTGATTTAAGAAAAAAATCTGTTGATGAACTAGGTAAAGAATTAATTGAATTAAGAAAATCTCATTTTAATGCAAAAATGCAACTGACAATGCAACAGTCAAATAAGACAGACCAGTTAAAAAAAATACGTAAAGATATAACAAGGATAAAACATATCATGTCAGAAAAAGTAGAGGCTAAATAATGGTTGAAGCACAAAAAAACTTGAGAACGATGCAAGGAAAAGTTCTGAGTAACAAAATGGATAAAACAGTAACAGTTTTGGTAGAAAGAACAGTCAAACACCCAGTAGTGGGAAAAGTGATTAAATTATCTAACAAATTTCATGCTCATGATGAAAAAAATGAGATAGGTGAAGGCGATGTTGTTGAAATTGCTGAATCAAAACCTATGTCAAAAACAAAAACATGGGTGGTAACAAAAGTTTTATCAAAAGCGCCGCAAATTAATTAATTCTTGTAATTACAAGTAATTTATTATAAAATTTGCATCTTTTTTAATGTGGTGCATGCTAGCACCCCAATACTGACCGTAAAAGCAGTTAGTTAAACTGGGTTGGAATAGCGGATTAAGTTGGAGAATATTTCATGATACAAATGCAATCAAAATTAGAGGTTGCCGATAATACTGGCGCACGTTCAGTTCAGTGCATCAAAGTTCTTGGTGGTTCGAAACGTCGGTATGCTAGCATTGGAGATATTATCAAGGTTAGTGTCAAGGAAGCAATGCCAAGAGGCAGGGTCAAAAAAGGAGAAGTCTACGATGCTGTCGTGGTTAGAACAGCTAAGGGTGTCAGACGACCAGATGGCTCATTAATTAAATTCGATAGTAATGCTGCAGTTCTTTTAAACAATAAACTAGAACCAATCGGTACAAGAATTTTTGGCCCTGTAACCCGTGAGTTACGAACAGAAAAGTTTATGAAAATTGTTTCATTAGCACCAGAAGTGATATAGGGAGTGAATAATGAATAAAATTCGTAAAGGCGATAAAGTTTTCATCAGTACTGGTAAAGATAAGGGAAAAGACGGTATTGTTTCCGAAGTTTTAGTAAACGGTAAAATTTTGGTTGAAGGTATTAATATGGTGAAAAAACATGTTTCACCTAACCCAAATCTTGGTATTCAAGGTGGTATAGTAAGCCAGGAGCGTCCTCTAGATATTTCGAATGTTGCTATTTTTAATAGCAAAACCAGCAAAGCAGACAAGGTATCTTTCAAAACTCTAAAAGACGGAAAAAAAATTAGAGTGTTTAGATCAAATCAAGAAGCAATAGACGTTTAAGGAAAATAATATGGTTCGTTTGAAAAAATATTATGAAGAAACAATAGTTAAACAGTTAATGGAACAATTCAATTACAAATCAGTAATGCAAGTTCCAAGAATTGAAAAAATAACATTAAATATGGGTGTTGGCGAGGCTGTAGCGGATAAAAAAGTTATGGAAAACGCAGTGAGTGACCTAGAAAAAATTGCAGGTCAAAAGCCACTTGTAACTAAAGCAAAAAAATCAATTGCAGCATTTAAAATTCGTGATGATTATCCAGTGGGTTGCAAGGTGACTTTGCGAAAAAATAATATGTATACATTTCTTGATCGTCTGATTTCAATTGCGATTCCTCGTATCAGAGATTTCCGAGGAATATCAGCTAAATCATTTGATGGTCAAGGAAATTACAATATGGGAATCAAAGAGCAGATAATTTTTCCTGAAATTGAATACGATAAAATTGATGCTCTCAGAGGAATGAACATAACAATTACAACTTCAGCTAAAACTGATGATGAGGCTAAAGGGTTATTATCAGCTTTTAGTTTTCCATTTAGAGGGTAACACGAGTATGGCTAAAAAATGCATGACAGAACGTGAAATTAAGCGCCGTAAGATTGTCGATAAATACAAAACCAAGCGTAGTGAATTAAATCAAATTATAAAAAATTCATCTTCAACAAACGAACAAAAAAATGAGGCTCGAGCTAAATTAGCTTTACTTCCAAGAAATTCAAGCCCAGTTAGATTAAGAAATCGCTGCGCTTTAACTGGAAGACCGCGTGGAACGTACAGAAAGTTTGGATTAGCCAGAGGTAAACTAAGAGATTTAATGATGTCAGGTGAAGTTCCTGGTGTTGTTAAAGCGAGTTGGTAGGAGAACGTTATGAGTATGCAAGATCCAATAGCAGATATGTTAACAAGAATCCGAAATGGTCAAATGACCAATAAGGTTCGTGTATCGATGCCAGCATCCAAGTTGAAAAAGTCAATTGCTGCAGTTCTAAAAGACGAAGGTTATATTGAGGATTTTAGTTTGAATGATAGCAACGGTAAGCCAATATTAACTGTTGAGCTAAAGTACTATGCTGGTAGACCAGTTATAGAAAGAATAGAGAGAATTAGTAAACCTAGTTTGCGAATTTATAAGGGAGCCGAAAACCTACCAAAAGTAATGAATGGTTTGGGTGTTGCTATTGTAACAACCTCAAAAGGCGTTATGACTGATATCAAAGCAAGGGCAGCCGGAATTGGCGGCGAAATCCTTTGTTATGTTGCTTAAGGAAAAGATCAATGTCAAGAATAGCTAACTTACCTGTTAATATACCGGAAAAAGTTGAAGTAACAATAACTCCTGATAATGTTTTAGTTAAAGGCCCTTTAGGTCAGCTGAGTCAATCATTAACTGGGGATGTATCAGTAATAAAAGAAAACAATGCTTTAACATTCACGGTTAATAACGAAACAAAATTTGCAAAATCGATGTCGGGGACTCTTCGTGCTTTAGTGAACAATATGGTTACTGGAGTATCTGCTGGCTTTGAAAAAAAACTAAGACTCGTTGGTGTTGGATATAAGGCTCAAGTTCAAGGAAATGCAGTAAATTTGGACTTAGGTTTCTCCCATCAAATATCTCATAAACTTCCTGATGGCGTGACTGCTCAAGCGACTTCTCCAACTGAGTTGATTATCAAAGGATTTAATAAGCAAGCAGTTGGCCAAGTTGCCGCTGAAATTAGATACTATCGACCACCAGAGCCTTATAAAGGTAAGGGTGTTCGTTATGATGACGAACAAGTTGTAATGAAGGAAGCCAAGAAACAATAAGGATTAATTATGGTTAATAAAGAACAATCAAGAATCAGAAGATCTCGAAAAACAAGAGCAAAAATTGCCGAATTAGGACGAACACGGCTTACAGTGTTCCGTTCAAATTTAAATATATATGCTCAGGTTATTGATGCAGCAACTAATAAAGTTGTTGCAACTGCCTCTACGGTTGAAGCTGAAATGAGAAAGAAATTAAAAAAAACAGGCGATGTATCTGCAGCGGCTGAAATTGGTAAAAGAATAGCTGAGAAAGCAAAAAAAGCCGGTGTTGAAGAGGTGGCTTTTGACCGATCAGGCTATCGATATCATGGCAGAATTAAAGCTCTCGCTGAAGCAGCAAGAGAAAATGGACTTAAATTCTAAATAATTAGGAAAAATTATGGCTCAAGATAAAGGATTTCAACAACAAACAGACGGTCTAAAAGAAAAGATGATCACTGTAAATCGTGTAACTAAGGTTGTTAAAGGCGGACGTATTATGAGTTTTGCAGCACTAACCGTAGTTGGTGATGGTGATGGCTCAATTGGAATGGGTAAAGGTAAAGCGCGTGAAGTCCCTTTAGCAGTCCAAAAGGCATTAGAAGAAGCAAAAAAAGGAATGTTAAAAATTAGTTTAACGAAAACTGGAACATTGCAGCATGCAGTTATTGGTAAACATGGCGCTGCAAAAGTATTAATTCAGCCTGCAACTGAAGGTACAGGTATTATTGCTGGCGGAGCTATGCGAGCAATATTTGAAGTTATGGGAATGCAAAATGTTACTGCGAAAAGCTTTGGATCATCTAACCCATACAACATTGTTCGAGCGACTCTTAATGGTTTGGCAAATATGAATACCCCTGCTGAGATAGCAGCCAAACGTGGCAAAACAGTTGAAGAAATCAGAGGCTAGTTAATTATGGAAAAAGATAAAATGATTAAGGTAACACAGATTAAAAGCACAATTGGTACAGGCAAAAAACATACTGCAACAGTTAGGGGTCTGGGCTTAAGAAAAATTAATCATACTGTTGAGGTTATTGATACCCCCGAAGTAAGGGGAATGATTAATTCAGTAAATTATTTATTAAGAGTTGAGAATTAATATGAAACTTAATACATTAAAGCCAGCAGAAGGATCAAATCCATCAGCACGAAGAGTAGGTCGAGGAATTGGATCAGGTTTTGGAAAAACGGCTGGGCGCGGACACAAAGGGCAAAAATCAAGAGCTGGGGGATTTCATAAAGTAGGTTTTGAAGGCGGTCAAATGCCTATTCAACGTAGACTTCCTAAAAGAGGCTTCAAATCTCTTCAGAAAGACTACAAAGATCAGATAAGAACATCTGAATTAAATAAACTACCTGAAGGAAAAATTGATTTATTAACCTTAAAAAAAGAAAACTTAGTATCAGATTTAGCGTTGAGCGTAAAAATATTTTTATCTGGCGCTATTGATAAAAAATATACGATTTCGGGTATTGCTGTCACTAAGGGCGCAAAAGAGGCAATTGAATCTGCCGGTGGAAAAATAGAATCTTAGCTTATTAAAAAACAATGGCACAGAATCCTTTAAATTTAAGTGGAATGTCTGAGTTAAAAAATAGAATACTATTTTTACTTGGAGCTCTCGTTGTCTTTAGACTAGGAGCTCACATTCCTGTGCCAGGCATTGATCCTCTTGAATTAAAAAAATTATTTGATAGTCAAAGTGGCGGTATCCTGGGAATGTTTAATATGTTCTCTGGCGGGGCCTTAAGTAGATTTACAGTATTTGCTTTGGGAATCATGCCCTACATATCAGCATCGATTATCATGAACCTTTTGCAGGCGATGTCACCAGCTTTGAAAGACTTAAAAAAAGAAGGTAAGTCTGGGCAAGAAAAAATTGCAAAATATACTATTCAAGGAACGCTTATTTTAGCCGCATTCCAGTCTCTAGGTATTTCAATTGCTCTTGAGGCACAACCTGGACTTGTATTAGACCCTGGTTTGCTTTTTAGAATCACCGCAATGTTAACCCTTGTTACCGGAACTATGTTCCTAGTTTGGCTTGGAACACAAATAACCTCTAGAGGAATTGGAAACGGAATTTCAATGATCATTTTTGCAGGAATTGTTGCAGGTCTTCCAAGCGCCTTAGGCAATACACTTGAGCTCACTAGAACTGGGGCTTATTCAATTCCTTTAGTCTTCTTTCTAATTGCTGCTGTTGTTTTGGTAACTGCAATAGTAGTTTTTGTAGAAAGAGCACAAAGAAAAATTACAATTAATTATGCTAAAAGACAAGTAGGTAATAAACTTTATGGTGGACAATCGTCACATCTTCCTCTTAAAATCAATCAGGCTGGAGTTATTCCAGCAATTTTTGCTTCAAGTGTTATTTTATTTCCAGCCACTATTGCTAGTTGGTTTGGCACAAGTGAAAATTTTTATTGGCTTAAAGATGTTTCAGCTCTTCTATCACCTGGACAGCCAATTTATATTTTCTTGTTTGCTGTTGCAATCATATTCTTTTGCTATTTTTACACGGCTTTGCAATTTAATCCAAAAGAAACTGCAGAAAACTTAAAAAGAGCAGGAGCTTTTGTTCCAGGCATAAGACCTGGTGAACAAACTGCAAAATTCATTGATACGATTATGGGTAGATTAACTCTAGTTGGAGCAATATATATTACTTTGGTATGCTTGTTTCCTGAATTTCTTATTCTTAAATTTAATACACCATTTTATTTTGGCGGTACCTCATTATTGATTATAGTTGTTGTAGCAATGGATTTTATGACTCAAGTCCAATCACAAATGATGTCTTATCAGTACGATAGTTTATTGAAAAAAGCTAACTTCAAAGGTCAACAAGGAATAATTCGCTAATGGCTAAAGAAGACATTATTGAGATGCAAGGTGAGATTCTGGAGAACTTACCTAATGCCACTTTTAAAGTTAAGCTCGAGAATGGACATGAAGTTTTAGGTTTTATTTCTGGGAAAATGCGTATGAATTATATTCGTATCTTACCTGGTGATAAAGTGACGGTCGAAATGACGCCTTATGATTTAAGTAAAGGCAGAATTACTTTTAGAGAAAAGTAAAATAGTAATTAAGGAAAAATTATGAGAGTTAGAGCATCAGTGAAAGCATTATGTAGACATTGTAAAGTTATTCGAAGACGAAGAGTTGTCAGAGTAATTTGTAAAGACCCACGTCACAAACAAAGACAAGGTTGAGTAATTGTATTATCTATTAAAAATTGATATAATTTACGACTTTCTTTTTAGTAAATTGCCTAATATTTTGGAGAAATTATGGCTCGTATAGCAGGGGTAAACGTACCAGACAATAAACATGCCGTTATAGCTTTAACCTCTATCTATGGTATTGGAAGAACGACAGCAGAAAGCATATGTAAATCTGTGGGTGTGAATGCGTCAACGAGAATTAAGGACCTTGACGATAACGATGTTGAGAAACTAAGAAATGAAATAGCTAAATACCAGATAGAAGGTGACTTGAGAAGAGAAGTTACTATGAATATCAAACGTCTTATGGACCTTAACTGCTATAGGGGAACGAGACATAAGAGAGGATTGCCTGTAAGAGGTCAGCGAACAAAAACAAATGCGCGCACGAGAAAAGGTCCCATCCGTTCAATTAAAAAATAAAGGCTAAAACATGGCAAAACCTAATATAAGGATTAAAAAGAAAATTAAAAAGAATGTTGCTGAAGGTATAGCTCACGTTCATGCTTCTTTTAATAACACAATCATAACAATTACTGATAGACAGGGTAATGCCTTATCTTGGGCTACATCTGGAGGCGCTGGATTTAAGGGTTCAAGAAAAAGTACACCATTTGCTGCACAGGTTGCCGCTGAAACGGCAGGTAAAGCTGCACAAGAATATGGTGTAAAAAATATTGAAGTTCGTATCAAAGGCCCTGGACCCGGAAGAGAATCTTCTGTTAGAGCTCTTAACTCAATAGGTTTGAAAATTACTGCAATACAAGATGTGACCCCAGTTCCTCACAACGGCTGCAGACCACCTAAGAAAAGAAGAATTTAAGGAGATTAAAGTTGGCAAGAAACTTAGACCCAAAATGTAAACAATGTCGCCGTGAAGGAGAAAAACTGTTCCTGAAAGGTGAAAAATGTTTTACCGATAAATGTGGAATTGAAAAAAGAAGCTATCCGCCTGGCCAACATGGTCAAAGAAGAGGAGGCAGGTTGTCTGATTATGGTGTACAGCTAAGAGAAAAACAAAAATTGAGAAAAATATATGGAATTCTTGAAAAACAATTTCGCTCCTATTATGCTGAAGCTGACCGTCTAAAAGGGGTAACTGGTGAAAATTTACTACAGTTGCTTGAGTCAAGATTAGATAACGTCGTATACAGAATGGGTATCGGAGTTTCTCGATCAGAATCACGACAATTAGTAAGACATAATTCAATTACTGTGAACGGTAATCGAGTAAATATTCCATCTTATCAAATAAAACCAGGGGATCAAGTGGCTGTAGCGGAAGCATCTAAAAATCAATTACGCGTTAAGGCTGCCTCAGAAGCTGCTGAAGAAAGAGGATTTCCAGAGTGGGTTGAGGTCGACATTAAAAAACTTACTGGGACTTTCAAAAATAAACCACAGCGCGATGATTTGCCACCAACAATTAATGAGTCATTAATTGTTGAATTGTATTCAAAATAAAAAATAAATAAAATTTAAAATAAGGATTTTTATGCAAATTAGTCCAACAGAATATTTAAAACCAAGAATTGTTGATGTAGATTTAGTTAACCCCAACAGAGCTAGGGTAGTTTTAGAGCCTATGGAACGAGGTTTTGGTTTTACTATAGGAAATGCACTTCGAAGAGTTTTATTATCTTCAATCGCTGGTTTTGCAATAACTGAAGTTAAAATAGATGGCGTAGTTCACGAGTACTCTACAATTGATGGTGTTCAAGAAGATGTTGTCGATATTTTATTAAATCTAAAAAAAGTTGCCCTCAAGATTCATGATGGAAGCGAGGCTACTATTCACTTGAAAAAGGACTCAGAAGGTGAAGTTACAGCTGCTGATTTTGAGCTTCCACATAACGTTGAAATAGTTAATAAAAATTTAGTAATTGCAAATGTCAACAAAGGTGGAAATTTAAATATTGAAGCAAAAGTTGAAATGGGTCGAGGATATCAGCCTGTTCCTCAGAGATTCAATAAGGAAGAAGCCAATTCAGTTGGCCACTTAATGATTGATGCGTCGTTTAGTCCTATAATGAAGGTTAGCTATGTGGTTGAAAGTGCCCGAGTTGAACAAAGAACAGATTTAGATAAACTAATTATGGATGTTGAGACAAACGGCGTTGTTGATGCCGAACAAGCAATTCGTGATGCTGCAAGAATTCTCATGGGCCAGCTATCTGTCTTTGCTAATTTGGAAAGTGAATTAACTGAGGTAGAAGTTAAACAAGCACCACAAATTGATCCTGTTCTACTTCGTCCCGTAGATGATCTAGAGCTTACAGTTCGTTCCGCAAATTGCCTCAAAGCAGAAAATATATATTACATTGGTGATCTTATTCAAAGGCATGAAAATGACCTTTTAAAGGCTCCGAATTTAGGAAGAAAATCTTTAAATGAAATAAAGGATATTTTAGCTACTAAAGGTTTGTCTTTGGGAATGAAAGTTGAAAATTGGCCACCACAAGGCGTTGAATCAAATTAATTAATTTTGGAAATATTATGAGACATGGTAACAGCCACAGAAAATTAAATAGAACAAGTAGCCATAGAAAAGCAATGTTCAAGAACATGACTGCTTCATTACTAGAAAATGAAGTTATTCGTACCACTTTGCCAAAAGCAAAAGAACTTCGCAAGTATGCTGAGCCATTAATAACTCTTGCAAAAAGTTCATCAGTACAAAATCAAAGAATAGCTTTTTCTAAATTAAGAGACGATGAAGTTGTTGCAAAACTTTTTAATGAGTTAGGACCTAGATATAAAACTAGAAATGGTGGATATCTTCGAATTCTTAAATGTGGTTTTAGGAAAGGTGATAATGCACCTATGGCGTTTGTAGAGCTCGTTGATCGCCCGCTTCATAAAGAAAAAGTTGAAAATGATGAACCAGCAGCTGAGAAAAAAGCAGCTAAACCAGCAGCTGAGAAAAAAGCAGCTAAACCAGCAGCTGAGAAAAAATAAAATATTCAAATTATTTGAATAAGCCGGTTTTACCGGCTTTTTTTTTAGATTAAAGTTTTGAATATTTGATTAAATAAATCATAATAAAGAAAATTATGGATCAAAAAAATAAAGAAAATTTAAGCAAATTACTTCAAGATGTTAATGAGCTTCTTGGAAAGAATAAGATTGTTGAGGATCTTGTTGATAAACAAAAAATGCCTAAGCAAAAATTAATTAAAAATTTAGTCCAAAAGCAAAATTTATCATCTCTTGGAAAAATTTTAAATTCTCTTCATCCAGCTGACGTAGCATTTATTTTAGAGTCTCTTCCTTTAGATGATCGATTGATTGTTTGGGATCTTGTCAGGGCGGATCGAGACGGTGAAATATTGATTGAGGTCTCAGATAGTGTTCGACAAACTCTAATTGCTGATATGGACAGCACAGAATTGTTAGCAGCAGCAGAACAATTAGATACGGATGAAATTGCTGATATTGCTGCAGATCTTCCTGAAGATGTTTTACAAGATCTACTTGATAGCTTGGACACAAATAATAGAGAAAGGTTAGAGTCCGCTCTATCTTATCCTGAGGATCAGGTTGGTGCATTAATGGATTTCGATATTGTTACTATCAGAGATGATATTTCTATTGAGGTTGTATTAAGGTATTTAAGAAAAATTAAAAAACTTCCAGAATTAACAGATAAATTATTTGTTGTTAGTAGATCACAAAAAATATTGGGTGTTCTCCCTCTTAAGAAGATCGTTGTCAATGAACCAGAATTAATGGTGAAGGAAGTGATGTCTAATGAAGCTGTTTTATTTAAAGCAAACGATGATGCCACAGAAGCAGCAAAAGCTTTTGAAAGATATGATCTTGTTACAGCGCCTGTTGTGAATGAAGATAATAGATTAGTGGGTCGAATAACTGTTGATTCTGTAATGGATTATATTCGTGAGGAAAGTGATAGTAATCAGTTATCAATGGTTGGTCTTCGTGAAGATGAAGATATATTTTCATCTATTTGGAAATCGGTGCGTAATAGATGGGCATGGCTAGCAATTAATCTTATCACGGCTTTGATTGCATCTCGAGTAATCGGAGTATTCGAAGGTTCAATAGAAAAAGTAGTAGCCTTGGCTGCGTTAATGCCAATTGTTGCTGGTGTGGGAGGAAATTCTGGAAATCAAACAACAACAATGATTGTCAGGGCAATTGCACTTGGCCAAGTATCTCTAAATCATTTAAGAAAATTATTATTCAAAGAGATAGGTGTTGCAATCCTCAATGGATTGTTGTGGGGAGGAGTCTTAGGGTTTATTTCTTTCTTCTTATACAATAATTTAGGCTTAGCAATTGTCATGACAACAGCCATGACTTTAAATCTGATTCTTGCAGCCATAATGGGTGTTATAATACCTTTAATTCTTAGCAAATCTGGTCGTGATCCTGCAGTTGGGTCGAGTGTTTTAATTACGGCTATGACTGATAGCGGAGGTTTTTTTATCTTTTTAGGGCTAGCAACTTTAGTTCTTATATAGTTATCTTATGACTTTCCAACTCTTTGATTACTCAAGTTATTTAAATTTTAATACACTCATAGAGCTTGCAATAGCAGTGTCTTCAATTGCGCTATCTTATTTCTTTGTTGCTGATACATTAAGAAGGTTTGTATCAAAAAATTCAAAAGCAAAAAATAAAGTTATTACTGAAGGCTTAATCAAAGTTATTTTCCCTATATGTGCAATTATTATGATTGGATTTGCTCAGACTATTTCAACAATATTTTTTTCACATGGACTATTAGTATTAGTTCAAAAACTATTAATAGCTCTTGTAGTTATTAGACTTTCTGTTTATTTGATGAGATATTTGTCAAAACCAAATTCAATATTAAGAGCATTTGAAAATACTGTTTCAGGTGTGATTTGGGTTGTATTAGCATTGCAAATAACTGGCGTACTGCCCGAGTTTATTAATTCATTAGATGCTGTCACATTTAAAATCGGCTCTCAAAACCTTTCTTTATTAATGATGGTTCAAGCCATTATTGCAATATTTTTGTCTATTTTAATTGCGATGACAATTAGTAAGTTTATTAAAAATAAATTGATGAAAGTTAGCCATCTAAATGCAAATGCTAAAGTAATGATAAATAATGTTTTTAGAATATTTTTATACTTTATTGCGGTTGTTATCGCTCTTTCATCTATAGGGATTAACCTTACTATTTTGAGTATTTTCGGAGGCGCATTTGGCTTTGGTTTAGCTTTTGGGCTTCAAAAAATTGCTAGTAATTATGTATGTGGATTTATTATTCTCATCGATAAATCAATTCATATTGGAGATATTTTAATTGTAGGGGAGCACTATGGGGTTGTTACATTAATACGATCAAGATATACCGTCCTAAGAAAACTTGATGGAGTTGAAGTAATCATTCCAAATGAAACATTAATTTCAGAAAATATTGTGAATCATTCATTTTCAGATCGTAAGGAGAGAGTGTCAATCGAGGTTCAAATTAGCTATAAGTCATCTGTGGATACAGCCTTCGAAATTATGTTAAAAGCGGCAAAATCCGAAAAAAGAGTTTTAAAAGACCCAGAACCAAACGTCTATCTAACAGGATTTGGAGATAATGGCATTGATATACTTTTATCTTTCTACATCCTTGACCCTGAAGAAGGATCGCTGTCACTTAAATCAGATATAAATAAAAAGATATGGAAAGAGTTTCAAGCGAAAGGTATTGAAATACCATATCCATATAGAACCGTAGAAATAATTAATAAATGATCAAATATTAAGGTTTTTAAGAGTAGCTACTACTATTTGCTTAATTTTGTTTCTTTGTAAATGACGTGCTTTCTAGCCTTTGGATCAAATTTTTTAATTTCCATCTTATCGGGCGTATTTTTCTTATTTTTTGTCGTAGTGTAGAAGTGACCAGTACCAGCAGTAGATTCTAGCTTGATTTTCTCTCTCATATCTTTTTACCTTCTGCTTTCATTTTAGCTATAACAGTGTCAATACCAAGTTTGTCAATGGTTCTGAGAGCTGCATTTGATATTTTCAGGGAAACCCAACGATTTTCACTTTCAACCCAAAACTTTTTATTTTGTAAGTTTGGCATGAATCTACGTTTTGTTTTATTGTTTGCGTGTGAAACATTATTTCCACTAACAGGCTTTTTACCTGTGACTTGACATTCTTTTGCCATAATAAACTCTTGAATTTGAAAAACGACTATTAAACCACAAAATAGGGGTGTTTAACAAGTGTTTTTTATGCTTTTCCAGTACTTCCAAAGCCACCAGAACCCCTTTCAGAAGCATTAAAATCGTCCACAATATTAAGTGTCGCTTGAAGAATGGGGATGATAATCATCTGAGCAATTCTATCAAAAGGTTGGATAGGGTAGGCTTTATCAGATCGATTCCAGCAAGACACCATTAGTTCACCTTGATAGTCAGAGTCAATCAATCCAATTAAATTGCCTAACACAATACCGTGTTTATGACCCAAACCCGACCGAGGGAGTATACAGGCTGCATAATCTGGATTTTGAATATAGATGGCAAGCCCGGTGGGTATGAGTATTGTTTCATTTGGTTGGATAATTAACTCTTCTTCAATGCATGCTCTTAAGTCTAATCCTGCAGAGCCAATTGATCCATAATTTGGCAGATGATGCTTAATT